>JBBSBC010000342.1:0-1534 GCA_038251595.1 Phycisphaerales bacterium | reverse complement strand
CTGGCGTAACGACCCAAGCCCAGAGGTCGAATCTGTGTATCTGTCTTGCCAACTCGACCGCTTCGAGCATCCACACCCTCGTGCGATTCACACCAAGAAAGGCACACCGATGAAAGCAGGAGAAGGTGAGGTATCGAGCGTGGTTGCGCCCTTCTATTCGTTTGAGACGACGCCTGATCGGTGGTGGTGAGTGAGGCTTATTGGGGAATGCGTTCACGAGGAGAAGGGTAATGTTTTGTATGAGTTTGTGCGCACACGTATCGGCATAGCCACGCCCAAAACGGCGTGGCCATGGCACCCTTATCGCAGGCACTCGGCACCGGGCGGGTCAGTCGTGCAGCATTTTGGTCACGAGCCGTTGCGTCTTTTCGCCCCAGGGTTTGGCGCGCTCCACGATCTTCAGCTCGGTCCAATATTCGTAGACGCTGATCATGGCGCAGTAGTGCAGGCCGGCCATGCCATCGAGAATGCCGCGGCGAAAGATGAAGTTGTAGATAAAGCGAATGACGGCGCGGCCGCGCATGAAGTAGGAGAGGTTTTTCCACGATCGGCGGCGGCCGGTGGAATCGCCGCGGCGGAAGAGCGGGCCGATGCGTGGCTTGCCGCCCGAGCGGATCAGGATGGCCTCATCGGCCTCGCGGTTGGAGTAGTCGTTGTGTTTGTAGAACCACTCGAGCACACCCTTGCTGAAGTTGTAGTGGGTATAGGGCTGCACGAGTGTGCCCACTTCGCCCTTGGGGTCTTCGCGCTGGCCGTGACCGAAATCGATAAAGCGACACTTGCCGTGGCGGAAGAGGCGGACCTGATAGCTGGGATAGCCGCCGGAGTATTTGAGCCAGCGCCCGAGGAGCATCATCTTGCTCGGGCAGAGATAGGCCGCGTGGGTGTTGCTGAGCCCATCGGGGCCGAGCAGGTCGAGCATTTCCTGCACGAGTTCGGGGGTGAAGCGCTCATCGGCATCAAGGTGAAAGTGCCAGGGGTGCTTGCAAGGGATGTTGTCAATGGCCCAGTTGCGTTGATCGCCGAACGACTTGAACGTGTGGTGGTGAATCGTCGCGCCCATGGCCCGGGCAATCTCCACCGTGCGATCCTTCGAACCAGAATCAAGCACATGCACATCATCGCACCACGCGCACGAGACGAGCGAGTCGCGGATATTCTGCTCTTCGTTGAACGTCAGGATCACGACCGAGACCGGAAGCCGATGCGTCGCGCCATGGCCATCGCGTGGTGATGGGGCAAGGACCGGATGCTGCCCGCCGGAAGGCGCGGCCGCGATGAGGGCTTGGGCCTGCTCTGGCGTGAGGGTCGAACTTGTCGGTGCTGTGGTCATGGCGAAATCTTGGCAAGGCCATCGGGCCGCTGGGGGTCAAGACTAGTACCATACATCGACCAACAGCGGCATGGTCTTATTGATGCGTATGGACGTATACCCTATCAAGAATCGAATCGCCGAGGATTGAGCTTGGGTAACGGGCTGCTGGGGGGGCGAGACGGAAAACGTCCGATCAATGTGTATGGGGGTAGGGGCGTG
>JBBSBC010000341.1:0-1537 GCA_038251595.1 Phycisphaerales bacterium | reverse complement strand
CGGTGCCCGCAGGGCCTTCGCCCCCATCGTGCAGCAACGCCCCGATCGCCAGGTCGCTCGCGCGCCGAACATTGTCGTACGTATCCAGCTCCCCCGTTTCCAGAATAACCTTGAGGTGAACCTGCTCGCGTGCATCACCGCCGAGTGAGCGCGAGGCGTTGCACACCGCTTTGAACTCGCGGATCTCGTGCGCCACCTCATCAAACCTCCCCGCATGAAATGCACCGCGGTTGATCACCATGTCGATCTCATCCGCACCATCGCGCACCGCCGCTTCCGTATCGCGAATGCGCACCCCAAGAGGGTACTGCCCACTCGGAAACCCCGTCGCCACTGATGCAACCTTCACGGTAAGCGGGCTCTCCGACCCAGTGGTATGCCGGTTCTCCGAACCGGTCGCCATTTGAATCGCCTCGCGCGCCACAGACACCATCGACGGATACACGCACACCGCCGCCACGCTCGGTACTTGGTCATCACCAAACACACCATCCCCCGGCCGCAACGCCTTGTGGCAGAGCCCTCGCACCTTTTCCGGCGAGTCCTTCCCCTCAAGTGTTGTCAGGTCCACCATCGCCATCGCGAGCTTCAGGCCCGACATCTTGGCAGAGGTTTTGATCGACCGCGTCTTGAACGACGCCGCCCGGGCTTCAACCATGACGGCATCGACAGTTCTCGCACGCATGAACGATCATATGGTGCTTCTCGAGCGACCGGCCATACGGTGCTCTTTGAAACGTGCCGCCTCGTCTCTCGCTCGCTCTCCCACTCTCCCACCTACCGCGCCTTGTCCCTCTTCAACGGATCTTTCGCAACCCCCGGCCCCATCCCATACGGCGCGGCATCCACCAGCTTCGCACCCTTGATCACCGGCGGCTCGATCGGACGATTGTCCGGCCCGACAGGTGTGGCCGCGATTGATCGCACCACTTCCGCCCCATTCCCAACATCAAGCACAACCCCGAACGCTGCGTGCCGACCGTCAAGGTACGCCGTGCCCTCACGATTCAAAACAATGAAGAACTGCGAGCCGCCCGAGTTCGGATCGCTCAATCGCGCCGCCGAGACCACACCAAAGTCGTGCGGCAGCTTGCTCGGCTCAAGATCGAGGTAATACCCCGGCCCGCCCTGCCCGGTCCCCGCCGGGTCACCAGTCTGAACTATATCGGCCGTCTGCCTGCCCGCGAGCGAGGCGATGCGGTGAAAGATCACATCGGTGTATAACCCGCCTTCAACGAGTTGACGAAAATTCCAACACGTATTCGGCGCAACATCCGGACGCAGCCCGATGGTGATCGACCCTTTGCTCGTCTCGATGACCACCACTTTGTCAACATACGCCCGTATGCCCGAAGAGATCTTCGCACGATCCTTCTCGGGTGGGAACATCGGCGCACCCGACTTGTCGTTGCGCGGCGCATACACCGGGCTCAGCAGGGGCTGCAACACCAGCGCCGACCCAACCCCCTTGCCCTCGACCTTCAACTGCGCATAAAGCAGTCGCGGCTCAGAATCCTTCCAAATCATGGGAAACAGG
>JBBSBC010000340.1:0-1578 GCA_038251595.1 Phycisphaerales bacterium | reverse complement strand
GTCGAACAGGTCCTGCACTGTGACGGTGCCGTTGTTGTTGCGGTCGGCGTAGATGCAGCTCTCGCCGGCGAAGAAGCACGCGATGTAGTCGAAGATATCCTGGACGTTCCGCACGCTGTCGTTGTTGAAATCTGCCCGGCACGGGGTGTTCGAGCACGCTCCGACGATTGGTGTTGGAGCAAGATTGAAGGCACGCGGCACGACCGGGATGCCCGTCGGAAAGATCATCGATGAGGGAATCTGCAGGATGGAAAAGCCCGCCAGATCTTTGATCCCCACGGTCACATCCGTCGGGAAGATGGATCGGTTGGAGAGCATTGCGTACCTCAGTTCAATTCGATTCGATCCTTCAAAGAGGACGACCTGAAAGTTGTCGGTTTCCTGGGTGAAGCCAGCGAACGCCATGCTTTGCCACGAAGCCACAAAGCGGCGGCTGCCGGGCAGCCCATCGGTGCGGGTGTAGATCATGCCCTGAGCAGGATCGAAGTCATCCCACATCGCAAATATGGCGTTGGCGGGCGCGCCGGCCGCGGTGATGATGTCAGGATTCGAGGCGACACCGAGCGGCTGTTCGCCGAAGGCCACGTAGCCGTTGTCGCTCACGCCGACCTGCGTATAGGTTCGGCCGAAGAACTCGAACGTGAAACCGAGATCGACAACTGCTCCGCTGTTGTTGGATAACGCCAAGGGCGTGTTGCCTGCTGAGATATCCTCGAAGGTGGAGCTCGAGCCACTTTGTGCATACATCGCGCTGGGGCAGACGGTGCCTTCACCTGCAAAGTTACCTGTCCGCGCGGCGCACTCGGTTGCGGTGGTGATGGCGCACCCGCTCGGTGTGCAACATGCGCCAAGCAAATCCGCGTCGATGCTGAGGATGTAGTGATTCGGCAATGCACATGGAAGGTCGTGGAACGCGCCGGCCTGATCATTGGGGTTGTTGGGATCGTGGGCCACGAGCACACCAAAGCGGCCTGCGGATAGATTGGCGGTGATTTCTACCGTTTCGCCGCACCGTGTTGAGCGTATCAAACTGATCGGGCTGAACGGGCAGCCATCGTTCATCAGGTAAACAATCGCGGGGAACTCGGTCGTCGCGGCGATCGTCACCGAAGCGGGTGCTGTAAGCGTGAAGCGGTACCAATCGATATCACGCGAGTTGCTATCGGCTCTGCTTGTGGCCCACACGGTTACGTTTGCAGATGGCAGATCCTGAAAGACGGGGGTGGTGCCGAACAACCCTGAGCAGCCTGCATTGGACTGCTGGCCGCAGAGTTCGGGTTCGATGATCGACCCGGCAGGCTGCGAGAGACAGGGTTGACGGAAGTCGGATGTTGTGACCAAGAGTTCGCCGTTGCCCACGCCTCCGCCTTCGCCCGCGATGCGGACAAGGTAGCGACGACCGGCAACAGCGTTGAACACCGCATCGATCCGGCCGCTGCACGAACCTGCACTGCCGATCTGTCGGAAGCCCTCCGTCGAGCAGGCGAGTTGCTGATTGGTCAGGTCATCAACAACCGAAAGCACACCGGCATGGAGGGGTTGGTCGTCGAAGGTTGAACAGAAGACCAGGGTTACGAG
>JBBSBC010000339.1:0-1591 GCA_038251595.1 Phycisphaerales bacterium | reverse complement strand
GCTAGACATCCGACCGGCTTCACGACCATTGGCCCGCAACCCCATGATGCTTGCCGAGCTTAGGCTGGCCCTGTCCGGTAAACAATCCAACTCAACCCCGGACGGGTTCTACCCCGATTCTGCGGACACTTTCACTAAGATCCATACTGGATCAAAGGAGTGTCCATGTCCAAGCGCAAGCGTTACAGCCCTGAGTACAAGCACGAGCTGGTCGAACTGGCCCGCCGTTCGAAGTCCAGCTGCCGCAAGGTGGCCCTTGAGGTCGGGGTCAACCCGGCCCTACTGACTCGCTGGGTCCGGGAGGCCGAGGCCGGAGGAACCCAGGCCTTTCCTGGCGGCGGCACGCCGCGAGATGAGGAACTCGCCCGTACCAAGCGCGAGCTGGCGCGGGTGACCAAGGAGAGAGATTTTTTAAGAGACGCGGCAGCGTACTTCGCGAAGCAATCGCCGAACGGTACTCGGTGATTGAGCGCTGCCGCAGTGACTACCCGGTGCGAATGATGTGCCGTTGCCTTGAGGTGTCGACCAGCGGTTTCTACGCATGGTCCGGGCGAGAGCCGGGACCGCGGGCGCAGGCCAATGCGCGTTTGCTGGTGCGCGTTCGGGAGATGCACGAGGACAGCAAGGGCGTCCTTGGCGCGCCGCGCATGCACGAAGATTTGGGCGATGAAGGCGAAGGTGCCAGCCTCAACCGGGTGGCGCGACTGATGGCGGCGGCGGGCCTGCAGGGCTGGCCGCAGCGCCGGAAGCGCCGATTTGGCCACAAGCCGGGCAGTCGCCCGGTCGGGGTCGAGAACCTGCTCGAGCGCAACTTCGATGCCTTCGAACCCGAGACCAAGTGGGTAACGGATATCACCGAGATCCTGACGATCGAGGGCAAACTGTATTTGTGCGTGGTGCTCGATCTGTACAGCAAGCGGGTGATGGGCTGGTCGATGCATCATCGCCAGGACCGGCACATGGTCGTGCGTGCCGTACAAGCGGCGGTGTGGCAGCGGCAAGGCGATAACGAAGTGATCTTGCATTCGGATCGCGGCGGTCAGTTCATCAGCGGCACCTACCAGAAATTCCTCGGCGGCAACGCCTTGGTCTGCAGCATGAGCGCGGTCGGCCATTGCGGCGACAACGCGGCGTGCGAAGGGTTCTTCGGGGTGCTCAAGCGAGAGCGCGTATATCGTACCCACTACCGGACCCGCGATGAGGCTCGGGCCGATCTGTTCGACTACCTGGAGCGGTTCCACAATCCGCGAATGCGTCGTAGAGTTGCCCGGCGTGATCGGGAGTTTCAGGCCTTAATCAAACCGTCCGTGGAAACGGGGTAGAACCCTTTTCAGTGACAAAGCTGATAGAGCGACGATCTCAAGAAATCTAATTCAGCGTTCTCTGCTGACAAAGGTTGTCCATCCTTATACAAAATTATGTCATTCAATGAGCCCATGCCACCGAACATACCTAAAATATTGCTAGTTGTAGCGTTGTAGGAACTACCTATTTCATTATGAAACCTTTCGTCGGCAGTTGCCCAATCATCACAGTTCCCTAGACGAAGGAGCTCCGCCATCCTTTTTAATATCAACTTAATTTCATGACT
>JBBSBC010000338.1:0-1634 GCA_038251595.1 Phycisphaerales bacterium | reverse complement strand
GTCAAGAAAGACCCCGCCAAAAAGGCCTGATCACAAAGAAGAGCCCCGAGTGCAAGCCCGGGTCGTCACCTTCAGCCCCCCTTTAAGACACGATTTCGCAACTCTTCACAACCCCGGGCAATCGCTCGGGGTTTTTCACGCGCCCTCACCCGTCAACCGCTGCCAAGCTCAGCCCGCAGTGCGCTGGCCAGATACTCAACCTGCTCGATCGTGTTGTACACCTGCATCGAGATGCGCACCAGTCGCTTCCGGCTCCGCGCCGGAAACACAACGATCGGAACCTGAACGCCCCAGCGTGCGATCAGCCGATCCTGCAACGCATCGTGATACTTCGTCGGCAACGCTTCCTCTTCAGCACGACGATCCGCGATGGGCACGCTCACGAGCGCACCGATCATCTCATCCGGCGCAGGCGCATCCGATCGCAGCTCGCGGCAGAGCACATCGCGCCCGCGCAGGGCCATCGCACGGTTCTGGGCCATCAGCCCTGTCCAGCCTCCCGGAAGCATCGCGTTCATATGCTCGATCAGCGCGGGCAGCACAAGAAATGCCGAGACATCCGCCGTCCCGGTGTAGTCAAACTCAAGCCGGAACCCTGAGCGATCGGTGCGTGCAGAGTTGGCCCCGTGCGAGGTGATGAGCGGGCGAATGAGATGCCGACGATCGGCTCGCACCCAGAGAAAGCCCGCGCCCTTGGGTGCGCACATCCACTTGTGACAGTTGCCCGCGTAGTACGGAGCATTGATCGCGGTGAGGTCCAGCGCGATCATGCCCGGCGCGTGCGCACCGTCAACAAGCGTGTCAATCCCACGCCCGTTGAGTTCCTGCACGATCTCGCCCACCGGAAAGATGACACCGGTCGGGCTGGTCACATGGCTGAGAAGCACGAGCCTGGTCCGGCCCGTCACGCCGCCGAGCACCGCGTCGATGACCTGCCGCTTGTTGTGCAGCGGCCAGGGAACATCAACGCTCACAACCCGCGCGCCCCAGCGTGCCGCCGTCTCGAGCATCGCGTTGTTGCAGGCGTTGTACTCATGGTTGCTGGTCAGCAGCTCATCGCCCGCTTCAAACCGCAGCGATTTCAGCACCGTGTTCACGCCCTCGGTGGCGTTGGTCATCCGAGCAAATCCTTCGGGGTCCGCGTTCATGAACCGACCGAGCGCATGGCGCACACCGTCGAGCAATCCTTCAAGGTCTTCGACGAAATACCTGATCGGTTCGCGCTCCACGCGCATCTGCAACTCGCGCTGCCGCGCGATGATGGCCAGCGGGCACGCGCCGAATGAGCCGTGGTTCAAAAAGACCATACCAGGATCGAGCGCGAACAGTTCCCCGAACTCGGAGGGTGATGGTCTTGAACTTGCAGTCATGGTGCGGAGTTTATCCGCTGGTATCAAGTCTGCGGCCAACCTGCACCGCCGTTGCCGCGGCGTTCTTGTCGGCGGGGTGACGATACATCTGCAGCGCGGGCGAACTGGGCTGCGCACCGCTCTCGCTCTTGCCCGTGAACTCAATGCCGCCGGACACCACACCCGCGATCAAGGATTGAGGCACACTTGATGGTGCTGGGCGGGGCTGCTCTGGCTGTATGCGCCCGATCGAGCCGATGCGATCCGCTTCAACCGCGGGTAGCT
>JBBSBC010000337.1:0-1652 GCA_038251595.1 Phycisphaerales bacterium | reverse complement strand
CGCCGGGGACCTACTCCCCGGCGTTCCCTTTTTGGGGCGGTGTTGGGTGCCGCGTGAGTGCGGCGGCTTCCTGGTCAATCCACGCGACCAACGCTTCCGCGATCGCCATGTCGATGGCGTCTCGTGTTGCCTGGGGCAGGTGCGCCCAGGGCGCGGGTCTGGGGTCGGTGGTTGCGGGTTGGGTGGCCATGGCTAGGCGGCGCGGGCGACACGGACATCGGCGTCCGTGATTTCAATTTCATACGGGTCGAAGCCCGCCAGACGGCATGCATCACCGGCGTTCACGGCTTCGGGATATGCTCGGTAGGCGGCTACCACCCGCTGAAACGCTGCACGCTTCTCAGCTGCGCGAGCAAAGACGCGGTCAACAAAGGCAAAGAGCGCAAGGATGTCCTCATAGCCCATTTCGACCCACAGCATTTGCTGGTGGTATCGCTCACCGGTTTCTTTGCGCGTCTTGGGAATGCCCCGGATCGCTTGACTCACGCGGGTCTCAACCGATCCGTCATGGTGCAGAATCTTGAGCGTGGTCCGTTTCACAGAATTCTTGTAAATGTGAATCGCCTTTTGGCAGCCGATGCGCCCGATGTGCTGCATAACCGCTTCGGCATCGGCATCGCCCAGCTCGGCCGCATCCGTAATGTCTTGCCAGAGAAACTGCGCTTTCTCTCCGACATCAAAGCTTTCAAAATCCTCAACCTCGGGCACCGCAGCCTGGAGCAAGGCGTCGAGCAATTCCCGTGATGTCTCGTTCATGAGCGACCTCCCTGGACAATCCGCAGCCCCGTGGGCATAGCGGCGCGCACGCGTGCGGCCCATGCCGTCGCGGCCTCTAGCGGTCGTTCGATGTTATCGTGAAAGAACTCTTCGTCGATGATCTCGCCGGTATCGTTCGCGTCAAACTCTGAGCCCACCTCAGACAGTGGCCGCAGACGATCCCTCAGACGATTCTTGATGCGAAGCCCGGCGAGTTCTGCCTTGCCGGCGTCATCTGCGATCTGGAATGCCGCGTCACGAATGTCAGGAACGCGCTGCTTTGCCCGCTGTGGAGGATCGCGATCTATTTCATCCTCCGGGACGGCCTTGAGGGTGCGAAGATCGACAACCGTGCCCACCGGGTAATCGAGGGTGGAGTCGGTTTCTGTTTGAGGTGTTCCATTTGATACGCTAGGCGCTTCAACTGCCGCGCTCTGCCTATTCTTTTTTTGAGAACGTGTTCCATTTGGATCACTGAGGTCGCGGTTGACGGTGGCACTGCCCACCCCAACCACCGCCGCGATCTCTCGCTGCGAGAGTCCTTCCCCTGCGAGTTCTGCCACTGCCTCTCTTCGCTCTTCGATGGATAGGCGCATGTATCCACCAAGGCGTTCGCGCACCCAGGCGTCGGTCGTCATTCCAAGTGCTTGGGGAACGCCCATGCGAACTCCAAGGTGGGTATGTCGCCATCCGCCTCCAAGTGATTGACCGAGGGCAGCGGTGTACTCCTCTGCATCCTCGGCGCTGATAGATGTGCGCTCAATCATTCCGGTTGCTTCCAGTCGTAGCGTGAATATTCTTACTATTCACGTTCACCGCCAAAAAAAGGCGAGCGGCCTCTTCCCACATTGCCGTGGCCGACCGATTCTGGTCCCTCGCAACGCGCAGCATCTCAT
>JBBSBC010000336.1:0-1747 GCA_038251595.1 Phycisphaerales bacterium | reverse complement strand
GTGAGGGTGCGACCTCGGGCGTGACCCGTTCGGAACTATCCATTGGTGACTTCAGTGAAGGGTCGATGGACTGTGAATCGGCGAAAGCCAAGGCCTGTTTCTGTGCCCGTGTGAGTGGCTTGGGAGGCTTCAACTCATTGGGAGCCTCGCCCGCGGGGAGAGATTCAAGAGTGCGGGGAAGACTGGCTGCGGGTGCCTGCGACGGACCAGAGCCCGAGAACCACTGCACCAGTTGCACGCTGATGGTTGGGGCAAAGACCGCCGCGACCCAGATGAGTTTCTTCTTACCTTTGGCGTCGATGTATCCCATGAATCACCTTTTGTCGAAAGTTGTCCTGGGCTCAGCGATGGCCGCGATTTCGGGGAGTGTAAATGCGAAGTGTCGTGTGGTGATTTGCGCACGCACGACGTCGGGAAGATCGCTCGGTTCAACTTGCAGCGATCGGATGGCGGTGAAGCCGGTGCTCTTGGGAAGTTGATCAACGAATGCGGCAATGCCCGCGTACGAACCCGTCAAGGTGAGCGATGCTTCTACGGCGGAGAATGGCTCACGTTGTTCGGTTGCGTGTGCGATGGTTGAATCCGGATTCTGGCCAGTGGAGGTTGGCGACCCTGGCGCGGAACGCGGCTTGACTTTGGTTGGTTGGAGCTGCTCAATACGAACACCAGTTTGTTCGGCGAGGCGTGTGACCGCGGCGAAGAGATCGGTCTCATCTTCGGCGACATGGTTGCCTTCACGAATCCTGCGCGAGGCTTGCTCGGTCTTTTGACTGAGCTCGGAGATCTGTTGTACAGAGATGTTTGATCCTGTCGCTGTGTCCTTGGTGACGGCAACGATCTGACGATGCAGCTCGTCGGCCTTGCGCTCGGTGGGCGCGATCAGAAAGTAGTAGACCGCGCCGCAAACCGCCAGCCCGATGGTGAACTCACTGGCGGCGCGCCTGGTTGATTGAACGCTCATGGAAGTGCTTCCTCCGGGGCGATGGCCACTGGTGCATGGCTCAGCGAACTGACAGGGATAGGCACCAACGTAAGGGTAAACTCGAAGGATTGCGCATCGATTCTGCGGATGGTGGTTCGCTGCGTAGATCCGAGACGGACATTGGCGACGATGGGCAAGGCGCTCAGTGACTCGGCCAAGTGCTTGATGGTTTGCGAAGGGTCGTCTGACTTTGAGAGGTCGACAAACCCACGGAGTGTGCAGGTCGGATCGGTGGAAGCCGAGGCGGGCTCCATTGATTCGTTGCCCGAGATCGAGAGCTGCTGTATGCGAACAGATGCTGGCACGTTGGCCGCAATGTTCGCGAGGAGGGCCGACCAGGCGGGCGCGTGGCCCATGGTTGCATCGATACGTTTCTGCAACGAAGTGATTGCGGCGCGAGCTTCGATGGAAGCCTGTGGGATGGTGTTCATGGCGAAGTTGCCATCCGACTGGGCCTTGACCGCGAGCAAGTGTTGCTGTTCTCGTTCGAGGCGGGCGAACGCGCTGATGGCGGTGACACCGAGGAACATGGCGGCGACACCGAGACCGATGCCGAGTGCCCTTCTCATTTGTGTTGTGACGACACGATCAGCCGTGCGGCTTGAAAGAAGGCAAGGCAGGAGAGATTGGGGTTGAAGGACCTGGCTTGTCAGCGAGCAGTTTGGTTCGGCCATCGCCGGGTTGTGTTCGCGTGCGGTGATTGATGCGAGCCGTGCGAGCATGGATTCGAGGCCCGGCACTTCAGCACCCGGGCCGCAGAGCACG
>JBBSBC010000335.1:0-1752 GCA_038251595.1 Phycisphaerales bacterium | reverse complement strand
GGATGAGCGATTCTACTACGCCATGCGGTATGTTCCCGGTGAATCGTTGGGGTTGGTGACCCAGCGGCTGCACGCTGAAAGCGGGGCAGAGGGTCTTGCGAATGGCCAGTTGCGCGAGGCGATCGAGTACGCGGCGGACATTGCACGGACACTCTGTCACTATCACGATGGGGGTCTTTGGCACAAGGATGTCAAGCCGGACAACATCATCGTGTCGAATAGCCAGGCCCACCTCGTGGATTTTGGCTTGATTACGCCGCTGCGCTCGAGCATGACCCTGACCACACACGGGACGGAGTATTTCCGAGATCCTGAAATGGTGCGGATGGCGCTGCGCGGTGTCAAGGTTCACGAAGTGGATGGTGCAAAGTTCGACATCTATGCGACGGGCGCGGTGCTCTATTCAATGGTTGAAAACTCGTTTCCGGCGCATGGCGGGCTGAGTCAGATCACGCTCAAGTGCCCAGAAGCGATTCGATGGATCGTGCGAAGAGCGATGACAGACTACGACAAGCGGTATGAATCGGCCGCCGCGATGTTGGCGGATCTTGAGGCGGTGGCGAGTGTGCCCGATCCGTACGCCGTCAAGCCCGCGATGTTGCCGAGCTTTCGAGAGGGCATGGGTGAAGTGGTGCCCGGTGGACAGGCTCGTGAGTGGGAGGCCGCGCTTCCTGCCGCAGCGATCACGGTTGGTGCATCAGGTCGATCACCCGCTTCACGCGGAGAAGAGCGGTTCGCGCCGGTGCAATCAAAGAACGTGCGGGTAACAAACTGGTGGACGGGGCGATACGCGATTGAACCGCGAACGCCGGTCCAATCCTCACCGATGAAGCGGAGCGAGCGTGTTCATGGGGCCACGGCCGCGGAGCAACTGGCACGGGCAAGAGCGCGGGCCAGGACGGCGCGCTCGCGCGTGCATCGCCGAATGAAGCGGTACTCGCCGGACGCCTTCAGCTCGCTGAACGCGGGTGTGGGTGTTGCCGTTCTGGCGTTTCTTGTGCTGGTCGGTGGTGTGGTCTTTCTGCTTGGCATTGTCGGCGTAGGGCAGCGTGCGGTGACGGTCACACAGCATGGCGATGATGGAAACGATCGGACCGTGCACATCGGGCCGGATGGGGTTCACATCGAGTCTGGCATCATCCGTGCGCGCGACGCGAGCGTGATGAATGTTGAGCGTGATGAGGGTGCAACGAGCAACGAGCGCCCGTTTGCGGCGATCGAGGCCCATGCTCGCGGCGAAGTGATGGTGCTGCGTGATGATGGCGGCTATCCGAAAGAGGCGAAAGAAGAGGTTGATCAGCGGTTGGGACGGCTCGGCGAGGTGGGGTTCAAGCTGCGTGGCAGCACGTTGGACGCGGAGGAGGGTGAACTTTCGGGTGCGCTTGGGGGGGCGGCGGATCTGGAACTGGTCGCTGATTTGAGGAATGAGATTGGCATCACGGGCTTTGGGAATAAGGAATCAGCCGAGAGACTGCGGCGATGGATGGATCGTCACCCGTCGATCCAGATGGTGGTGTGGGTTGGCCGCGCGGAGACCGTGGAGTTGGACACATGGATCCTGGGTCGGCGCGGCCTTGATGTTGAGCTCATGAACCTGGCCGCCGAGGCGGTGCGGGTTGAGCAAGTGCGGAAGTGACAAGCTCTGCTGGTCGATAACCCGGTGCTTGCCCCGAGCTACGCGCCGACCTACGTCCGGACCTATGCGCGGGCCTATGCGCGGGCCTATGCGCGGGCCTATGCGCGGGCCTATGC
>JBBSBC010000334.1:0-1830 GCA_038251595.1 Phycisphaerales bacterium | reverse complement strand
GGTGACGAAGGCCGCGATGATCCCCACGATGTAAATCAGCAGCGCCGAGGCCCGCGCGCCCCAGGATTGCCCCCGTGTCGCGGCCAGCAGGATAACCACCAGCAATCCCATGATGGCCGCGGCGATGGGCAAATGCACCATCATCCCGTGCATCTGCGCCGGGTTGGCCAGACCATCGAGCATCGACTCGAACAACTCACGCCACTCGGTCAACATCGCGCCCATTAGAAAACTCCGTTCTTGTCACAAGACTCAGGACTCAAGACTTCTTCTCCCCTTCACCTACGATCTCATACCGCACGCCCATCGCCTTGAACTGATCCAGTGGCCGATGACCGATGCGAAGCGTCAGATGCACGCGGTCATCGAGATATTCGCGGTTGAGTATGGTAGCGCGGTTTTCCAGAAAGTTAATGGCCTTGCCCTGACTCATCGGCAGCGACAGCGTCATCTCCCGCATTCCGCCCCGTGACGCTTCGCGCACCATCTCCACCAGTTGATTCACACCTCTGCCGGTTTTGGCGCTGATGTTCACCGTCGCCATCCCCGTCTGCTCACGACTCAACACCAGCAAGTCGGCGTTGTTCTCCAACTTGTCGATCTTGTTCAACACCAGAATCCGTGGCTGCGTGTTGGCACCGATCTCATCGAGCACCTCCATCACCGTTTCCAACTGCTGGCGATGCCGGGCGTGCGACACGTCCAACACCACCAACAGCAAATCGCTGTGTACCGCTTCTTCCAACGTGGCGCGGAAGCTGGCGACCAAGTGGTGCGGCAAATCGCGGATGAAACCAACCGTGTCCGACAGCATCACCGTGTCGCCGCCTCCGAGGTCCCAGCGACGGGTGCGGGTCGAAAGCGTGGCGAACAATTTGTCATCGGCGTAAGCGTCGCCTTCGGCGGCGGTGTTGAAGAGCGTGCTCTTACCTGCGTTGGTGTAACCGACCAGGCCCACGGTGAAAAAGTCGATGTTGCGCGAGGCGACTTCACGCTCCTTGCGCTCTTGCAACGTGGTGATCTCGCGGCGAAGCTGCGCCACCTTGCGCTGCACGATGCGGCGATCGATTTCCAACTGCTGCTCGCCAGGCCCGCGGGTGCCGATGCCCATCGGCGAGCCGCCGGCGATGCGCTCCAAGTGCGACCACATGGCCCGCAAACGCGGATAGGTGTATTGCAACTGCGCCAGTTCCACCTGCAAACGTGCTTCATGCGTCTGGGCACGGCTGGCGAAAATATCCAGGATCAACTCGCTGCGATCCAGGATTTTCCGCTCGACCTTTTCTTCAATGTTGGCCAGTTGCGCCGGCGAAAGATCGTTGTCGAAAATCACCACGTCGGCCTTGGTGACCTTGACCCGCTCGGCGAGCTCCTCAACCTTGCCCTTGCCGATGAACGTGCCAGCGTTGGGCTTAGCGCGGTTCTGCATCATCTCATCGACGACCACCGCCCCGGCGGTGTCGGTGAGACTGCGAAGCTCGTTCAACGGGTCGTGCGGGTCCGCCTGACTGCCGGGCATCAGGCAGGTCACCAAGATGGCGCGTTCGCGGGCGACGGAAAGTTCACTGCGTTCGATCTGGATGGGCATAAGAAAAGGCTTGAGGCTTGGGGCTTGAGGCTTGAAAATACAGGAAGCGTAGAACTGACAAGTCTGTCATAGCCGCAGCGTCCTCGCTGCGCGTCTTTGGTTAACGTGACGTTTCCGACGCGCAACGAGGACGTTGCGGCTAATAGTCAGAATCGGTTCTCAGACCATGATCGCAACACTCCGCTTCGCGCAAGCCTCAACTTCCGGGGGCAAGCCCCAAGCCTTTTTTACAGCCGCAGGTC
>JBBSBC010000333.1:0-1855 GCA_038251595.1 Phycisphaerales bacterium | reverse complement strand
CTAATCCCTGGATGGGTCCGGGGTTACCCCCATACCCCCCCCCCCCCCCCCCCCCGTCCTCACACGCACCACCTGCGCGCCACACCAGTTCGCAATCGCGTCCTGTAAGAAGTTCATCATAAAACGCCCGCTTGGTCGCAAAGTCGGCTCGATCTGCACCATCTTTCCGCTTCGCCGGTGCAACCCTTGAGTTGAAAAATCGCGCGTACACCGAATCAACGATCACCACATACTCAACACCCTCGCGCTTCAGTCTTTCCAACGATCCGGGCATCGGCACAAACATCGCGCTACGCACGGGTTTCAACGAGTCAAACCCACGAGGCTCCTCGTTTCCCGGCAGTTGCACGAGCGTTCGACCCAGCCCAGCCCGCGAGTCCTGCGCCACCAGTGCCGACGGCGGGATATTTGCGATGGCCCATTGCACAAGTCCATACCTTGAATCGTTGGTGAACCTTTTCGTCATGTCGTCACATCGCGGCCCTTGCGTTCCAACTATCGCCCCGATCACCACCGCCGGCGCAACCACCGACATCCATCGACTTCGACCCTGACCCGCGGCCACACGCGCCAATCCAATCGCACCTGCTGCCGCAAGCACCACCACGCCGGGTAGCGCGTATCGTGCATCCGGAATAGGGCACCACGCGAGCATCATCACAAACGCAGACCCCATCCCGAGAGTCCAAAGATCTTGTGCATCAACACGCCCGCGATGTGCCGCGATCAGCACGCCCATCGCCGATACCACCACTCCAAGCATCGCTACCGGCCCGAGCTCCCGGAATGCCGAGACCAGGAAGTATGTGTTTGGCGTGCCCATCCCGAGCCCCCGGTGCGAAGTTACCCCATGCCGCGCCTCAAATCCGAGTGCTTCACCAAAGGCACGCCGCGACGCTTCATCCACAAACGCCCGGTGGTTCACCGCAGCAAATATGAACAAGACGACCATCGTGCAGAACGCAATGGCCCTCAGCCTTCCGCGAGTCACCGCCACCACCAGCAACAACGCCCCGCCCACCGCCACGATGCCGATAAACTTTGAAGAGACCGCGATGCCCGCCGCTGCACCGAGCAGGAACAGTGGCTTCCACATCCGCTCGCATCGCGCGTTTCGCAACAGATTCACTCCCGCAAGCACCGTGAGCGCGTAACCAAAGGCAAGAAATGTGTCTTCTTCAAAGTAGTGTGCGTGGACCAGCATCGGTGGGCTGGTCCCCGTTGCCGCGGCAACCGCCATCAACCCTGCCCAGCCCGCGCACCAAAACCCAACCATGCTTAACACGACTACGGCCCCGGCAGCGCACAGTGCCGAGGTCGTGCGGCCGATTCGAGAGATCAATCTCCGATCTTCATCGCTCGCCAACCCGGGGCGAACTTCGGCCACGCGCGCGGCAAGTGATACCACTTCAATCATCAGCGCCGGATGGCGAAAGTTGCGAAAATCATCTGCGACCTGCGCAACCTTGCCCGGCTCATCCGGAAAGAAGTGCCGGGGAAAGTCCGCGCCCTGCCGATACATACAAAAACAACCTATAAACACCGCCGCAAGCACCACGAAACTTGCAACTGATATTCGTGCAGATCCGACGTGCGTCTGCTCACATCGCGGCGAGATAGCCGTCAAGGATCTCCACAACATCCTCATGAAACTCCTTGCTCTTGCCATCGGCCCCGGCAGGAATCTCGTTCACCAAAATGCTGTAGGCCAGCCTGCGTCCGCTCGACTTGTGCGTAACGTAGCCTGAGAGGGTTCGCACTTCGCGGATGTACCCGCTCTTTCCCCGCACCTCGCACATGCCCGTCAGCTTCGCCTTGGCAAACCGCTTCTTGAGTGTCCCTTCTCCGATCTCGG
>JBBSBC010000332.1:0-1885 GCA_038251595.1 Phycisphaerales bacterium | reverse complement strand
CGTGCAGACGGTGCCGATACCCGCGAACGACCTGTTCGTGCCGATGCACGCGGCGGCGGTGGTGATGGTGCAGTTGGAGCCGCAGCAGCACGCGCCGGTTGCGGGTGCGCAGGGGTTGGGGTTACAGACCGAGCCGGTTCCCTGATAGATACTGTTGGCGAACCCGCAGAGAGCCGAAGTCGTCGCAGTGCAAAGCCCAACGTTGTTGCAGCAGGCGCCTGTCGGAGTTGCACAGACGACCACTGAGCAGGTTGTCCCATCGCCCGAGTAAACGCTCGGGCCGACGCAAGCGGCGGAGGTGACGTTGGTGCAGATGCCGTTGATATCGCAGCAAGCACCGGTGACAACGCCAGTCGTGCCACGGATGTTGATGTTGTCGAAGACGAATACTTCACTGCCGCCATCACCGCTTGTGTTGAAGGTGAGGGTGAGCGTGCTGCCTGAACCAGCAAGCTGAGCGGCGAGGGTCTGGAACTGATTGAGGATGAGGGTGCCGTTGATCGCGACCGGATCGTTGAAGTTGGTCGTGATCATCTGGCCGCTCTCGAGCGTGTAGGTCGGCTGAACGCCCTCGAGAATCTGCGAAGTGAACAACGGCTGCGCGGGGTTTCCGTCGATGGAGTAGGTGAAGTTGAACGAGTCAAGCACACTGCCAAGACCGAAACCAAACTCCTCGAAGTTGCCCATGGCGGCGAAGTCGATCGAGATGTTGAGGTTGGTGAAGCCGGCGACGTTGAAGGTCCACGTGGCCGTGCCGGTGCCGCCGGAGTTGTCGAGGTTCAGCAGATCCTCAACACCGAAGGCGTTGCTGGTCTGGGCCTCGCGGAAGACGCCCTGCGAATCGGTGGCCACGACCATTCCGATGAAGCTGTTATCAGCGAAGTCGGCGTTGACGGTCCGGTCGATGACACCGAAGACGTCGAACGCACTTGAGAAGATCCCGGTAGGATTGTTGGGGAGAGCCAAGAATGTGAGGTTGGTGGCGGGCGAACCGACGATGTTGGCGTCGAAGTCGTAGGTGGCAATGATCGCGCCGCTGGCGACAAAGCAGGGGCTGGGAACGCAGACCGAGCCTGCGCCCTTGAACTGGCCACCGCTGGTGAAGCAGGTGAGCGCATCAGCAGAGACCGCACAGGCCGCGCCGGTGCAGCACGCGCCGGGAAGTGCGGGTGGGCAAGGGCTGGGTGAGCAGACCGAGCCAATGCCTTGGTAAATACCCGTGAGGGTTGCACACTCAACGGAAGGACGGATCAGGCACGAGCTGTTCGAGAAGCAGCAGGCTGCGGAAGGATCGCAAAGGTTGGGTGTACACGTATTGTTGACTGTGAATGTCCCGGTGATGCAGAGCGACTGGGCGACACCAGCGGTGCAGACCACACCGTTGCAGCATGAACCGATCGCCTCAGGACAGATGAACGTGGCACAAGTCGTGCCCGCGCCGCCCCATGATGAGCCGGTGCCGTTCGCCGCACAGGCAGAAGCGGTCTGGTCGCCAACGCAGATGCCGTTGACGCAGCACGCACCGATGGGCGGCGGAAGGCACGGATCAGGCGAACAGGTCGTACCAAGTCCTTGGAAGGTTCCCGAGCAACCAGCCAGAGTCGTAACGCTGCAGACATTGCTCACGCAGCACGCGCCGTTGGTTGCACCGCAACTGTTGGTGTTGGATGTGTTGCGCGGAGCAGCAGGCGCGGGCGCGAAGTCGGCGGAGTTGACGTTGGTATCGGTGCAACCGTTCAATGCACGGAAGATCGCGTTGAAGTTGTTGCCGGGTGCCGGGGCAAAAGTGCCCTCTGAGCAGTTCGCGGTTGCGCCGTAGCCGACGAGGTCCACAACGGCTGCGTCAACGCATGAGGTGATGAAGACCTGGGTATTGACAAGTGCG
>JBBSBC010000331.1:0-1890 GCA_038251595.1 Phycisphaerales bacterium | reverse complement strand
TGTGCTGGCAGAGGCCCGGTGCCTGCGCATCGCTGACATCCTGCATCACCTGGCAGATGCCGCGAATCGGTCCAATCCAGTGCTGCCCATCGACATCAGAGTTGCCAACGAACATGGTGCGCATGCTCGTGAGGTTGGCCAGCGCGGCAAAGCTGTTGCTTGTGGTCGATGTCAACGCCTCCGCCGCAAAGACCTGAATCCGCACGCTGCCCGTGCCGAACCGCACGATCACCACCTGCGTGCTCGCCATGGCGCGGCGTGTGCTGGTGTAGGTGTTGGTGCCGAGCGTGCCGCCGCTCGTCCACACCGTCCAGCGCCGATACTTGTCGGTGCCGATCTGCATGCTGTCCGTGCCGAAGTTGGTGCATTGCCACATCACACGCCTCTGCGTGCTGGCATCAAACGTACCAGAATTAATGTTCGTCGCCGGTGCCGACCCGACCAGCACAACCGTCATTGTCCGCGAGGTTCCGGTGATGGAGCCAACACCGCTCAACATGTGGCCGGTGCCCGCCCCGTTTGAAGTGATGCCGACACCCAGGCAAAGCCCACCAACCGAGTCGAGCACCAAGCCCCCGCCCGATTGCGCGCTCAATCCCGAACTCGCTGCCGAGCCCGATTCCGCCGCCCAGGTCCGCACAAACCCGTCGAGCGCGGCATCCTGCGCATCGGTCTTGCCCCACGCATTCTCACCCTCGCTAATCGTGCCAGTCGAGGCGTTGGGAATGCCGGTCGGCAAGTAAAGCCGGAACACAGGTGTACCCGTCAACTCGCCAGGAGCAATCGGACTAATAGGCATACTTCACTACTCCGGTATAGCGGCTCTCCGAGCCGCTTTGAACTCAGGTATGGCGGCTCTCCGAGCCGCTTTCAACTCCGCCCTTCAACACCTTCACAAGCTCTTCCGCCGAAGTTACAAACCGCCCCGTCCGCACCACACCAGGCGTCGGGTCAAGCGTCATCGCCATCCTGATCGCGTTTTCTGTTCCCGGCCTCTGCCGCTTCACCAGCGATTCCGCCATCTCCATCGCCCCGCTGATCCGAAGCTCAGCATCCTGGCGCCAAGGCTTGGGCAACATGTAGTTGGCGAGCCCGAACGTTCGCACACCCATCAGCGCAGCGTGCATGATGAACCGCTCGGTCAGGAACATCGCCGCCGCATACTCGCGCGGGTCATGCCCGAAAAATGATCCGGGCGAAGGCGGAATCTCTTCCTTGCTCACCGGCCCCGAGAGCCACGGAATCACCGTCGCCGGCCTTTCGCTGCCGACAATGCACGATCGCACGGTGGTCATCAGGTCCACAAACGCGTGCCACATCCAATGCCCATCGCGGCCGGCGTACCGACTCGAGTTGGTCATATAGGCTTCCGGGCACGAGCTGCCATCAATGTTGGCATCGACGACTTCACCCCACCATGCAAACGCTGGAATCTGCCGCGCTGGATTGCAGAAGTTCCAGTTGAACACCATCGGCACCCGCGGAGGACGAAAGAGCGATTCCTTCACCCGCAACGGCGCATCATCGATCGCGATCTTCCGCATCGCGCGAGCGCGAACATGAAACTGCTGACGACGGTTGAAGTACGTCCCCGGCAGTTCGTTCTCATGATCGATATAGAAGTAATCAATCGCGATCTTGGCTTTCCGCAGCTCCTGCCCGAAGATGCACACCTGCTCGCGCGGTTTGCTCGTTTCGAGCCCGTACAACTGCACGTTCCTCCAGTCGGGCTCTGGCGAGTAATCCTTCTCCCCATCGGGCTTCAAGCCCCATTGCTTGCTCGCCGTCTCAAACTCCATCAGCCAGTTGGCCCGCACAAAGCGGCATCCGATCGGCATCTTCCGCAGCCGATCGATCGCCTTGATCGCCCCTTCACGCGCGGCACGCATG
>JBBSBC010000330.1:0-1922 GCA_038251595.1 Phycisphaerales bacterium | reverse complement strand
GCATCCGTGCCGAGCGGGTCCGCCAGCGGGCGATGGCCGCGTTCCTGACCGAGCGCGGATTTGAGCACGCCATGAAACCGACGGCGACCGAGAAGTCCGAGGTCTTTGCCCCTTTCGCCGCGCTCGCGCGGCTGAAGAACAGGGAGAGGGGTGTGGAATGGTGGGCCATGGGCCAACATAACAATTTCTCTATTCTCATCATGGCTCACGCCTTTGTGGTCAGCACGGGCAAGAGCAGCCACACAATCCGCAACCTCTGCATCGCGGTTCGGGGTGGCGGGGATGGTGGGGGAGTGGGTGGCGGGGGAGGGGTGGGTTGGCCTTTGCTGCTTTTGACTTCCGAGTCGTTGCTCAGCCGGATCGGCGAGAAGCTGGGCCTGAAGGCGGACTTCAAGGTTGAGGATGAAGCCTTCAACAAGCGGTGGAAGGTCGAATGCCCGGATGAGGGCTTTGCGCTCGCGATCCTGAGCCCCGAAGTGCAGGAGGTGCTCAAGACCGGACACGCGATGGACTGGTGGGCGATAGGTGGCGGGGGTGTAGGGGGAGGTGCGGGTGGTGGGAGCATGGTCTGCCTTGGCCGCAACGCCGTCGGCTCGCCCAAGGTGCTCGACGAGATGCTCGAACACCTGACCGCGGTGATCGCCAGACTCCCGACCGAGGCCCGCGCCGGGCTCGGAGTCTAGATCCTAAGTTATTTACACTTCATAAGTCAGCACGGGTCCAACTCCACTTATGCGGCGAGCTTCAGCTCGCTGGTTACACCGCTGCCCGCACCCACATTCCCGAACTGCACGACAAGCGCCACCTACGCGCACAGCCGGTCCCGCGCTTCGCGGTAGCGCGCCAGCGTCCCCTCAACCACACCCGCCGGCAACTCCGGACCCGGCGGCGTCTTGTCCCACTTCCCGTTTTTGAAGAGCTCTTCGAGAAACTCACGCAGGAACTGCTTGTCAAAGCTCTTCTGCGCCCGTCCCGCCTCATACCCATCGACCGGCCAGAAGCGCGATGAGTCGGGCGTCAGCGCTTCATCGATCAGGATCGGGGGGACCCACGCCCGCCCCTCGCGCGAGACCTCGTCGATCGGGATGCCGAACTCGAACTTGGTGTCGGCGATGATGATCCCCCGCCCCAGCGCGTGCGCTGCCGCGGCCTTGTAGATCGCCAGTGACGTCTCGCGCAGTGTCCCCATCGTCTCAAGAGCCCACGGCCCGCCCACCGACTCGGCCGCACGCTCGAACGAGATATTCTCATCGTGCCCCTCGGCCGCCTTGGTCGCCGGTGTGAAGATCGGCTCGGGGAGCTTGTCGCACTGCCTCAGCCCGCGCGGCAACCGCACACCGCAAACCTCGCCCGTCTGCTGATACTCCTTCCACCCCGAGCCTTCGAGATAACCGCGCACCACGCACTCGACGGGCACCACGCGGCAGGCCCGCCCGATCGTGATGCGCCCTTCGAGGTAGTCACGCGCTCCAGCAGACAAGACCGCGACCGGTACATCCGCAATGTTCGTCGAGATGAGGTGCGTCTGCGCCAGCCCGCGCTGCTCGATGAACCCGAACCACCACGCCGCGATCTCGGTCAGCAGCCGCCCCTTGCCCGTGATCGGGGTGGGCATGATGACATCGAAGGCCGAGATGCGGTCAGAGGCGACCATCAGCAGGCGACCCCCACCATCCGAATCATCCGGAAGTTTGAAAACATCGCGCACCTTGCCGCGCCGCACGAGCGGAAGGTTCGACAGAACTTCGCCGGCTTCCGGCCCGGTCTTCAACGCAGATTGGCTCGTCGGTGCGCTCATGCCGCAATCATATCGCGGCTCGGTGGGCGATCGTGTACTCGCCTACGAGTGGGGGATCTTGAGATCCGGTCCTGCACCAGGTCCGGAATCCGCGGGAGTCGCCACGCTGGGTGGTGGAGGGAGG
>JBBSBC010000329.1:0-1975 GCA_038251595.1 Phycisphaerales bacterium | reverse complement strand
TGTCCGGCAGATGGTAGATGAAGGTGTGGTGTCGGGAGCGTCTTAGGTTGAAGTGGCGTGCCACGTGAGCCTGAGCACGCGCCGGCGGAGCCAGTCGGGTGTCCACGAAACCAGGTCAACTCCATAGGGTTAAGAGGCTAGAGGTTCGGGAAACTAATATGGGTGCGTATCAGCCGATCGATCCAAAGTTCGACTTTCTGAGCGACGCTGGCGGTGGCGATCCCGACGCCACGAGCCCAACGCTTAGGGCGTTCCACAAACGCCTCTGGAGCAAGCCGCTCCCGAGCGGGGACCCCTTCGAGTTGGACGACTCGAGGTCGCGTGCATACCTGTACCACACCTCCAAGCGCGGCGAGTTCATCCTCTCAAGCGATGCCGCTGTACCGACATGGACGCGGTGGAAGCGGCCTGTCGTGGCAGACATCATTCGTCAGATGCCGGAATCAGAGCGGGAGGAGTTCTACCGCATCTCATACCAGATGGGGGGAATGATGCTGTTTCCAGGCAACCAGATCGATCGGCAGTCAACCATCAACCAGGAGCGCGGTCGGTGTCAGCAAATTGCCGACCGCCTCGATCTCACGGTGGAGTGCATTCGACGTCACTATCTCGGCGAGCCAAGGGGTTCTACCCCGTTTCCACGGACGGTTTGATTAAGGCTTGAAACTTCCGGTCACGCCGGGCAACTCTACGACGCATCCGCGGATTGTGGAACCGCTCGAGGTAGTCGAACAGATCGGCCCGCGCCTCGTCGCGGGTCCGGTACTGACGCCGGTATACGCGCTCCCGCTTCAGCACCCCGAAGAACCCTTCGCAGGCCGCGTTGTCGCCACAATGGCCCACCGCGCTCATGCTGCAGACCAGGGCGTTGCCGCCGAGGAACTTCTGGTAGGCGCCGCTGATGAACTGGCCGCCACGATCCGAGTGCAGGATCACCTCGCAGCGACCTTCGCGTTGCCACACGGCCGCCTGCACCGCGCGCACCACCATGTGCCGGTCCTGGCGATGATGCATCGACCAACCCATGACGAGCTTGCTGTACAGATCGAGCACCACGCACAGGAACAGCTTGCCCTCGATCGTCAGGATCTCGGTGATATCCGTCACCCACTTGGTCTCGGGTTCGAAGGCATCGAAGTCGCGTTCCAGCAAGTTCTCAACCCCGACCGGGCGACTCCCGGGCTTCTGGCCGAAGCGGCGCTTCTTGCGCTGGGGCCAGCCCTGCAGGCCCGCCGCCGCCATCAGCCGCGCCACCCGGTTGAGGCTGGCGCCTTCACCTTCGTCGCCCAGGTCTTCGTGCATGCGCGGCGCACCAATGACGCCCCGACTGTCCTCATGGATCTCCCGGATGCGCACCAGCAAGCGCGCATTGTCCTGTGCCCGCGGCCCCGGCTTGCGCCCGGACCAGGCATAGAAACCACTCGTCGAGACTTCCAGACAACGGCACATCATCGCCACGGGGTACTTGCTGCGGCAGTACTCAATCACCGCGTACCGCTCGGTGACTGCTTCGCGAAGTACGCCGCCGCGTCTTTTAAAAAATCACGCTCCTTGGTCACCCGGGTCAGCTCGCGCTTGAGGCGGGAGAGCTCCTCGTCGCGCGAGGTTCCGCCTCCGGGGAACGCGTTGGTTCCTCCGGCCTCGGCCTCCCGGACCCAGCGGGTCAACAGACCCGGGTTGACCCCGACCTCCAGGGCAACCTTCCGGCAGCTGGACTTCGAACGGCGGGCCAGTTCGACGAGCTCGTGCTTGTACTCAGGGCTGTAATGCTTGCGCTTGGACATGGACACTCCTTGGACCCATTATGGGTCTTAGTGAAAGTGTCCGCAGAATCGGGGTAGAACCCGGAACAGATTTTGCGAGTCCCGATGCATCTCCGAATAGCGCGCGATCGATTCGGCGAGCGACTGGTCGATGGCTTCATTGAATCGGACCATGTCCTTGAAGTCGCCCGCGGTAATGTTTTGGATGTCGT
>JBBSBC010000328.1:0-2013 GCA_038251595.1 Phycisphaerales bacterium | reverse complement strand
TTACAAGGAAGAAGGCACCATCACCACGCCGTTCGATATGACGGTGTTGAACGACCTGGACCGCTTCCACCTCGTGATGGACACCATCGACCGCCTTCCGCAGACCGGCGAAGAGGGCATCTTCCTCAAGCGACTGCTGAAGGGAAAGCTCATCGAGCACAAGCGGTACATCAACGAGCACGGCCAAGACATGCCCGAGATTGGCAACTGGAAATGGAAGGGATAACGCCCAATGGCACTTCGGATGATCGAGATTGTCTTGCCACGGAAAGAGGGGGAGGAAGTCCGCGCGCTCCTCAAGGATCGCAGGATGCTCGAGCACCGTCAGGTCCAACTCGGGGATGAGGAAATACTGGTGCGTCTGCTTCTGGATGCAGAAGAAAGCGAAGGGGTGCTGGACCTGTTGGAGCAACGGTACTCGGCCGGGTCGGGCAACCGGGTAGTGATGCTGCCTGTCGAAGCGACCTTGCCGCGAGCGGCGCCGGAGCAGGTCGCGACACCGGAGCAGCCCCTTGCCGACCAACCACCGCCGAAGGAGGAGAAGAAGCCCGAACGGATCGGCCGGGAGGAGCTCTACGAGGACATCAAGGATGCCGCGCGATTTACGCAGGTCTATCTGGCGATGGCCGCGCTTTCCACGGTCGTCGCGACGGTCGGCCTCGGTGCCAACAGCGCGGCCATCATCATCGGGGCGATGGTGGTCGCGCCGTTGCTGGGCCCAAACATGGCGCTGGCGCTGGGCACGGCGCTGGGCGACTTTTCGCTGGTCAAGCGTGCGTTGCGGACGGGCTTAGCAGGGATAGCGACGGCACTGGCGCTCTCGGCGGCCATCGGCGCAGTGGTGAGTGTGGACCCGACGCTGACGGAAGTGGCGTCTCGCACACGCGTGAGCCCTGGCGATTTGGCCGTGGCGCTAGCCTCGGGCTGCGCGGGCGCGTTGGCGTTCACGACCGGCGTGTCGGCGACGTTGATCGGAGTGATGGTGGCCGTGGCGTTGCTGCCGCCGCTGGTGGCGTGCGGGCTGCTTCTCGGGGGCGGCCACCCCGCGCTTGCCCTCGGAGCGATGTTGCTGTTTCTGATGAATCTCATCTGTATCAATCTTGCCGGTGTGACGACGTTCATGGTGCAAGGCATCCGGCCGGCGACCTGGTTCGAGAAGGGCCGCGCCACCAAGGCCACACGCATCGCCATCGGGATGTGGGTCGCGTTGCTCGCGGCCTTGATCGGTACGATTCTGCTGTTACGCAGGAGTGCAGCATGATTGCGCCGAAATCCACCGCGGAGGCCTCCAACATGGGCACGATTGTTTCCGTCCGCGGCAGCGTCGTGGATGTGCGATTCGATGCCAAGTTGCCTCCGATCTACACCATGCTGCACGCCGGGCCGGAGGGGCGCATCGTGATCGAGGTGCTGGCCCAGCGTGATGCGCGGCATGTACGAGGTATTGCGTTGACTCCAACGCAGGGTCTGGCTCGCGGTATGCCCGTGCAGGACACGGGGGGGCCGCTCAAGACCCCCGTCGGCAAGGGCATCCTCTCCCGCATGTTCGACGTGTTCGGCAACGCCATTGACCGTGGGGAGGCGTTGGCCGATGTTCAATGGCGTTCGGTGCATCGTGCTCCGCCGCCCCTGACGCAGCGGTCCACCAAGTCCGAGATCTTCGAAACGGGAATCAAGGTCATTGATGTGCTGGTGCCGCTGGAGCGGGGCGGCAAAGCCGGCCTGTTTGGCGGGGCTGGTGTGGGCAAGACCGTGTTGCTGACCGAGATGATCCACAACATGATCGGGCACCACGAGGGTCGCAGCATCTTCTGCGGCATCGGGGAGCGTTGCCGCGAGGGCGAAGAACTTTACCGCGACATGAAGGCGGCTGGCGTGCTGCCGAACATGGTCATGGTGTTTGGCCAGATGAACGAACCGCCTGGCAGTCGGTTCCGAGTGGGCCACGCCGCGCTGACGATGGCGGAGTACTTCCGTGATGATGAACACCGCGATGTGCTCCTGCTCATTGAC
>JBBSBC010000327.1:0-2036 GCA_038251595.1 Phycisphaerales bacterium | reverse complement strand
CTTGGCACCCAGCACCAGCACGCCATCGGCGGGCGTGAGCGCATCAAAGGGCAGGGGCACCAAGCCATCGCGCGCGAGGTTCGCGGCCCGGGCGGTGAAGATGACGCGGCTTGGGGACTGGACCATCACGCGCTGCAGCGCAGCGTACTCATCGACGTTGTCGAGAACGACCAGATGCTTGGCGGGCGTGCCGGCGGCCGTCGGGCGGGCGAGCCACCCGCACACGCGCTGCGCAAGGGCATCAAGGCGGGTCGTGGACTCGTCGCCTTGGATCGCCTTGCTCTCAATGCCCCAGAGATCCAGCAGCGCGGCCAGGGAGCGCTCCAGCGCGGTGGTGGTGCCGGGCGCGGCCTTGCCCGCGGCCCGCACCCACCAGACGTGGTCAAAGTCGGCCTGATGCAGGTAGACGTAACGAGTGACGAAGGCCGTCTTGCCCAGCCCGGGCGCGGCGATGATGGGGATGGGCAGGCCGGACGCATCGGTTGTGACGCGCCGGTGCAGCGCGGTGAGGTCGGCGATACGGCCCTTGAACTTCGCAGCGTTGTTGGGGACGCTGGCGGGGGCGAGGTTGTCGGTGGGGATGGGGGCGGCTTTGGCCCCGACGGCCTCTTTGATTTCGTCCAGCTTCTTGTGTGTCTGCCCGTCTCGCACGCGGCTGCCATCGTCGGCCTCGGCGACCTGCTTGGAGATTGCATTGAGCTTGCTGTCGATGGAAACGATGCCTGCCTTGATGGCGGTGGTATCGAGGCCAAGGGCCTTCAAGGTGGTCGCGGTCGCTTGGGAATCTGCGCGGATGCTTTCAACCAACGCGGTGTTCGCGTCGGTAAACCACTTGGGCTGCTTGTCCAAGTCGGTGAACGCCGCGGTGACAGCATCTTTGATCGCGGCGCGCTGCTTGTCGGTGACTTCGCTGCCTTCGCCCTTGCTTTTCACGGTATCGAGGATGGCCCGCAGGTACGCAAACTCGGCGGCGATGCGGGCGCGGCGACCAAGTTCGGTGGGACTTCGGAGATTGTCGTTGACCTGATTGGCGGTATGCCGGTGGAGGAAGCTCGCGACGAACTCGATGGCGCCCTGCGCGTGCGGGTCGGGTGCCTCGGGTGTGAGATCAGAACGCAGCGGATCAGTGAAGGACCGGACCGCGCCCTTGATCCTCGTGGGCCTGATCCGGCGAGCGCCGGCTTTGTCTGCCAGGTCGTTGGCGACCCACAGCCAGAAGGCGGGCGTCTTGGTCGCCGTGCCGCTGCCTCCCGTCGGCGTGCCGATGACGCTCAGGATGGTTTCTTCGTCCATCGCGTCTTCAGGCACGGCGGCAAGCGTTGCGGCGATTTGCTCGATCGTCGCGCTGTGGATGCGGGTGATAGCGTTGGTAAAGTCGTGGTCTGTTCCGATGGCGCCCTTGGCCCCGCCGATGGTATCGAAGACCGATTTGACTGCGAGCGCGGCGAGGTCGTGGTTGGGCGCGTTGGCCGTCGCACGCGACATGCTGCCGCCAAAGAAGTCGGTGAACTTGTCGACAAAGACCGTGGCCAAGTTGCCCGCGATGCCGCCCGCGAGACTGCCGATGATCCCCCCGAAGACTGAGCCTGTCGCCGCGCCGCCAGCGGCCCCGGCTGGCCCGGCGAGCGCGCAGCCCGCGCCCGCGCACAGCACCAGCGCGATGCCCTTGCCGATGGTCGCTGCGGTGGTTTGTGAGCCCGTCTGTGCCATGAGCATCTTTATCACAAGCTGCTGCGAGAAGCGGGGCACATACCCCGACGGTCGCGGCGCAACGACAACCAACGTGCCGATGGTATCAGGCCTCTTGACACAAGTGTTGTGGATCGGGCGGGTGAGCTTTCGTGGCGCGTCGGGTGCGCGGACGTGCAACCCGTTGCGTTCGTTGCCTCTGATCTGGGCATTCAGTCCGCCGCACGATGGAATGCACGCACGCTCCGTTGTCCTTCGGGCCGAATCGCTACCATCTCGGCTCACCACACACGGAGCGCCCGCATGCCCAACCCAACGCACGATATGAAGTTCGAGATTGATGCCCT
>JBBSBC010000326.1:0-2051 GCA_038251595.1 Phycisphaerales bacterium | reverse complement strand
TCGAGTTTGGCCTACCTCTGCAATTTCAGGTTCAACAAGATCAAGATCGATCGTTCTTTCGTCCGGAGAATCTCAAGGGTCGACATTTCGAGGACCATCGTGCGATCGGTGGTGTCAATCGGGCGTGGCTTGGGCATGGACATCGTCGCGGAAGGAGTCGAGACCGAGTTCGAAGCAATGATGATGGCGAAATTGGGCTGCACGGAACTGCAGGGGTACTACTTCTCGAGGCCGGTCGACCCCGACCAAATGACCGACCTGTTGGCCAGTTTCCAGCCAAGACGCCCCGCACTTTTGTCAACGCCGGTCCATCTCGTGTCCCCGCACGACGCCGTCGGATAAGCCGACCGATTATAGAGATAGCTCATCAGCGGGCCAAGCTCGCTGGCCCTTACACGTTCTGGCGGGGGTCATGCTGGCTCTCAGTCTTTGATCTCCGCAGCAAGTGGCGGCGGCACGCCACAGTTCGGGGACCATCCCGGTCCATACCGGACGGGGCACGCTCCGGATCTCGCGTCCGAAGGAGCCGCACCTACAGGACATTGTTCTGGGCCACCAATGAGCGGCTCGGTAGTTTATGTCTTCGGCTTTGCGCGTGACGATACAGCCAGTCCGAGAAATACCAGGATGGCCTGATTGAGCCGAACGATATCCTGGTCGTCGAGCCGCCCGATACGCGTGCCGAGCTTGGACTTGGGCACCGTCGTGATCTTGTCCACCATCAAGCGGCTCGCCAAATGCAGGCCATTGTGCCCGTTGGGCTCTATGAGCAATCGAATGAGCGGCGCGTCGGTCTCATCGGTGGTGAAGGCACAGACGGTGATTGAGGCGGTTGAGTCGAAGGTATCGTCCTGCACGATAACCACTGGGCGTGGCTTTCCTGCATAGTTGTTGCCGCCGGAAGCGGTCCAGATATCACCTCGCCTCATTCAGGGCCCTCGTCCAGGCGCAAATCCGACACCGCATCGATGAAGGACTGATCCTCATTCGCCTGGAGGCTCGTTGCGACCGCCAGCGATTGACGATGTGCTTGCGCTTTGAAACCAGGCGCGCGGACATCCGGCACCCAGATCTGGATCGGTCTCAGTCCCTGCGCCCTCAGGCGTCGACGATGCGCACTTACCTTCGCCTGAGACGACTTTCGGCTCGATGTTGCAGCCATGGCTGGCTTCTCCAGTATTGGTTACATGTAACCTATCGAAGTCTTTGGCCCGCCTCAAGAAGTTCGTAAGAATGAAGCTGTTTCGGCCCATGGCGGATATCGCTGCGCTGTTTTGATAGAGATCGCGCATGCCTGTGGATCGGCGTGGTTACAATGCCGAGTGGCGTGCTAAGGGCTCGAGGCGCTGCTTGACCTTCCATGGGCGGCATCGCGCTCAAGCAATTCGCAGCTCGCCTAGTCTTGATCAAGCCTGCGAGAAAGCGATTTCCTTTCAAAGCACGGCAATGGGAATCTTGAGAGCCTGTGCTGCGGCGAGGAGGCGGTCATCATAGCTCGCCAGTTCTACTGTCTGGCCCCGCCCTAGGAGGAAGGCGATCGAAGCGAGATGCAGCGCATCGAGAGTGCGCACCGGAACGGGAAAGGGTTCGAGGGCCCGCTGCAAAACCGGTGCTGCGAGCTCGATTAACGCCACACGCTGAATAAGAGCCCGGGCCTCCTCACCATGAGACTGGTCGAGCCCTCGTGCGTTGAGTCTTGTCCACATTTCGTATTGGAGCAGTCGGCTCGCGATCAACGGCTCATCCCAGAGGCTTGGAGGCGGCGCGCGGTCCTCCGCTAGAAGCTGCGCCAAAGCGACCGAGGTATCGAGATAGATCACCGGTCCTCTCGATCGGCCTCAATCTCCTGGGCGAGTTCGCGGAAAGGCATGATGGGCTTACGCGGTACCGCGGCATCGGTGGACAGCGCCGGCGGGGTGATCCACCCGCTTCGCATGGCCTCGGCCAGGAAGGCATCGGCAAGCATCGGACTGCGGCCGGGGCGGGGGGGTACGATCTCGGCCACCACCGCGTCACGGTCGGTGATGAGCACCGTCTCGCCCGCCGCAGCG
>JBBSBC010000325.1:0-2064 GCA_038251595.1 Phycisphaerales bacterium | reverse complement strand
ATACCCTGCAGCCGACGGCGCTTGTAAATGAAGCGTGCGTAAAACTGATGGGCAGCGCACACCTTTCGGCCGTCAATCGCGCCCACTTCTTTGCGATCGCCGCGATGGCCATGCGGCAGGTGCTTTCGAGTCACGCGCGAGAGAAACGGGCCCAGAAACGATCCGCACCGGGAGTCCGGGTGACACTGACCGGAGTTGCCGGGCAAGACAATGAAGTTGATGCGCTGGCGCTCGACGATGCGCTGACCAAACTGGCCAAACTTGATCCACGTCAGTCCAAGTTGGTGGAGCTGCGGTTCTTTGCGGGAATGACCAGCGAAGAAGCCGCGGTGGTGATGGAACTCTCGGAGGCAACCATCAACCGAGAGTGGCGATCGGCTCGAGCATTTTTGCGAAATGAACTGCTCAACGGCATGAGCGGCGGTCAGGGAACGGACTTGTGACCCCCGCCCAGTACGCCAGAGCCAAGGCAATCTTTGAAGCTACATGCGAGCTGCCCGCTGGCGAACAGCCCGTAAAGGTCGCAGAGATGGCGGCAGAAGATGAAGAAATCCGTCGGCAAGTTATCGCGATGTTGCAGCAGGACGACCCGAGGCAGGGGGGCGAACTGCCCGAACTAGCTGGGCAAGGTGAGGCACTTCGTCGCGGTCTGGAGGCGATCCTTCGAGGCGAAAGCGGTGATGACGCGAAGATCGGACCTTTTGGCGACATCGGCCGTGCCGTGCCGGAGTTCATCGGCCAGTATCGCGTCGTGCGCCGGGCGGGTAGTGGCGGTATGGGAGATGTCTACGAAGCTGAGCAGGAAACCCCTCGCCGCCGCGTGGCTATCAAACTCATGCGGTCGGGGCTTGAATCAGAGGCAATGCTCCGGCGGTTCCGGCGCGAAATCGAGTTTCTCGGTCGCTTGTCACACCCTGGCATTGCGCAGGTATTTGAGGCGGGTGTTGCAACCATCGCCGGAGCGCGGGTGCCGTACTGCGTAATGGAGTTTGTTGATGGGCTTGCACTCAGTGCTTATGTGCAAACCCGCGGCCTGAGCGTAGCCGCAATCCTCCGACTCTTTGCTTCAATCTGCGAAATCGTGCACTATGCCCACCAGCAAGGCATCATTCACCGCGATCTCAAGCCCGCGAACATTCTGGTGCAAGAGCGATTCCCTTCCAAGCCGGGCACGCGAACGAACACAGGAACCTCCGCGGCAACCAGCAGTAGCCATGCCGAACCGGTGACACGCGAGCCGCAAACTCCCTGGGGTGCCGACGATGCGCTGCCGCGTATTCTCGACTTTGGCATCGCACGCGCCGTCGAATCTGGCAAACCCGGCCTTGCAACGATGGCTACCGAGGCTGGCCAGATATTCGGGACCATGCCATACATGAGCCCTGAGCAGTTCAGCGGCGCCGCGTCGGATGTCGATACTCGCTCGGATGTCTATGCGCTGGGCGTGATCATCTTCGAACTTCTCACGGGCAACCTCCCCCACGCCACCGATGGTCTCTCACTCCTCCAAGCCAGTAGGCTTAAGGCCGAATCGCCACCGCTGCGGCTCTGTTCGTTTGACCGCACCCTCCGCGGCGATCTCGATACCATCATTGCCAAGGCCCTCGATCCTGACAAGAATCGTCGCTATCCCTCTGCATCAGAGCTTGGCGCTGATATCCGACGGTATCTTAGTTTTGAGGTCATTACCGCCCGTCCGGCAACTTTGGGCTATCAGGCTCGCCAGTTCGCCCGACGAAACCTTGCGCTTGTCAGCGCCAGCAGCGTGGCTGTGCTTGCTCTGATCGCGGGCATCATCGCCACCAGCGTTCAGACCCGTTCTGCCATTCACGCGCGTGACCTCGCACAACAGAAAACCCGTGTTGCCGAGGATGTCACAAGTGTGCTCCTGGAAGCCTTTTCCGTGGCAACGCCTAAGGGCGGTAGTGGCGTCGAGCCCACGCGGCACGACGCCAATGAGCGCAACGAGAGCACATCCCCGGGTACCGCCCCCACCCACTCGCCCCCGGCGGGCGCCGGGGTTCTCAAAAAAACGGGCATCACATTGCGAGAACGCGGCACTCT
>JBBSBC010000324.1:0-2082 GCA_038251595.1 Phycisphaerales bacterium | reverse complement strand
TGTCCTCGAGAAGGCTTTCGCTCTGGCCGGCGCAGTTGAAGGCCACGAAACGGTTTTTGGCACGCGCGCTCAAACGGTGAACAGCTTGGGCGATCAGTTCCTTGCCGGTGCCGCTTTCGCCGGTGATGAGCACGGGTATGTTGCTCGCGGCCACGGCCCGCACGGTGCTGAGGATGCGGCGCATCGGCTCGCTCCCGGCGATGATGCCCTCGAAACCATCGTGCTGCACAAGTTCCTGCAAGGCTGAGCCATGCTCGCCGGCGGTCCCCACCCCGCCACCCACCACTTGCCCGCCGCTTCCGCTTGTTGCGGGCGCGCTGCCAGAACCAACCCCGACGATGCTCGCTTCATGGCGCAGCAGCACGGTTTCGGCCGCGCGGTTGACGAGGTTGCGGAAGACATCGAGGTCGAGGGGCTTTTCGATGAAGTCGTACGCCCCGTGCTTGAAGGCGGCGCGGGCGGTGGCGACATCGCCGTGGGCCGTGACCATGATGGTCTCGGCGTTGGGCTGGCGTTTGCGGGCCATATCAAGCACGATCATGCCGGCATTAGCCCCATCAGGCGCGACGGTGTTTTTCCCACCGCTCGCGGGCATGCGGAGGTCGGTGATGATGACATCAAACCCACCCTCGCGGAGTTCCTGGAACGCGGCCTCAACACCGTTGACGATGGTGCATATGTGCCCGCCGCCAGCGCGGCCGCGCAGGGCCTCGGCCATGACCTCGGCATGTTCGGGCTCATCTTCGACGATGAGGACCTGTGCCCGGGGCTTGTCTTGAAGGGTTGAAGCTGGAGAACGGGTGGGCGTTGAAGACATTGGATGGAGTTTAGCGGCGGACAGACGGGTAGGCGGGCGGGTGGGCCAATGTGGCGAAGGGGAAGACCGGAACTGCGAAATCGTGAACCGAAAGCAGGAACACACAGGTTGTGCCGGGTTTGCGTTACACTTGTCGATATCGTGGTGCGTGGAAACGTGGTTGCTGGGGTTTGCCTGGGAGAACCGGCGCATGACTGCACAACTGATCTTCAGGCTGATTGTTGTCTCCCTGATCGCCGGAGTATCAACAGGGCATGCGCAGTCTGGCGATGGCCATTTCGGTTCGCCTGCGGGGAAGGTCTCGGTTGCTGATTCGATTGATGGCCTGATCCAGAGCATGCCGCGAGCGGGTGAGGAGTATGACCAGGCGGGTACTCCGCTGCTCATCACTCAGCAACTGCGGGCGCACATCATCAATGGTGAACTCACACCCAAACAATGGGCGGACTTGTTGATCGCCTCGCGGATCTTCAAGCATCGCAAGCGGTGGCCGGATGGAACGCCTCTGGAGGTCGAGCTGCACCGCCCGGCGTGGCTCGGAACAAGTGTTGAAATTCGGGCCACTTCGCGGCTTGATGATCGGATCACGCTGAGTGCCGGGCAGACGTGGAGTGGTGCGTGCGGGCACTCAAACTCGGTGATCGCGGCCGACGAACCGGCACCGCACCATCTGCGCGCGTACGGGCCGGTGGGGACTTTGAACACGGGGAATGCGGGAAGTTCGACAAAGACCGTGGTCTTCGATGTTGAGATCCGGACGGGGCTGGATCGCCTCGTGATGCCGACCTCTGACTCGCTCGATACCCATGGGCTGTACCCCATCGCGAGCGCATCATCAACGTACTGGGCCGAGGCGCGCGTGCTGGCGCGTGCGCCGGTGAAGCTCTGGGTGACAGGGATCGCACCCGAGGCCTTCAGAGCAGAGTTCCCCGGCGAAGCGTTGCCGGATCTGGGCGCGAGTGTGCAGACTTCGGTCTATCCGCACTCGTGGGCGGATGGCAAGTCGCGCGGCTATGTGGCCATATGGTGGAAGCGGCGGCCCGAGGATGTGAATCTGGCGATGGGTTTGATTGTGGATCTGGTTCGCGATGGGCGTGTGGTCGAATCGCTGACGGTGCCAGCGAACGATTGGACAGCAAGCACAGATGGTGCGCTGCGGCCAATGAATGATGTGATCTTTGAGACACTCCTCGATGTGCTGCCGAAGATCGGTGCAGATGCGACGGAGTTGGCCCGCTATCAACTCACGGTGCGCGGCGATGCGC
>JBBSBC010000323.1:0-2095 GCA_038251595.1 Phycisphaerales bacterium | reverse complement strand
GGCTCCTCATCGGGGTTGGGCTCAATGCAAACTTTCACATCGATAAACTCCCCCCCGACCGCCACCCCACCGCCACGACACTGCGCACATCTCTCAACCACACGATCGACCTCAACGACGCGGCCAACCTGCTTTCAACCAAGCTTATGGCCACACTCTCCACACCCGCACTTCCGCCCGCCACACTCGCCGCCGCACGCGATCTGCTCATCGGGATTGGTGAGCAAGCACTGGTCTCGCTCCCTTCCAGCGAACGAGTCTCCGCCACGTTCACCGATATCGACGAAAGCGGACAGGCCATCTTCCAGCGCGATGGTGCCAGGCTTCATCTGAATGCAGGTGTTCTGCAATATCCTGAACACAATTGAAAACGCCGAGCATCAACGCTCGGCGTTTGAGAACCATTTGATGTCCTTCGGGTGCAGTCGCTAAGCAAGCGACCACCATTCAGACTCACACCATCGACTTCAAAGCCTTCAACGGACGGATCTTGATCACCGTACGGGCGGGCTTGGCCTTGAACATCTGGGTCTCACCCGTGAACGGGTTCTTGCCTTCGCGCGCTTTGGTCGCAGGCTTGTATACGCTCTGAACCTTCATCATGCCGGGAACGACAAACACCTTGGGCTTCTCAGCGCCGGGCTTCGCCAGGTCAACCGCCATGACCTTGCCAAGAGCCTCAAATACCGCCGAGACCTGCTTGCGGCTCAGTTCGGCGTGCTCAGCGAGCAGGTTGAACAGCTCGCTCTTCTTGCGGGGCTTGGCCGAGGCGCTCAGCTTCACGGGCTTGGGGGCCTTCTTCGCGGGGGTCTTCATCTTTGCCATCTTCGTCTGTCTCCATCGCCTGTGGGCGGTTGAGGAGGGAGGGGGAATCGTCTCGCGGGGATCCGTCCACGCGAATACCTACTGTTTCTAGCGGAAAATACTACGGTTTGCAACTTTCACCGCATAAATCCCCCGTATTTTCGGAGTTTTCCACAATTCTTCTCCAATTTGCAGCCAATTTTCACCTGTTTCCTACCCTCATCCCTCAGTTCCGCCTCATCTCCGGAGTTCGCCCATGCTCATCGCCGGACAACTCATGCTCCCCGACGAGTCCGGCGATCGCGCTCTGCGACTCTCTCCTGGCTGGCTGAGCATCGACGAAACCTCCGGTCGGATCCTGGCGCTTGGCCCCTCGAACACCTGCCCATCACGCACGCCCGATCTCGGTGGACCTTCCAGCCTCATCTCTCCCGGCTTCATTGACACCCACCTCCACCTCCCGCAGTTTGATTCCATCGGCGCCGACGGACTTGAGCTTCTCCCATGGCTTGAGTGTTCCATCTTTCCCGCCGAGGCCAAGTGGGTAGATGCCGACTACGCCGGCCACATGACGACCCGCATCTCGCACAAGCTCCTGGCCAACGGCACCACCTCCATCGCCGCCTACGCCACCGTCCACCACGACGCAACTCAGCACGCCATCACTGCCCTTGCCGCGGCCGGTCTCACCGGCATTGTCGGCCAAGTCCTCATGGATCAGCACGCACCCGCCGAGCTGCTCCGCCCCGCATCGCAGTTGCTCCGTGAAGCATCACAAGTACGCTCACACGGGCGCATACGGCACGCCATCACGCCCCGCTTCGCCATCACTTGCTCCGACGAACTTCTGCGCGGTGCAGGCTTGCTCGCCACGGCCACGAAGGCGTTTGTGCAGACTCACCTCAGCGAAACTCAGGACGAATGCTCAGCCGTGCGTACCCTGCACAACGAAGGCTATGTCGAGGTTTATCGCCGCGCTGGTCTGCTCGGACCACGCACGCTGCTCGGTCACGGCATCTGGCTCGACGATGCCGAGCGCCACATCATCCATCAATCAGGCGCGATTATCGCGCACTGTCCGACCGCGAACCTCTTCCTGCAAGCAGGGCTGATGAACCTCCGCGCCCACGAGCGTGCCGGCGTACGGATCTCACTCGGCAGTGATGTCGCCGGTGGTCCGGAAATCGCCATGCCCCGCGTTGCTCGCGCGATGATCGAGACCGCCAAGCTGCACCGCATGAGCCGCAACGAATCCGCCAGCATTCCATCCGCCGCGCACGCATGGTGGCAG
>JBBSBC010000322.1:0-2110 GCA_038251595.1 Phycisphaerales bacterium | reverse complement strand
CGGTTGTGTAACGCTCGGCCTCGACTTCCACCTTCACCGTCACGCTCCTGGTCCCGAGCCGCGTCGTGGTGGTGTAGAACGAGACGACATCACCGAGCTGCACCGGCTGCTTGAACTCCACTCGATCAAGCGCGACGGTCACCCAGCGGTGGACACCATGCCGCCGCGCTTCAACGAACCCGGCCTGATCGATGGAACTGAGGATCACACCCCCGAAGATCGTTCCGTACTGGTTGGTATCCTTGGGCATCGTCACTATGCGCAGTGAAAGGCGGCGGTCGGCGGCAGTGGTGTCGTGCTCGGGCATGATGAAGCATAAGGCCGCGCAACCCGCGTATCGCTCATTGCACCCTTCGCGGCACATTTCAGCCTTGATACACACGTTCGGGCCGACTTCCACACCGGCCAATCTGTTGATACGCTACGGGCATGAACATTTCACGCCGCGCTTTCACGCTCATCGAGTTGCTGGTCGTCATCGCCATCATCGCGTTGTTGGTCGGCATTCTTCTGCCTGCGCTCAGTGCGGCTCGGCGCGCGGGCAAGGCGACGGTCTGCCTGGCCAACCTTCGCGGAATCGGTCAGGCCATGATGAACTACGATGCCGACAACCGCGACCTCGTCGTGCCTTCCTACAACATGGTCGGCACCAACGGTGGCGATCCGAACGATGGATGGGGACCAATCTTTGATCGTGACGGCTATATGAACGGCGATCAGGCACTCAAGGGAACAGCCTTTGTCTGCCCTGAGGCCAAGGATGTTCCTGGCACAGCCACCGGCCAGACCGGCAACGATCCTGACAACCCCAAGGGCTGGATGGACTGGCCCAACATCCGCACGGGCGCGGCCAATATCCCCACCACGATTCCCGATCGCGGCTTCGACCGCAACATCCGCGTCGCCTACTGGATCAACGCCGACAACCCCATCGGCGGGGTGGCAACCATCACGCCCGACCTCTTCTATACCGGCTCCGTCGGATATGGCCCCGGCATCAACGGGCTCAGCATCCGCAACACGCGATCGACGGCCTTTGTCCGCCCGCACACACTCATTGCCGCGGCCGATGGTGTGTATGCCGGTCGCCAGCGTGACAACCGGCTGGGCTCCACCAACTCGCGCATCGGCTATCGCCACCCTGGCGGTGAGGGAACCGCCAACACGGTGTTTGCCGATGGTCATGCGATCCCCTTGCGCGGCCGCCTCTTCCCGCGGGCGCTCGGCACCCCCAACGTGCCGAGCAAAGTCGCGAACGAGAACCTGTCGGGCAAGCCCACGGTCTACGCCAACCCAGAGCGCGTGCTGAACATGCCGTGAAGACACGTGCAGTACCCGATGTAAGAACGCAGAGAGAACAATCTTCACGCCGAGAAGTAAGAGAAATCAGATTCTTATTTCTGCATCCAAACCCAGCCCTCTCTCTCATCGCCTCTGCTCTAAGCCATCTTTCCGAGTTTCATCCAGCCCTTTGTGCGTGGTGAGTGGGTCGATAGGCCCGCGCCCCATACACTCGGCCATGCCCACCCAACCCCCCCCCAACCCCCGACCCAACCCAAATTTACCACCTTCGAGTCGCTCACCAGCGACGACCTGATCGCGCGATACAAGATCGGTGTCGAGCACTTCGATCCGCGCACGCTTCACCTTTCCGATGAGCAGCTCGACATGGCCTGGCTCGCGAGCGCGGGTGTCGGTCGCTGGCCGGTGCGTGTGCTGCTCGGACACCTTGCCGATGCCGAGCTGGCCTTCGTGCTCCGTATGCGCCAGGCCGTCGCCGAAGAGAATCCCACCTTCGCGGTCTGGGATGAGAACGCCTTTATCGAATCTGGTCTCTACCACGGGCCGGGACACCCGATCGGCGCGTTCATCGCGGCCATCTACACCCTGCGCAAGTGGACCGGCGAGTGGCTCGGCACACTCACCGCTGCGCAGCTGGCGCGCAAGGCCCTTCACCCTGTTCGCGGCGAGCAGACGACCCGCATCGTCCTCAACTACGCCGCGTGGCACCTCGAACACCACGCCTGGTACCTCAACGCCAAGGTGGCCCGCATCCACCGTGGCACCCCGTTGGAAAGCGGTGCCACGGTGCCGAGTGCCAGAGCCTGCG
>JBBSBC010000321.1:0-2121 GCA_038251595.1 Phycisphaerales bacterium | reverse complement strand
GCAGAGGTGGCGGCGGGCGAGTGTTGCGAGGACGACACACTGGAGAATCGCGGCGGTGCTCGTGGCCCAGGCCATGCCGGCTTCCTTCAGCTTCCAGATGAGCGTGAGGTTCAGCGCGATGTTGAACAGCATCGCGGCGATGGAGATCATCATCGGTGTGCGGGTATTGCCCTTGGCGTAGAAGGCGCGGGTAAAGACGTGGTTGAGCGAGTAGGCCCACACGCCCGGCGCGAAGCCGAGCAGCACGGCGGCGGAGCGTTCGAGGCCGCGCTCGGTGAACGAGTTTTCGCCCGAACCGAAGAGCACGGCCGTTAGGTCGTGGCGCACGAGAATGAGCCCGAGCGAAGCGGGAAGACCGATGAAAAGGCTTAGGCGCAGGCCGCGACGGAGGGTTTCGGTGAACTTGCCCGGCTCGTCGGCGTGACGGGCGAGGAGCGGGAAGGCCGCGGAGGCGACGGCGATGCCAAAGACACCGAGCGGAAACTGGTAGAGGCGACTGGTGAGGGCGAGAATGGCGTTCGATTTTTCATCGAGCGGGAAGGGAATGCCCTTGGCCTCGGTATCAAACCAGATGGGGAACGTGGCGATGGTGTTATCAAGGAAGGTATTGAGTTGTAGCGTGCCGAGACCGATGGCGACGGGAACGAACTTGCCGAACATGGCGCGGGCGCGTTGGCGAGCGGGGGCGCAGTCACGGGTCCAGGTGACGTGCGAGCGCAACAGGCGATTGAACCACCAGAGCTGCGTGGCGGCGGAGAGGACGGTGGCGATACCGAGGGCGAAGGCGATTCGGGCATCGGCCCGCCACCCAGTTGAGATCGAGTAGAGACCGATCGCGATGATGAAGGCGTTGAGCACCAGCGGGCCGGAGGCGGCGGCGGCGAAGCGTCCGTGGACCTGGAGCATCCCGGCGAGGATGGCGACCATGCAGATGAGGGGCATAAAGGGGAGCATGGTCATCACCAGCTCGATGAGCAGGCGGCGGTCGGGGCTGTGGTCGCCGAAGATGAGGATGGCGAAGAGCACAAGCTCGACAACGATGGTGATGACCGCGGTGACGGCGGCCAGCACGATCATGGTGAGGCTGGCGAGCTGGTTGGCTTGCGCGGGATCGAACTTGTGAGACTGGGTGTATTGGGGGATGAAGGCCGCGGAGAGTGCGCCCTCACCGAAGAGCCTGCGGAACATGTTGGGGATGGCGAAGGCGAACTGAAAGGCGGAGTTGAGCGCCGAATCGCCGAAGATGCGGCCGATGAGCACATCACGCACGAGGCCGAAGAGGCGCGAGGCGAGGGTCATCAGGGCCGTTGAGCGCACGGCGGATGTGAGCGCATGATGCGAGGTTGCGGCGTTGGCGACAGGTGAAGAACCGGTTGGGGGTGGAGGGGCTTCGGGCACGATCGCAGAGTATCGGTTGCGCGGGGAGTGGCGCAACAGAAGCGGCATGCCGGGGAGGGGGGAGAGAGCGCGGGTTGCTCAGCGGATGAAGATCAGCCAGTTGATGATGATGACGGGGAGGAGGATCAGGATGGCCATGAAGAAGTAGCCGAAGAAGGAGGGCATCTTTACGCCGAGGCCACTGGCACCGGTACCAGCGTGGGAATGGGCGGAATCGACGATCGACTTGACCATGAAGTTTGGCCCGTTTCCGATGTAGGTCATCGCCCCGAAGAAGACCGCGCTGAGGGAAATGGCTTCGAGCAATCGCAGCCCGTCGAAATGGATCGGGCTTGCGGCCGATGAATCTGTGGTGGGGTGGATGACATCGTATGAGGACGTGATAAACTCGCGAATGCCGACGGCATCAAGCGGGAGGTGAAGGACACCGAAGGCGAGCTGCAGAAAGCTGAGGTAGGTCGGCGCGTTGTCGAGAAAGGCGGAGAGCGTGCCGGTGGCGAAGTAGAACTGGGTGGGACTCTCAAGCCCGACGTGCGAAGCGTTGGCGCGAAGGTACTGGAGAGCGGGGGCCATGGTCAGGAAGATACCGACAAACAGAAAGCCGACTTCCTTTACGGGTGCGAACGTGAACTGATTGGCATGGTGAATGGAAGGTCGGGCGCAGAAGTAGGCGGCGGCCGCGACGATGAGCTGGACCGTGGCACCGACGGGACACCCTTGGAT
>JBBSBC010000320.1:0-2164 GCA_038251595.1 Phycisphaerales bacterium | reverse complement strand
TTCTCAACGAACCCGACCCCGAGCGCATGAACCGCGATCGAACCGGCGTTATACCTGAGCGTGCCGGCGTTGTTGGTGGCCGCGGCCAGTTCGGCGGGCAGATCCGAATACTCCACAACTTCAACGCGTCCCTTTCGCGGTCCGCTGCCTGAAGCGCAGAAGACGCCGACCTTCTCGGCGGCGTTGATCTTTGGGACCATCTTGCTCGACATCTCGCCGCTGCTGGCCGCGCGGTCGGTGTGCAGGCCAAGAAAGGTGGAGTCGAGCACGTTCACGATGGGGTTATCGACCTGAAAGTAACTGATCGTCTCGACACCGCGCTCACGCATGTCGCGGATCGCGCCGCTGGTATAGAGGGCGGTGAGCGAACCACCGTGCCCATCGGGGTTGGTGGCGATCTCGCCGGGTGTGGACATCAGAATGCGACCGGTCGAAGCGCAGAAGCTGGGCAGCACACCCTGCTGAAAGAACATGATGTTCGTCGGGCTGAGCCCGAAGTGCGAGTTGGCGCGGAAGAAGCTTTCGGTTGGCTCGTGGTTGAGAGGGCTGGTCATGATGTACCAGGGCACGATGGTGTTGTACCGATCCATCGCGCCGAGAATCGCCTCGGCAAAGACGTGGAACAACGGCTTGCCCGTCACCGCGCCTGCCGGGTAGCACCCCTTCGGCCCTTCATACCCGAGCCGCGAGCCTTGCCCGCCGGCAACAACAAACGCCGCGACCTTGCCAGCACGCAGAAGTTCCTGCCCACGAGCCCGCGCGGCACCCCGATCCCAACCTGCCCCGCCCCGCCCATCGCGTGCAAAGTAGGGCGCGGGTTGAATCTCCTGCGGCAAGGGAAAGGCCGGCTTGCTACGTACATACATCTCAACAAGGCGCGGGAGCGACTCGGTATCGAGAGCGATCGCCTGCGCGAAGAGCGCGCGCTGGGCCACCGGGTCGAGTCTTTCAAAGTGACGAAGAATGTGCCCCTGCCCAATATGCTCAAGCCGTACACGCAGGGCGGGGAGTTCGGTCATGGTCTCGGTGCCAGAATAGGTCGCGGTGGGCATGGGAATAGTGTAGAGGATTGGAGGTCAAAAATGAATCAGGTGTTCGGGTTGGCACGGAGAAATGCAACCGGGGGACGATCGGGTCTGGATGCTGGGTGAAGGAGGAGGCATGGTCCGCTGATGCCAGAGGAAGGGGAAGCCTCTTCCACTACCAACTCCATTCCCGGGAGGACAAGGGCCACCAGTCGCGCCGCGAGGCAGCGGACGTGGTGGCACTTGATCCACGCCATCCGTCCCATACTCGCGAAAAGCACGATTTACAAGAATCCTTGTCGGAGAGAGGCGGGGTTGTGCTACCATTCTTTGCTGATCACCGTTGCCTCCTCACATCGTGAAGACCGGTGTTCACGATGCCGAGCGAAGACCACTAGACACCATGTTCAAACGTCGCGTTTGAACAAACCCGCTGAGTAAGCCCGCCGAGGATGCTGGCCGGGTTTGACTTTACATCGTTGGTGAATCGAAAAGGGTCACGCAGCAACAACACCTCGCCAGGTGTGGAATCAGAGGCGCCAAGTCGACGATTCCATTCAAGCCGTGACAATCGACGCCGAAGACGTGTTGCTCAAAACGGGCGCCTTGCAGAGCGCCATTTTCAACAGCGCCAACTTCTCCAGCATCGCGACCGACGCGAAGGGCGTCATCCAGATCTTCAACGTCGGGGCCGAGCGGATGCTCGGTTACACCGCCGCGGATGTGCTGAACAAGAACACGCCCGCGGATATCTCCGACCCGCAGGAAGTGATTGCCCGCGCCAAAGCGTTGAGCGTCGAGCTGGGCACACCAATCACCCCCGGCTTTGAAGCCCTCGTCTTCAAGGCTTCGCGCGGGATCGAAGACATCTACGAACTGACGTACATCCGCAAGGATGGCACCCGCTTCCCGGCGGTTGTGTCGGTAACGGCGCTGCGCGACGATCAAAGCACCATCATCGGCTATCTGCTGATCGGCACCGACAACACCGCGCGCAAGCAGGCCGAAGCGGCGCTGCTCAAAGCGGGCGCTCTGCAGAACGCCATTTTCAACAGCGCCAACTTCTCCAGCATCGCGACCGACGCGAAGGGCGTCATCCAGATCTTCAACGTCGGGGCCGAGCGGATGCTCGGTTACAC
>JBBSBC010000319.1:0-2171 GCA_038251595.1 Phycisphaerales bacterium | reverse complement strand
GCGAAGGTGTCTTCGAGTACGCCCATATGGGCACGCTCTTCCTCGATGAGATCGGTGATATGCCCCTCACCATGCAGGCCAAGCTGCTCCGTGTCCTGGAAAGCGGCGAAGTTGTTCGCCTCGGCAGCAACGACCACCGCAAGGCCGATGTGCGATTTGTCAGCGCGACCAACAAGGACCTTCAGCGTGCCTCCGCCGAAGGTGGCGGATTTCGTCAGGACCTCTTCTTCCGCATCAAGGGCGCGCACATCCACCTTCCCCCGCTGCGCGATCGACGCGAAGATATCCCCCGCATCGCCCGTCATGCCGTCGCCAAGTTTGCCCAGCAGTTCGGCGGCACGATCGCCGCCATCCCGCCCGATCTGACCGATGCCGCAATGATGCGTCTCACCGCCTATTCATGGCCCGGCAACGTGCGCCAACTGCTCAACGTGGTTCAGCACATGCTGGTGATGGCCGTGGGTGGCAGTGGGGGGGGTGATAGGTCGGGTGATGGCCACTTCAAGCTCGATGTGCGCCACATCCCGTCCGAGATCACTTCCGCCGATCCCGCCGAGAACGGGGGCTCAGGCGATGATGCGGGCGATGATGACCTCGCATCCTCCGGCATCAACGGCTCGCTCGCAGGCACCAGTCTGGAGCAAATCGAGAAGCGCGCCATCCGCGAAACCCTCCGCCTGACCGCCGGCAACCGCGAAAAAGCCGCCGAGCTGCTCGGCATTGGCGAACGAACGCTCTACCGCAAGTTGAAGGAGTATGGGTTACGATGAGACTCGCGCGTTCTGGATCGCAATCCAGGCTTGATGACCAAACCATGCAGAAAGCAGAGCCCAAACTATCCCTCATCGCACGCGCCATTAGGCTTGCTGCCAACCCCGACCTGCGAAAGCGGGCAATGTTGAAGCGCTCGACTTCAGCGAGCTTCATCGAGCGCCTCGAATACGATGCGCTCTCCCGACCGCATTACGCATATGGCGTTTATAATGCCGCCCTTCAAGCCCGTTCGCTCGGAATTGATCGAATCTCGGTCATCGAGTTTGGTGTCGCCGGCGCGGCAGGTTTAGTCCAACTTGAGATCATCTCCGAGTTGGTCAAGGCCGAAACCGGCGTGTCTGTGACAACTTTTGGTTTCGATACCGCGGGCGGCATGCCCGCGCCCGTTGATCACAGAGATATGCCCTACGTCTGGACAACCGGTCTTTTCTCCCCACATCGCGACATTGTTAAAGCCGCTCACCGTTCGACCGTCATCGTGGGCGATGTCCGAGACACCGTGCCTCGCTTCTGCGCCGAGCACAACCCGCCACCGATCGGCTTCGTTGCGCACGACCTTGACTACTACTCCTCAACCGCTGCAGCCTTGAAGATCTTCAGCGAAGACCACCGCTTTCTCCTGCCACGTGTCTTCTGCTATCTTGACGACTGCATCGGCGATGACCACGAACTGCACAGTGAGTTCACAGGTGAACTCCTCGCGCTCGGCGAGTTTAACACGGCGCACTCATCCCGCAAGGTTGCACCAATCTTCGGCCTTCGTCATAAGCGAAAGATCCCCGCGCCGTGGAACGATGTCATGTTTGTCCTCCATTGCTTTGACCATCCGCACTACAGCACGTACACCAATCCACGATGGCCAAAGCCCGCCCCCCTCACTCGACCCGCCTAAGCACCGTCACCCCATAGTTGAGCGGAGCAGTATAAATATCGCACATCTGGTACTTTCCCGCTGCGAACGTGTTGATCCGATCGGCAAGCTTCCGCGGCCCCGACCAGTTGCAGATCGATGGAAAGACATCGTGCAGCAGCACATACCCGCCCAGGTTTAACGAAGGCTCAACAGCCACAAAGTCTCTTTGCACCCCTGCATCAGTGTGGTCCCCGTCAATGAACGCCAGTTGCACCCCGCCCGCGCGATCCAACTCCGGGCGCGCCGCCGCCACATTGCTCGCGCTGTCGCCCACATGAATGCGAATCATCGCACCAAACCCGCACCGCTCGAACCTTCGTCGAACCTTTGTTTCGCGGTCTTTGTACAGCGGCATGTTTGCCAACCACTCAGCACGCGGCGGCAAGAAGTTGTCGAAGGTATGAATGACCCCGGGCTCAGCCCCCTCTGATGCCGACATCTGCATCGCCGCGGCGATCCACAGCGTGCTCGCTCCGTGGCACGT
>JBBSBC010000318.1:0-2203 GCA_038251595.1 Phycisphaerales bacterium | reverse complement strand
CGGCTGGTGTGCGGATCAAAGACGTGATCCCATCCGATGTTGGCTAGCTCGTCATCACCGCTGGTGCGGTAGGCATCAATATGGATGAGCTCGGTAGGTTGAGTTATGCTTACGTTGGAACCCTCGTGTACCTTGTACACGTTCATCACCACGAAGGTGGGGCTTGAGACTGTACCCGGAGGGATGCCAAGTCCCGCGGCGATGCCCCGCGTGAGCGCGGTCTTGCCTGCGCCCAGCGGACCATCAAGCAGCACGACATCGCCGATGCGCAGCAGCGTTGCGAGTGCCTGACCGAGGGCCTCGGTTGCATCGGGGGCGGTGGTAAGCCGGGTAAGCGTGAGTGGTGGGGTGGGGGCGGCCGTCACGGAGGAAGGGTAGGGAGCGGGCGCGATGGAGCCATGAGGGCGGCTCCACGTAGAGAGCGGATGTGGAAGTTATGATCCGTGCTCAAAGCCGAGCGCGGAGGCATCGATAGTTTCACCCGCGATCGTGCGGAGCATCGAGCCGTAGGGGCCGGGTTTAGTTACGTTGCCGATGTGGGTAAGAGGGATGTTGCCAAACGCGGGAGGGATCGGTGTGTCGGGCGCTACGGTAAAGAGAAGTTCGTAATCTTCGCCGTCGGACAGGGCGTGCAGGGTGCGGGGGTTGAGTGCGGTGGGGAGGGGCGCGGATACCAAAGGCGTAAGAACCGAAACATCCGGGTGGATGGGGATGAGTGCCTCATGAAGCTCGACACTTACGTTCGAGGCGTGGGCCAGGCGTGCGCAGTCGCGGCCAAGGCCGTCGGAGATATCCATCATGGAATGTAATGTTACGTTGAATGTATCGGCAAGCCAGCGCGCGAGTTCCAGCCGCGGGGTCGGGCGCAGGTGGCGGCCCAGCATGTCACTCCCCAGCGAGCCCCCCAGCGCACCGCTTACGTAGACGTTATCATCAACGCGCGCACCCCAGCGCGGCGCGAGCACGGTAGGGTGCGCATCGCCGAGAACGCTGATTGTAAGTATAAGTGGTGCTGTGTGGTTGTTATGTTGTGAGAGTTGCCTTGGGTGTGAAGCGATGTCCCCGCCTACGACGGGGCAGTTGTAATGAGTGGCCCAGAAGCGCACGCGATCAAAGAGTTCGTGAGCGTGCGGATACCCAAAGGGAAGAACGCACGCGGCCAGACACGCACGGGGTGTTCCCGCCATGGCCGCGATGTCCGAGAGGGCCCGAGCAACGGCTTTACGCGCGATGAGGTCGATGGGTGTGGCGGGGATAAAGTGGACACCCTCGACCACCGAATCGGTTTTGAGGAGGGATCGTTCAACGGTTCGAACGATGGCACAATCGCAGCCGGGCCCGACTTCAACATAACTAAACTCGGTGAGTGTTGCCGCGGAGTGCGCGTAGATATGCGCGAGCAACTGATCCTCGGACTGACCTGCGGGGCTGGGGCACGACATAACTTACTTTAGGAGTGCCAGCATGAGCTCGCGGGCCTCGCGCCAGAGATTCTCGACGGTCGAGAGTGAGACCTCCAGCACGAGGGCGGCTTGCGCGTTGGTAAGCCCACCGAAGAACTTAAGTTCGATGACTTTCGCGTGCCGGGGGTGAGCCTGCGCGAGTGATTCGAGCGCGGCATCGAGGGAAAGTAAGTCTACGGCATCAAACGCGGGATCGACCCCGGCCAGTGTTACCGAGGTGTCCAGCGACTGCGGCTGGGCACCGCCGCCGCGTTTCTCGCGGTGTTTGGTGCGAGCGTGATCGACAAGGATGCGTCGCATCGCGATGGCGGCCAGCGCCAGGGCGTGCGAATCGTTCTGCAAAATCGAGCGGTCCTGCTGAGCGAGTTTCATGTACGCTTCGTGAACCAACGCGGTCGCTTGGAGCGTATGGCCGGCACTCTCGCGGCTGAGCATCGTCTGTGCTCGTGCCTTAAGCTCGCTGTAGAGCAGGTTAAACTTCTCATCCGCGAGCGATCTACCCGGAGACTCCTCGGACCGCGCTGCGCGCGGCCCGGGTCGGCGGAAGTGCTCAGAATAAGGATCGTGGGGCGGGGAAGGCACGGGTAGGAATAGTATGGGGGTTGAAAGTACCACGGACTGCGCACTAGACGGAGTGTCGCGGCGTAGCACGGGGGCAGGGCACTAAGGGAGTAATCTCCGCACCGATGCACCGGGGCAGAAACCGGAAGAAACAACACCCTTGGGGCCTACGTGGGTTG
>JBBSBC010000317.1:0-2209 GCA_038251595.1 Phycisphaerales bacterium | reverse complement strand
GGTGGTGGGGGGAAGTCGGGGAAGTTCTCGTGGATGCCGGTGGACAAGCTGGAAGGCGAGATCGCCAAGACCTCGACCAAGCTGAAGGGCATGGATGAGCAGTTGGCCTCGGAAGAGGTTTATCGGGATGTGAAGCGGTGCAATGCGTTGTTGAATGATCGGGAGAAGATCGCCGACGAACTGCGTGAGATGGAAGAGGAATGGCTGAAACGGGCAGGGAAGTAAGGATTTGATGGTTGTCGAGATTGGCGATGGCTGGCTATTGTTTGCAAGGGCCGAGGCTCGTTCGGGCCTGAGGGCAAAGATCGGTAGAGCGATGGGCCTCAGGTTGCCGATAAACCGAACATGAATCAGAACTCATTCAACGCCGCGAAGAATCAGTCGAACCAGCCAAACGACGGGCTCGTTGCCCCTTCGCTCACTCGGCGCGAAGTGCTTGGGGGCGGGCTGTTTGTAAGCCTGGCCGCGCTCGCGGGCGTTGCGGGTGGGTTGAGCGGGTGCGCTGGCCCAAAGATCAGCGCGCCGGGCCCGACGCAGGCAAACACCTCGCCGGTTGTTCCGTACATTGCGCCGCCGCTGCCGACTCGGCCTGTCCCTCAACAGGCCGCGGGAGGGACGATTTCGGTTATTCCACGCTCAGCATGGACAAGGACCGGACCGGTGCCCGGCAGCAAGATCAACCCGATGCACGGCGTGACACGCATCACGGTTCACCATGAAGGGATGGGCGCATTCACCTCGACCTCGGAGTCGGCGGTGGCAGGCCGCATTGAGAGCATCCGCCAGGCGCACCTGCGCCGCAAGGCAAAGACGGGCGAGCGCTGGGCGGATATCGGGTACCACTACCTCATCGACCCTGCGGGGCGCGTTTGGGAGGGACGGAACGTCAAGTGGCAGGGGGCGCACGTTCAAGATGAGAACGAGCACAACCTCGGCGTCATGGTGCTCGGCAACTTTGATGTTCAGAAACCCTCATCGCAGTCGCTCGCGACACTCGATGCGTTTGTCGCGCAGCAGATGCGGCGGTACGGTGTTTCGAGATCGCGTGTACTTACGCACCGCGAGATCGGCGCAACCGCGTGTCCGGGTTCAAGCCTTCAGTCGTACATGGTCAAGACGCGAGGACGCGGCGGTCGGCTCGCGATCACGGCGCTCGAGATGGGGCTGGCATGAGTCGAACTGGGCCAGAGTCGCTCACTCCGGCACACGGATGACCATCGCCTCGATCTCACTTGCTCGCCGCCCTTCAACATCAATGGTGATGATCGCGCCGCAGGCGCGGTTGTCATCACTGGCGACATCGAGCGGTGAAGGGTTCTGGTGTACCATTGCGTTAAGCGTTGCCTGAACATCGCGCCCGATCACGCTGCGATGCGGGCCGCACATGCCAAGATCGGTGAGCGCGGCCAGTCGATGGTCGATGATGCGCGCATCCGAAGTCTGCACGTGGGTGTGCGAGCCGAGCACCGCGATGATGCGCGGTCCCGGCCCGGTGGAGTGGCGTTCGAGGGCGTAGTAGGCCATCGCCTGCTTCTCGCTGGTCGTCTCGCCGTGGATTTCAACAATGACCAGCGCATCGGGAGCGAGCGAAGCGATGTTGGCGATCTCGCGATCGACCGCTATGAAAGGATTGTCGGTCGGGATGGGCATGAAGATCCGCCCGAGCACGGTGACGATGGCGATCGGTGGGCACGAGGCGATCGAGGGGCGGATGAGCGTGAACCCTTTGCCCGGCGCGGCCTCGGCAAGGTTGGCCGGACGCGCGATCGGTTCATCCGGATGCTCCAGCACCGGGATGATCTGGCGGTCCTTGAAGCAATGGTCGCCGAGCGTCATGGCGTGCAGGCCACTGCGCAGAAGTTCGCGGTAGTTGTCCTGCGAAAGGCCCGAGCCGTTGCGGCTGTTCTCGGCGTTGGCGATGAATAGACCGACCGCACGCTCAACCTTGAGGCGGGCGACAGCGTGCGCCACCGCGCGGCGACCGGGGCTGCCGACGATATCGCCGAAGAACGCGAGGCGGAGGTCAGACATGCAGCCCATGATCTGGTTCGATGGCCGTGGTGGGGCTTGAAACAATGAGCCCTGGAATCATCGGGCTGGCCAGGCGTGCATCGCCGGGCAGCACTCGGATGTTGAGGCCGTAGCGTTCGATGTTGGCGCCCTTGCTGATGGATGTTGTGCTGAATGTTCCGGTGAAGTGGAAGGTGGT
>JBBSBC010000316.1:0-2249 GCA_038251595.1 Phycisphaerales bacterium | reverse complement strand
GAGTTGACCCAGGCACCGCGGTTCGATGAAAGCCGGTCGTTCTCGCTGCTCGACACAACCCTGCTGCCCGACACGCTCTCGATGTTGCCGCGGTCCTACGGGCCGGATCTGCTGCCGCAGGAACACATGAACCTGCCCCTGGACCCGGCGAACCCGCTGGGGCCGCGTGCGCACCCGGAGCTTTACCAAAGCATCGTTGAGCGGATACTCCTGAACTACGCGACGAACGTGGAACGGCTGCGGCCGGTTAACGATCCGACGTTTCGCGACTGGGAAGCGCTGGTCATTCCAGCATCTCCGATCAGCCCGAACCCGAACGACCTGCCGCCGGGCTGGGAAGGTAAGCTGGTTACGTATGGCGCGATGATGGGTGAGATCGCGCTCGGGCTCTTCTGGGCGGGCGATGCCATTGACCTTTCGCGTGAACTGATTGTCAAGAGGTTCACCGATGAACAGACCGACTGGCTCGTGGTGGCCCTGGCGGGGGTGGGCCTTGCGATGGACTTTGTGCCCGCAACAGCGCTCGGCAACGCGGCCACCGCGGCGGTGAAGGCGGTGGTCAAGTTCCTGCCGCCGGGTGCGGCGCAGGCGCTGCTGCGGATGGGCGGGACACTGCCCGAGGCGTGCAGGATTCTGGCCGACCTGCTCTCACGCATTCCCGCTCCGCCGGGATCATCGCAGCTGAGCATCGCCGCGAACGCCGCGGCGACGTTTGTCAACCAGATCAATCGATGTTTGGCAAGTGTCCTGCAACTCACGATGGACCATGTGACCAGCGCTTTCAGTCTCCTCAAGCGCCAGGCAACCCGACACTTTAAGGATGAAGCGTTGGAAGGGTTGAGCTACGCGGTCAAGCATGGTAAGGACCATGTGATTGACGGCATGTTCGACCTTGCCACGCCGTACGCCGATGATGTCATTGAAGAATCCTGCACGCTGTTGCCGAAGTTCGAGCGATTTCTCGGTATAGGATATATCGACGACGCGGCGATTCGTGGTCTCGGTTCCGCGACCGAGGCGGTGGGTGTCGGCAGTCCGCTGGTCAAAGAGTTTCTGGAGGGAGCAGCCCTCAACACGGCACGGGCCAACCTGGCCTTCAGGAATCTCGACAAACTCCGTGCCATTGACGGGCTCGACGACATGGTGACATTCCTCCGCAACAACCGCAACAACGCCAACGGCATAGACGGGTGCATCTACGAGAGTACGGTTGCTCGAAGAATCGTCGATGGCGAGGTTCCCGGCGTGGGCGCATTGCGGCGCGTGTCAAATGATGGTCTTCCCAACGCGAATCGGATTGACACAACCACAAATACTCACGCCATCCAGGTCAAGCACAAGACAGACCCATCAGCCGTCTTCAATCCATCGGATATCTGCGGCTCGAGCGGCTCGGTGTGCGGGGATGCGTATCTGGCTGAGTTGCGAGCACAAGCTCAACGCATTCCGCTCTCACCCATGTTGATTACAAACCGTCCGATCAGCCCTAATCTGCAGTTGTTATTACAACAACACGGAATTCAACATCTTCAGATGGCCGATTGAGGACTATGATATGAAGTATGCTCGAACATTCTACGACACTGCAACACGTATCTCCAATTGCGACGGCATTTGCTTCGAAATCGAATCGGGCGATATCAATGGTATCGTTCATGTTGAGGGATTCAGCGATGCGCAACGCCATTGCGATCGAGATAAGGCGATTCTTTGGTTCAGCTGGGCTTTTGCTTGCAGCGATGAAAGCGAATATGTGTATGTTGCCCTGTTTCACCCCCTGCGCCTGTGGCCACGTTCGACGACCGTTGTTCGTCCGACAGAGGAGCGATTCAAGAAAGAGATCACGCTCAAGTCCGTTCAGGACACACGCGATTGCCTCCCGCTTCGTTTCGCCAACGGCGAAACTCACCGCAGCGCCCACAAGTACAATGACCTTGCGTTCCAACTTCGCTGCGATGAGCGAGCCCTTGCGGTATGCCTGACCTACTACGCCGGTGAACTGTTCGCCGACCCAAAGCAGGCGTATCAATCCGTTGTATACGAACTTGACTATAAAGAGTTGCTGTGGAAGAGGGCTGCAAGATTCACTGAAAACGATGTCATGCCGGAAGGCGAGCCCCACGTCAGCATCACACACGTCGGCAAGCTGAGTGATCCGGGGGTGCCCGAAGGACTCAAACCATCCCCGATCACGATTGTGTCATAATGATCTGCCGCACTTTGCTTCACCAGATCAGATGAGAAGTCCG
>JBBSBC010000315.1:0-2309 GCA_038251595.1 Phycisphaerales bacterium | reverse complement strand
TGATCGATCAGGCCGGGCATCACCTCAGACCCGGCGGGCTGCTGATCATTGAGACGGCCGCGAGCACAGCGCAAGCGGTGGCGAGCCTGGCTCGGGAACGCGCGCAGTTTGAGAATGTGCGCATCGCCAACGACAACGATGGACTGCCGCGTGTGGTGGTTGCGAAGCGACGCGTTGAAACGTGAAGTTGATCCGTGCTTCAGCCCGGAGTTCCGACCTTTTCAGTTCGAGGAGAAAAGGCTTTCTTCACTTCTTCAAGCAGGCGATCGATCTGGAAGGGCTTGAAGAGGACGCACTGCAGGCCCTCTTGACTGGCGCGGACGATCGAGTGGTGCGGGTCGTAGCCGAAGCCGGTCATCAGGATGACCGGCACGGTCGGATCGATGCGGCGCGCGGCGGCAAAGACCTCGTACCCGTTGCGGTCGGGCATTTTGATATCGCTGATGATCAGGTCGAACCGACCGAGCCTGCCCGCGGCGACACTTGATTCGAGTTCCTGAATAGCCTGCGTGCCATCGCCGCAGACGGCGACGCGGCAGCCCTTGTTTCGCAGCACTTCGCGGATGATCTGGCGGATCTTGGGCTCATCATCGGCGACGAGAACGTGCTTGCCGGCAAGCAGCGGGTCGCTCTTCGTATCGGCAAGCGCTTTCTCTGCGCCGAGGATGGTCTGCGGGCCGCCGGCGGCTTCCTTGACGCGCTGGCGGATGGCGTTGACATCGGCGATGATGCGATCGATGTGCTCGCTCAGCTCGGGGTTGCCGGCGGCGGCGAGTTTCAGCACGTCGGCCTCGCGCATGATGTCGTCGAGCGGAGCGTTCAACTCACCCTGCACGGTTCCGGTGACGGTTTCGCCTGTTGCACAACGTTCGACCACCAGCAGATCGAGAATGTGCAGCGCGAGGGCGATGTGGTTGGCGAAAATTTCAGCGAACTGCCGGTCCTCTTCGGTAAAGGCGGAAAGATTCTCGCTCTCGACGTTGAACGCGCCGATCACCTTGTCGTGCAATCTCAGCGGGACGGTGAGGCTCGACCGTGCGCCGTGCAGACCCGTGACGTAGCGCCGATCGCGCCCGACATCCGGACAGATATAACTTCTGCCCGTCGCGGCCACATAGCCCATGATGCCGTTGCCCTCGCGCTGGGCATAGAGCTCGATCTCCATGGCTTCGGGCGGTAGGCCGCTCGCCATGACCAGCTCAAGTTTGCCCGTGCGTTCGTCGAGCAGACGCACCGCCAGGTGATCGAACCTGAGCAGCGCGTGGCTGAAGTTCACGATCTTTTCTTCGAGCAGTTTCAGGCGATCGGCAACGTGCTTTTTGCGGATGCTCTCGGCATCAAGCCGGACGAGTTCGGACCCGGCGCGGTCGATGGCATCCATCTTCTGCTGCATCCGGCGCGACTGCGTGACATCCCACACCACGGCCGCGACGCGGTCGATCTTGGCGATTCCCTGCGCATTTTCGCGGCGAACGAGCGAGACGGTGACCTCGTAGAACTTGCTCTCATCAGCGGATGAGACATCGAACTTGCCACCTGCCGAATAGCCCGCGGCCTCTTGCTCGAGGCGTTGATCTTCGAACTGCTGGGCCGCGCGCCGACAGACGGCGGCGATGCGTGCCTGGGTCTGGTCATCAAAGGTTCGGAAACGGTCGTTGGCCCAGACGATGCGGCCTTCGATCGTTGACAGACAGACGCCTTCGCCGATGGCACTCAGCACGGCACCGGGGTCTCCCTCGGCAATGTTTGCATTGGGTAGACCGGCACCAGCCAACACCACGCCCATATCGATCATGATCGCGTGATAGCCGCGCTCGGCGGCATGGGAGACGATCTCAATACCCGACTCACCATGAAGACCCGTCTCGATATTGACTTCAAACTCGCCGCTTAGCAGGCGCGCGACCGCATCTTGAGCCACGCTTGGCCCGCCAACGATCAGCAGTCTGGGACGTCCCGCTTCCATTCCTATCACCCAACCCTTGCCCACCCCAACTTCGGCGGCGGGAGGGAAAGTGTACCATGGGAACTGAACAATGGGTGGGGATCGCTCACCCGATTGGCTGGGAATCGCTATGGTGTCCGTTTGTGGACCAGATGCCCCCCAGCTTTCCAGCCTTCGTCACCCATCCTGACCTCCCCACCCCCCCCACCCCCCCCGCCCCCCCAGCTTTCCTGAGCACCCACCCCTCGCACCCCGGTTGAATGCATGATCCGAGTTCGGCAAGTTCATAAATCCTTCGGCAAAGTCCATGCCGTGCGTGGGGTCTCGTTTGAGATCTCCAAAGGACAGTGCGTCGGGCTCCTTG
>JBBSBC010000314.1:0-2372 GCA_038251595.1 Phycisphaerales bacterium | reverse complement strand
GCTCTCCGAGCCGCTTTCCTTCTTGTTCTCACCCCCCGAAGTCGGCGCAGCCCCGCCGCTGATCCCCTGCTTGGGCCGCTCCGGCGGCAAGCCGAGCTTGATGCGTTCATTCCGCACCGTCAACTCCCACCTCGCCAGCTCGCGGGCAATGCTCTTGAAGTCCCCGCCCAGCTCGCTGATCGCCTGAATCTCCGACTTGATCCCGGTGTTGATATCCGTCGCGTTGGCCGTCGATTCCTGCGCCGGGTTGACATACTTGTTCCCGCGGAACCCGACGCGGCAGCGAAAGAGCGTCTCACTGTGCCGCTCGATCTCGCGCAGTTGCTCACCGGTCAGCCGGATCTTGCCGCGAAGAATGTCAAGCCTGATCGTCGCGCGTCGCCAGGGATCGGTGTGATGATCCCAGATCATCCGCATCTCCGGCTCGCAATCGGCGCGGGTCGTGAGCGCATCCATCCGCGAGGCCGAGAAGTTGGATTTGCTCGAATCGCCCGAGACCGTCGCATAATCACCGCCGATGCCCTTGGCGATCCGCCGCTGCAACACCTCTTCGATCGCCGGAAACTGCTGGCCCGGCAACGTCGGCTGAATCGTCTTCGGCTCCGAGCCGGCCTTGTAGAAGATGATCCCGCCCGGCTCAATCCGCTGCACCGGCCGCATGTTGGCATCCAGCGCGGCGGGCTCCTGCCCGTTCATCAGTTTCTGATCGCGTTTCGACATGAACGTCGAAAGGTTGCCTTGCAGCGGAATGCAGATTGCATACGCCGTCTGCAACCGCGCCCCCACCATGGCATCATCCTGAAATCCATCTTCCATGCGGATGGTGTTGATCACCGTCACCATCCGCGGCACACCGCGTAGTTGCTCGATCCGCCGATCCGCGAACATCAGTTCGCACCGCTCCGCCGGCACACGCACAAGGTTCGGCGAGCCGAGCATGTACGAGCCGCCCCAACCACCCCAGCCAGCTCCCCCCGCACCACCAAACCCAGCCGCGTGCCCCGCATCACGCGGGTGATGCGTCAAAATGTGATACGCCACCACGCGGTTCGAGTGGTCATACTCGACACCTTGCCGCACCACGTTCCCGCTGTTCAGCACACCATGCAGATCCAGCGGAATCCGCTCGCGTGCAATCAGTTCGATCGCCACACCCCAGTCATGCCCGCCGAAGGGCTCGACGATCGGGTAATAACTCGTGACCTCACCCGCGACTTGAATCTCGCGGCACGCAAGCCGCTGGCTGTCGGCGATCGAGAGCTGCCGTTCCGGGTCCACACGGCGCGAGTGCAGTTCCTGCCGCTCGGAAAGCTGGTCATTCACATCATCCCACGGCGTGTCGGGAAACCACGTCAACCCCGTGCCGACCACCGCGTTCACGCGCGCGTGGACAGCGCCATCCACCAGCGGGTTGTTGTCCGCCAGGTCGCGGCACCGCCGCACCACCATATCCAGATTGCCGACTTCCGCCATCGCGTTGGGGCCGAGCCCCTGCGGCGTGAAGTCCGGGTCGCGCCGCGTGATCTTCCCGGCCTCATACGTGGACTTGAAAGCCCCACCACCAATGCCGCCGCCAATCCCGTACCCAAGGCCCATACCGCGTGTGAAGTCCGCTCGTCCCGCCATGTCCGGCGCGATGGCGCGGGCGATTCTCTCACCACCGCTCCGCACAAGCTGCCTCGCAAACGTCAACACGATCTCTCCGTTTCAAGTCATGCGGCCAAACGAGACCTTCCCCGTTTCGATGATGCACCCGTCATCCTCAGCCCCAGAGATACTTGTGAGATCACCCTTCGCCTTGATGAGCGAAGCCAGCTCCGCGCGTCGCACGCGCGTGCCGTTGGGCAACTGATATTCCTGCCCACCTTCGAGCACCTGAATGATGCCCGCATCAATCGCGGTCTGGATCTCGGCTGCTGTCATACGGCAAGCGTGTACCTTCCGCTCGCGTTCTCAACAACAACACACTTCAAAGCCCGCCGTTGGGCGGCCGAAGCACACCGATTGCTTGGAATCTATCCCCGATCAGAATCTTCGCCCGATCCCCCTGGGTGCAAAGATCTTCGGCGCATCATCCGCCATCGGCTCATCGGTCACGCTCATGTGCAGCGAATCGAGCCCATACTTCACCGCCGCCAGCGCCTCAGCAAACGCGCCGGCCTGCATCCAATCGTCTCGCAGTTCATCGGGCTTGTACCACTCCATCGCATCGGGCGCGAGGTTGTGCAGCTTCTGCACCGGACGAAGTACGTTCGCATTCATCTGCGATTCAAAGTCATTGGGGTACTCAGCCGGGATCATGACGAGCCGCTTCTCCTGCACACGCCGCAAGATGCGGTCCACGAACGTGTGCCGGTGCAGGCTGTAGCGGT
>JBBSBC010000313.1:0-2408 GCA_038251595.1 Phycisphaerales bacterium | reverse complement strand
GCACCAGTGGTACGACGGCACGCAGCACCCTTGGGAGTTCAAGCGTGTCTGGCACCTCGAGCCTTCGCTGAACGATCCCGACACGGTCTATGCCGGGGTTGAGGATGCCGCGCTCTTTCGCACCACCGACGGGGGCAAGTCGTGGCACGAGCTTGCGGGCCTTCGCGGCCACGGCACCGGGCCGCAATGGCAACCGGGCGCGGGGGGCATGTGCCTTCACACAATCGTGCAGGATGCGGCGAACCCCGGCCGCATGTACATCGCGATTTCAGCGGCGGGCGTTTTCAGGACTGACGATGGTGGGCACTCATGGCGTCCGGTGAACCGAGGACTGAAGTCGCAGTACATTCCCGACCCCAACGCTGAGGTCGGACACTGTGTTCACCGGATCGCGCTGCACCCATCGCGACCGAACGTCCTATTCATGCAGAAGCACTGGGACATCATGCGGAGTGATGATGCGGGCGAGACCTGGCACGAAGTCAGCGGGAACCTGCCGAGCGACTTTGGATTTCCGATTGATGTTCATGCGCACGAGCCCGAGACCGTGTACGTCGTACCGATCAAGAGTGATTCCGAGCACTTTCCGCCCGAGGGCAAGCTGCGCGTCTATCGCAGTCGGACGGGCGGCAATGAGTGGGAGGGGCTCACGGATGGGCTGCCGCAGAGCGACTGTTATGTGAATATCTTGCGCGATGCCATGGCCGTCGATGCGCTCGACCCCTGCGGCATCTACTTCGGCACGACAGGCGGGCAGGTCTACGCATCGCCAAACGGTGGCGACAAGTGGGCACCGATCGTCCGCGACCTTCCGGCCGTGCTCTCGGTCGAGGTGCAGACGCTGCCATGAAGGCCGACGATGCTCGGGTAACAATCCGTGTTGAACTCCCTTTCCATCTCCGCACGCTGGCGGGCGTTGGTGCTGAGGCAAAGCTCGAAATGAACGCCGTGCCCTTGCCGACTCAACGCTCGGTCGTAGATGCGCTCGAAGCCAAGTATCCCATGTTGCGTGGAACGATCCGAGATCACCAGACGCGGCAGCGCAGGCCCTTCCTGAGATTTTTTGCGTGCGGGCGCGACCTTACGCACGAATCGCCAGACTGCCCCTTGCCCTCGGCCGTCGCGAAGGGTGCCGAGCCATTGCTGATCGTCGGGGCAATTGCAGGCGGGTGAAAGGCTGATGACGAGTGAAACGGCTCGCCTCAGCGCGCGAGTTGGCTCCGCAGATAGTTGATCATGTCAAGCTTGGTGATCAGCCCGTGATACGCGCCCCGGGCATCGACCACGATGGCCACGCGGTCGGCGCGGAAGATGGGCATGAGGCTTGAGACCGGGGCTTCGGGTGCGAGGGTTTCAAGGCGGCGGGTCATGAAGTCTGATACGGGGCGATCAAAGGCACGCGGATCGGTGGCTAGGCCGATGAGGATGTCGCCCTCATCGATGATGCCCGCCACTCCTCCACCACCGCCAGCGCCATCGGCCTCCTTCACCACCATCTGCGAAACTCCATACAGCTGCATCCACTTGATTGCCTGCCGCACGGGGTGGTTGGTATTGAGCGTGTAGTCTTCACCGAGATCGTGGCGGCGTGCGATGAGGTCGCGCAGGTCGTTGGTCTTCTCGCGCTTGATGAACCCGTTGTCCATCATCCAGAAGTCGTTGAACATCTTGGAGAGATACTTGGCCCCGTTGTCGCAGATAAATGTGACCACGTTGGTCGGCTTGGTCTGCTTCCGGCAAAACATGAGTGCGGCGGCGAGAATGCACCCGGTGCTCGAACCCGAGAGCACACCCTCGCGTGCGAGCAGATCGCGCGCGGCGGTGAATGACTCGGCATCGGTGACCTCAAAGGCTTCGCTCACAAGGCTGAGGTCGCAGATGTCAGGGATGAAATCCTCACCCATTCCTTCGACGAGCCACGAACCAGGCTCGATCTTCCTTCCCTCGTTGATCAGCGGCGCAAGGATGGATCCCGCCGGGTCGGCAAGGATCATCCTGACCGGCTTGTGCTTGCCTTGGGCGGCACGCTCTTTGAAATAGTTGCCGATGCCGGTCAGTGTGCCGCCCGAACCCACGCCGCAGATAACCGCATCAACCCCGCCGACCGCGAGCATCTGTTCCTCGATCTCTGGTGCGGTGGTATCGAAATGGGCCTGGGCATTGTCCGGATTGCCGAACTGGTTCACGTACATCGAGTTTGGGGTCTTCTTCGCGATCGCAGCCGCCAGTTCCTGGTAATACTCCGGGTGGCCCTTGGGCACATCGCTGCGGGTCAGCACGACCTCGGCCCCCATCGCCTTGAGGTGCTGGATCTTCTCCTGCGACATTTTGTCGGGCACGACGACCTTGAGTTTGTAGCCGCGCTGGCCCGCAACAAGCGCAAGCCCCAGGCCCGTGTTGCCCGCGGT
>JBBSBC010000312.1:0-2459 GCA_038251595.1 Phycisphaerales bacterium | reverse complement strand
GATTATCGCGTTGATCCTGAAGCTGCTTCCGGATCGTAACCATGCGACCTTCCCATGAGTTTTCAGCGGTCTCATCGGGCTTTTGCAGGGTTTTGTAACGTTGAGTAATCTGCTCGTAAGCATTTGTAGCTTCCGGCGGCTGCGCTGTTGGCACAGGTGCCGTCCCCGGGCGCACCGATTCCTCAAGGTTGGCCGGGAGATTGGTCTGCGTTGCGGGCACCTGAGTATTCACGCTGGGCGCGGTCACCGGCCGGTTGACCAGCCCGGGGGGAAGTTCGTTCTCATTACGTTTGCGTTCGACCGAGCGAAGACCCAAGAGGCTCGAAGCGGTGAGAGATTCGATTCCGTTGCGCGTCTGCCGCGCCCCAATTACACTTGGGTTCAGCGCTGAGAGCGTGTTGTATGTTGAAGTGGAACGTAATGTCCCCATTTTGGGCGCGAGTGTGTTCCAGCCTTCACCAAGGCCTCGACCCTGATCATTCGTGTTGCGCCGAACCGAGCGATCGATCGGAAGCTGAGTCTTGTCATCCTGCGTGCCGCCACCCGAGCGCGAAAGGGTGCTGCCGAACTGATTGCCGGTGCTAAATGAGTACTGATACTGGAGCGAGCCCGTGCCGCGCAGACCTGTGCCTCCCTGACCGGAGGTGATAGAGTCGCGGCGGAAGCTGAATAGATCATCCGAACCCAGCGCACCGCGGAACTCGTCGCCCGAGCGATAGCCGACGTTGCCACGGAAGGAACGTCCACCCACGGCGTTGCCAGTGACAACGTCGTTACGCAAACGCACTTCTTTCATGAAGTCCGCACGCGGCGCGTTGCCAATGCCGCGGCCACTTAAGTCCGCTTCCAGGCCCCGGCCGTTCCCGAGCGCGGTCTGTGCGTGGGCGAGCGTTCCCGCCGCTGTAAGTAGGGCGAACGCGGAGAGTACGAGCGTGGTGCGGTGATTCATGACGTTGCTCGCGGCGGTATACATAGTGGAATGGTATGGGAGATCATTGGACGAGCCTGTGAACTGAACTTCATCGTGGGCTAGCGGCCGTCATAAACGCAAGCTCCGGCGGACGCGTGTGCCGAGCCAGAGTGTGACCAGTCGATTTAAGAGGTAGTACGGCGACCGTTCGTTGGGGTTCGCCGCGTGCCGCGTGAAGTGCGTCCCGGGCCGGTCCGGGAGAAAGCGTGGCTACAACACGAAGATCCGCATCACCGGGGACTATTCGGGTTCCCCTTTCGAGCAGAGCCTGTGCGAGTATGTGCGCATTTTTCCCCGGCGCCAGCAACGACACCGTCGAGAAGGGGCTCTGCGCGTGGGCAGCCTCAAGCGTTTGGCGGCACGCCTCTAACCCACAGAATCGATCCCAATGGCACTGCGAGAGGGGTGTGCGAGCCTGGGTGTGGCGAGTAGCGCGGTACTCGCGCAGGCCTTGGATGTAACCAAGGAGCGCGTTCTCGCGGTTGGCGATGGCGCGGTAGCGGGCAAGGTCGTGTGCGAGCACCGCACGGCGAACATAATCAGGTGCGTAGCGTTGCGCGAGCCACGCGTTGTTGCGGGTGAGCCGCGCGAGAATATTCACCTTGCTGCGCATCGTCGCCGATCGGCAATGGAGTACACGCAGCGGCAGAGAAGCGATCGTGAACCCCGCCGCGATGATGCGTGCGCATAGATCGTACTCCTCAACATAATAACCAAAGGAAGGATCATAACCATTAAGCGCGTTAAAGAGATCGCGGCGCACAAGCATGCCACACCCAACCGTGACCTGGGGTAGCCCGCCCAGCTCGCGGGTACCCCCGCGCAGAAAGATGTCCGTGTGTAGAGCTCCGATCGATGGACTTATGTTACTAAGATCGGTAGTAGAGAGTGAGTCAAGTGGCGAAGAATCATCATCGAGCATGAAAAGCCACTCTCCCCGGGCCACCCGGGCGCCGTGGTTGCGGGCCGCCGCACCGGCATTGGCGGCGAGCCGCATCAACGTAACATTCCATCCATTGGTCAGCGTGTGCGGTGCCTGCGCCGGGATTGTACTCGCATTATCGATAATTATGACTTCGCAGGCAGTCTTTGAACCGAACGTTCCCAAGCATTCCAGTGTGGATGCGAGTTCGTGGGGGCGGTTGTGTGTGGGGATGATGTAACTAATCATCGGGACATTCAGGTCATCGAGCGGGTCAGGTCATCGGGAGATTCAGGTCATCGGGGGAATACGGGCTTCTTCGGGTAGGATTCAAGTTACGCCGAGAGACGCACGGGTGTGTTCCGTGTGGTCAGGCTCAGCGATGTTCCGCCTATCACCTGTAACTGGCGACGTAGGTCGTTGATTGTCACGGGGATATTCCCCAGTTGCTGGACCTGCACGCTCGCCGCGAGTGAGCCGATGTAAGCAGCGGTGGTTACATCCGCACCGCTCGAGAGCGCGAGTGTTGCGGCGGACAAAAGTGAATCGCCGCAGCCCAGGGGATCG
>JBBSBC010000311.1:0-2488 GCA_038251595.1 Phycisphaerales bacterium | reverse complement strand
GGGGGGGGGGGGGGCCGCCCTCGAGTCCACGCCAATCATCGCTCTCACAAACCAGACTGAGCGTGCCTATGTCGCGCCGGAAGGGTTCGAGTCCTCACCAAGCACACGTTCCTCTGTATCCTCCACCATCCTCCATCTCACCCGCGGCACGTTTGACGGGCGCATCGGCCTGCCGCCTCGAATCCCTGCGGGCAGCAACGGCTTCGGATACGACCCGCTGTTCTTGGTTGCGCCAACATTCATACAAACCGGCGCGGAACTCGCGAGTGAAGAGAAAAACCGTCTCAGCCACCGTGCCGCGGCCGCAAGGTCGATGGCTGAGTGGATCCGCTCGCATCGGCCTTTCTCTTAAGCTCGCTGACCAGATGAAGGTTCCGCTGGTTTGCCAAGAACCAGACCGTGTGCTACTCTGCCAACTGCTCAAGGTGCTCGTTCCGCGAAAAGGCGGCTCGGGCTGAAAAGGGAAGCGTGGTAAGGCCGGGTGTACAAAGGTGTCGCCCTTCCAACTCCACCGCGGACGCGCCGCCGTGAGGAGCCTGTGCGCCGATCTCTCCGCCGATTAACGGTGGACCTGTCACTGCCTGCAACACCTGCGGGTGGGAAGACCTGAGATCGGCCGCTCCGAGCCGGAAGACCTGCCATGAGCCGGTGTTGTTGGCAGCCCTCGCGATTTTGGGGCGCCGGCGAATGTGGCGGCTTGATGCGCGTGCGTTTTTTTCGCACGCTCAAGTTCATCCACCTCCCGGCTATCCGATTGTCGGATCCCCCGCGGGCGCGGCCTCTTTGTCCTTTGCCCTGCGCGATTCAGGGCCGGAGTTTTGAGCGATGGCGACCGTCAGTCAATTCAAGCCCGTGTTAGAACCGTCACACATCAATGAAGCAAAAGCACGCAGGGCCACGCCGCGGCAACAGGCAGTATGCTTTGACAAATACGTCTCCACATCATGCACGAGATCTTTGTACACTCGGATGCGAAGCGCTTGCTGCACGACGATTGTCGGCCTGTGTTCGCTCCACCTAGCAGAAGCCCACGTCGCGGCCGCGCCCCCGGCGTATCAGCTCGTCGGCTCGTTCGGTGTGCCAAACTCGATCTTTGATGTTGGGCCTGATGGCCGCATTTACACGGTAGTGGGTGATGCGATCATGCGACAGGACAGCGTCAATGGTTCGAGCTACACACAAGTCGCGTCGCTCCCCTCGGGCCTGGTCGGGTCATTTGGTGCAAGCTTCATCCGCTTCAGCCCCGATGGTCATAAGTTCGCGATCGGTGATGGCAACTTTACCACCACCGCCTCGGTGCATGTCATCGACGCTGATCCGCTCAACAGCTCCGTGATGAGCAGCGCACCCGCGGTGGTCACGGCTTCGGCCATCACGCCGAACTTCGATGCCGCGTGGGATGCAAACTCCCGACTCTTCATCACCGGGGCTCGTAGCACAGACTTCATGCCCATCGTGAATCGTCTCGACCTGCCCGCAACGCCCGGCGGTCCCACGTCGGTCACCACCGTGCTGACCAACATCGGCCTCGGCTCCGGCGGAATCGCGATCAACAGTGGGCGCGTGTTTACCGGGTGCGGGTTCCTGCCGACCGGAGAGATTCGATCGTTCGATGTCGCGGCCCTCTCCGGCCCAACTTCAGTGCCCTTCAGCACAGGCGCACTTTTCGGATCGGTGCTCTCGGCTTATCCCCTCGCGTTCGACGAGGTCGGCAGTCTGCTGGTGGGTGGTGGTGATTCGTTTTCAGGCACAAGCGAGTATGGGTACGCGGCCATTCTTGACCCGACCGATCCATCGAACCCGCTGCGCCTTTCGCCCGCAGGGCCTGATGCCCTTTACGGTGTTGCGTTCAACCGAACCACGCACGAGTTGCTGGTCTACAACACGCTCAACAACTTGATCCATCGGTACGCTATCCCTTCAGCATCGGCCTCGGCACTGCTGCTGATTGGCGTAGTGGTGACCACACGCAGGCGGCGCGCATGAACATACCACCATCTCGCCGCCGGAACTTCGGCATCATCGTCTCTGGTCTTGCGATGCTGTTGCCCTGTTCGTGGTGCGCAGCGCAATCGCCATTTGCCTCGCGAGTCGTCGAGTACGCACCGGCGCCGGGGCAGCGCGTCAATGACCCGCTCTTCAACGACCCGACGCGCGCGCTCGGCGCGCCGGTTGGCGGCGGACCATTTGTTGCCGACAACACCAAAGTGGTCACACTCGGCGGGTTTGGTGGCCAGCTCACACTCGCATTTGACCATCGTGTCTTCGACAACCCGCACAATCCTTTCGGCACCGACATCATCATCTTCGGCAATGCCTTCTGGACGAGTGGTCAGCCCACGCTCCGATACGCCGAGTGCGGCACCATCGAAGTCTCGCGCGATGAGAACAACAATGGCCTCGCCGATGATGCCTGGTACCTCATCGCGGGTTCGCATCTGACTGCGCCGATCGCGCGAACGATACTGACCTGGGATGACAACACCGC
>JBBSBC010000310.1:0-2491 GCA_038251595.1 Phycisphaerales bacterium | reverse complement strand
CGATTGCTTCTAGGAACGCACGTTGTCAGCACTGATCACAGATACATCACCCTGCCGCGCACCTGCGACCTTCAGCCGGTCACCGACGACATGGCGATGTGTCACCCGAGCTTTCGGAAAGGGGATGGCCGACTTCAGCTGCGCGATGCGGAAGAAGCGTGGTTCGTCCGCGTCAATCACATCGAGCACTACGGCGTCGATCCAGACCTGGAAGAAGTGACCATCCACCCGAAGGAACCGTTGCTGTTCCTGAACATCAAGGCCGCGCCCGGAGCGACGGCACTGATCTGGGAGCACATCGAAGACTCGCCCGGCAAGTCGTGCCCGAACCCGCGCGTGGTCATTCCACGCAACAACATCCCCAACATTGTTCACGGCGCGGTCAGCGTCGATATCCGCAGCTTCGGCGTGCGCACACCGCCTTGCACGAAGGAGGATCCCACCTACGGCATCATCGGCATGTTCCACATCCTCCCGCCGGCACTGGCATGGATCTGGCGGCTGGTCGCGCCGCGCGGGCACGCCAATCCGTCCATCGTGGCCTCCGACGGGATGTCCAGCGAGGGTGTGGGGAGCTATTGGCCATTCGCGACGGGCCGACGCGTGGATCAGGCGAATCTCCTTCTGCGCCAGATCGTTGACACGCCGCGCGTGCGGTACATCCTCTGCCCCAACCAGCACGTGGGCAGTTGGAAGGTCGGCTTCATGCCGCAGTGGCTGGCGCGTGAATATCTGGCGCGTCGCGGCGGAGCGAAGTTCGGCCCCGCCGACCTCATGCCGGCGCGCTGTCCGTTGCTGGGCTTTGCGCTCCAGCAACTCATCATCGAGAGCCAGCGCGTGCCTCTCTCGATGTTGCAGGTGGACAAGTCAATGACTGTCGGCGAAGAGGCCTACGACATCGGCGCGGCCGAGCTTGAGACGTTCTTCCGACAGCAGCTCGGCAAGTTTACCGTGCCAGATCTTGACCCGCTGGGCAAGAAAGTTATCGACTGCACCCTGAGCAAGGGCACGATGGCGGATTACGAGTCCCTGATCAAGGGCGAACCAGTCATCTCGGCGAATGATGACTGATCACGACATCGCTTCGCGCCGCCGATCTTCTCTCGCGCTCCGCGCTTGCGGGGTTTGGCGACGCGGGCGGGGACGGACGGATCGAGGCCAACTGGCGCACGAAGACGGGCGATGACCCGGATGAGCGCATGCCCGTGAAAGCTCGCGTGCAAGTCTTTGTGCATGAGTTGGCGGGATGGCGTTGGCAAAGTCACGATGAGGGGTCACCACCCAACGGATGCAACAACACGACGCAATGCACAGCGCCAACAAGCCTTGCTTCCATGGTAACCCAGCGCCTCCATTTCCTCCCATCATGCTGAGTTCGATCCCGATCGGATTCCGAGCAGGTTCATTTGTGCGTGATGCAGGCTCGGTTGGGGCCGCCGCATGGTGGATCGGCGGCCCGGCGCGCTCGATCAGGGGGCCTGCGCGCTCGATCGGATGGCCCGCATGTCGAGCATGTTCAGACGTTTGCACCCTGCATCGGTGGTATTTGGCCCCAAACTGGCCAAGAACACAGCCTGAACAGGGAGAAAAGACTGGATGTCTGCGGGTTGGTCGGCCAGCAGCGAGATCTCTGAACCCCGCCGGTTCTTCTCGACACCTGCGTGCAGCAGGAGCAGGGGGTGTTGCCGCCCTGTGCTGGTATCCACCAGCACCAGCGGACATCTGGGCGTGTTGCTCAGGTTGCACCCCGTGATGCCCCTCTCGGCGCGATGAGCATCGACGGTCTCGGGGCATCGCTTCTAAGCGTGCCAGCGGTCCGCTGGCCTTGTATATCATCTGAAGTGCCGAAGGCCGCGCCATCCGCGCTGCCCTTGCCAACGCCACGGAGCCGAGTATGCACAGCCGACGACCGCGGCAGCCGACCATGTTCTTGGTAATCGCCTTCGCCGTGTTGATGCTGACCGGCACCACACCTGCTCGCGGGCAGGGGATCGAGTGGGAGACGCTCAACAAGGAAGCACTTGACCTGCTGCGCGCAGGCAACTACGACCGCGGCGTGGTGGTGGCCACCAAGGCTCTGGCGGTGGCTGAAAAAGAGATGGGCGCCGACCACCCCAGCGTGGCCACGAGCCTCAACAACCTGGCCTCGCTCTATGAAAAGCAGGGCCAGTACGCCGCGGCCGAGCCGCTCTACAAGCGGGCGCTGGCGATGATGGAAAAGGCTCTCGGCAAGGACCACCCCAACGTGGCCCAGAGCCTGGAGAACATGGCCGAACTCTACCGCAAGACCGATCGCGCCAAAGAGGCCGAGCCGCTCGAAGCGCGGGCCAAGGCGATCCGGGCCATCAAGCGATGAGCCCCCACGATGTGCTACGCCGCCACCGTCGCCGTCGCGATCTCCGACCACGGCCGCTTCTCCCCGCGCCCCCCCAAGTGTTGATCCAGCGGGCCATATAAACCGCGGTCTTGCCGCCTTCGCCGGGCTTGAAGT
>JBBSBC010000309.1:0-2505 GCA_038251595.1 Phycisphaerales bacterium | reverse complement strand
GCCCTTCCGCCCGGGCCCTCGTCCAGACAGCGCCCAAAGACCTGCAGGCCGCCCGCCATATACCCCTTCTTGCGCAGTCGTGCCGCCCCTCGGTGCAGCAATCGAACCAGCCCCGCGCGCGCATCAGAAAGGTTGCGCTGCACGGGCGGCAGCACGTGCTGATGACCGATCGTCCGTGTCCGTATTGCCGTCTCGACAACCTCTTCGCCGCGCAACCAGCGATACCAGTACGCGCCGTGTATGCTCCCGAACGCCTTGAGCAGTTCCTTCTCTGAGCGGGCAAACAGATCAGCCATCGTTCCGATTCCCGCGATGTTCAGCCTTCTCTCCATCCGCGCCCCAACACCGGGCAAATCTCGCAACTTGAGCGGGAGCAGCCGATCGGGAAGTTCGTGCTCTTCGATACAGACGAGCCCATCGGGCTTCTGCATGTCCGTGCCGATCTTGGCCAAGACACGGTTGGGCGCAAGACCAACTGAGCATGTCAGGCACTCGCCCACCTGATCGCGGATCGCACGCTTGATGCGGCGTGCAACGTTCATCGCCGCTTCGCGCGGCTGCTCGGCCCGCACAAGCCGACACTCCATCTCATCAATTGAGCACACCCTGTGAACCGGGATCACCGTATCGACCGCACGCAGGATCTGGTGGTGGACCTTGATGTACCGCTCGTGGTGGCCGGCAATCAGGATCAGCTTCGGGCACATCAGCTTGGCATCGCCGACACGCGTGCCGGTCTTGATCCCGAACTTTTTGGCCTCGTAGCTCGCCGCGATGCAGCATGTTGAGTCGGTCAACATGGGCACCACGGCCACAGGTTTGCCGCGAAGTTCCGGGTTGGCCTGCTGCTCGCACGAGGCGAAATAGGCGTTGAGGTCAAGGAACAGGGAGCGCAGTGGCATGGCCGAGAGCATACCACACGGAATCCAAACTTGCAATAACAAAATGTGAACAACTTGCTAGAATAAAGCAGACCGGCCAGAGGACCGTCCTCCTTACTCGAGCATCCACCCCTTGTCGGCATCCATTCGCAACAGGTTGACTGCCGCTTCAGGGTCGAGTTTGGCGTTGGCGGCATCGGTCGCATCGAAAAATTGCTCGTCGCTCAACGTCGGCAGAATCGCCTCATTGACGTAGGGCTCGATCAAGGCCCAGTCCTGTGCGAGGTCTCCGCTGCCGCGGACCAGAGGCAGACCCACATGGGCCAGAACCTCGTCGATCATCCGGTCCTGTCCGCCCCCGAGCAAGAGCGCGGTGGATGTTCCGATCGATGCGCCGCGCTGTTGAAAGCGTCGTCCGGGCGCGGGTTCGAGCATGATCGCGACCAGCGGCTTCCAACTCCGACGATCACAGATCACGATATCGATCGCACGCAACCGGACGCGCTTGCGCCACTGCGTCCAATCGTCCGGGTCACGACCATCCGGCGCGGTCGGTGTGACGAGCGACTCGAGGCGGACACGCGGGCACGCCACCACCCAGATGGGCAGCCGACCAGTCAGTCTATTGAAGTATCGCCCTACACGTTTGCTGAAAATCTGCGGGCGCAAGACGAAGGGAGGCGTGGTGATGACCATCTCGCCATCGGGAGTATCAACGATCTTGCCGCCAATCGGGCCGGAAACGACGCCTGCATCCGCGATTGCTGATGTTGGTGCATCGGCATCGCGTACCAGATCAATCAGCCTGTTCGTCGAAAGTGGGATGTTCGGATACAACGCGCCGTCGGTGGGCTCGCTGGGCGGGGCGGCCTCGCGTTCGGGGGCGAGCGCGATCCGCGTCTGACCGCTGGCATCAAGCGCGAACCGCTTGCGGTGCTCGGCTGACCGAACTTTCGCCGGCCGACTGACCACAGCAATCACGCCCGTGGTCATGATCGCCAGAAGCAGAGTTCCGAAGATCCAGTACACCATTCAGAAGACTCAACACTCCGGGCCGCACCAACGACAAGTCTGCGAACAAAGGTCACGCTCAGTAAACAGTACGAGATCATCGTCAATTGCCTGCCGACGGTCAAGAAGTTCATTCCCAACGGGCGAGGATCTCTGGAGCTACCGGGGAATCCGCGTCATCCGTTCCACCGCTTCGGCCATTCGAGCGGCCTCGACCGTGAGCGCAACCCGGAAATACTCGGAAGCCCGCGGGCTGAACCCGCCCCCCGGAACAACCACGGTGTCGGCTCTTTCCAGCAGACTCGCGGCGAAGGCCATCGAGTCAATGCGATGCCCATCTTTGCCTTTGGGTGTTCGCGCCCACACGAAGAACCCTGCGGGCGGTACTTCCACTTCGCACCCGATCGCACGAAGACCGGGGACCACCACATCGCGCCGCTCCTGATAGAGCCGACGCATGTCGGCGATCTCCGGACGATCAAACCCGTCGAGTGCCACCGCGCCCGCAGCTTGAATGGCGTTGAACGTTCCAGAGTCCACATTCGCCTTGATGGAAGCCAGCGCCGAGATGACCGACTCGTGCCCGACCGCAAACCCTATGCGCCAGCCCGTC
>JBBSBC010000308.1:0-2511 GCA_038251595.1 Phycisphaerales bacterium | reverse complement strand
CTCTGGGCTCCACTCGCGCTCATCGCGATCTTCACCTCATACCGCTCCCTCCCCGCCAATCCTCGCGAGGGCAACTCGTTGGCGCGGCTGATCATCGAGCCTCGCACCAGCGCACGCCCATACGGTTTCCGCGACCCCCGGCCGTTCGAGCTTGAGCAACAGCACCTGCTGATCTACCTCCAACCCGATGGCCGCATTGCGCTGTGCGGAGGTAGTCTGTACGCGGGCAAGCCATCGCCGCGCCCGACCGCCAAGCCCGATGGCTACCTCTATCTCCTGGCCTTCCGTAATCGCACCGGATAGTGGGCCATTACCCAAGAGAGCGCCGGTGTCCGCACACTTGACTTCGGATTCTTCCCACCAAGAGCCGCGCCAACATCATCGCAAACCACCTCGACACTCCTGGCCGCCGAAGACTACCAACTCAACCGCATCGACGGTCAATCCGCATTCATGGCCGAGCAACTCGGCCGCAACCGAGCGGGGCTCGGGCCTCTCCGCCGCACCCTATTGCCCGGCTACGCGGTCAACGCTGGCACCCTTATCGCCGTCCTGCTCCTATGCTTCTCACTCCCACGTGCCGTCATGTGGCCATGGCGACACGCCCGTGCACGCGCGGCGGCGCCTTGGCAAATGCCCATTCTGCCTGTACGACCTTCAAGGCACCGCAGGTCCGATTTGCCCCGAGTGCGGCCGGAACCATGGGCTGAAGCGGGCATCACCCTCCGCACCGACCCCTCCACCCAACCCCTGATCGGTGCATGTTCGACTGCCGAATTGGCACTCGCTCAGCGGTCTTCGCCCCCCCGCTGGCAGCCCAAGGCTCGAATATCGCGGATTTTCGAGCACTCGCACCCCAATTGACGCCTGCAAAATCCGGCATCGCTGTTGCCCCTCTCGTCTCAGCAATGCGCCGTTTTCGTGCCCACTTTCGCCTCTCGTCTCCTTCCTCGCAGACCCTGCGAGGGAGCGGTGGCGGCATGGTCAAAGGCCCCATCTCACCCGGCCAACCTCCCTCCGTCTCGTGCGGTCCGGTCTCTTCGGTCGGACCTGTCTCCGGGTCAGGTCGTCTGAACCTGTTGCTCTCCTGGGGTGGCTGGCGTCCGGACTCATGGGCCGACAACATGGAGTGCATCCTCCGCCCGATGGGGGTTGAGTCGATGCGCGCCCGCACCGCCAAGCAGGCCGAGCAGGTGATCCGCTCGCAGCCCATCCACATCGCGGTGGTCGATCTCGGCCTTCCACTCGATTCCACATGCTCAAATGGCAACACCGACGAGGCGGGCTGCCGCGTGCTCGACATGCTGCGCAGGCTCGAATCTCCGCCGCCCACCGTCGTGGTCCGCAGCACGCGCGCCTCGCGTGATGCACACCGCGATCTGAAGGCCGCGCTCCGGTTTGATGCCTTCGCCGTGGTCGATCGGACCAGCGCGGATGTCGAACTCATGCTCAAGGTTCTGCAACGCTGCCTAGAACGCTTCTATGACGGCCGGTGGCCCGGCTGATGACATCGATTTCACACTGTCCCATTCAAACCGCTTGCATACAGCTTCACTCAGGAGGTCTCTGAATCATGGCCAAGTCCGCAACGCTCAACCCGCCGTCCAAGTCCGCCACCAGCAAGATCCGCCCTCTGCACGACAAGATTCTTGTCCGTCGCGACGAGGCTGAAGACCGCACCGCGGCCGGAATCTTTCTTCCTGAGAAGGCCAAGGACACGCCCAAGACCGGCATCGTCGAGGCGGTCGGCACCGGCACCATCAACACCGACACCGGCAAGCTCATCCCGCTCACCGTCAAGAAGGGCGACCGCGTGATCTTCTCGTCGTACGCCGGCACCGAGATCAAGCTCGGCACGGGCATCGGCGATGACAAGGTGCTCGTCATGAGCGAAGACGAAGTTCTCGCCATCATCGACTGATGCGAACTGGCTGATACCTCCCAAATGACCAACGACCAACTCCGACAAGCCCTCCGCGAACTCAACGGCAAGCGTGATGCCGTGGTCTACTTCATCCGCGCCGAAAAGTGTGTCGTTCACAACGCCATGCTCCTTCCCGATGAGCCCGACCATCTTGTCAAGCTCACCGACGGCAAGTCGGTCTTCATCATCAACGCATGCAATGTTGATTGGATCAAAATCGGTTGACTCGATGCCTTGATGCCTTGATGCCTTGATGCCTTGATGCCTATTGCCTCGATGCCTTCCTGGCCTTCACACCTGAACTCAAACCCATTCGAATAGGAACTCACTCCCCATGGCCGCAAAGCAAATTGCCTTCGATACCGACGCCCGCGAGAGAATTCTCCGTGGCATTCAGAAACTCGCCCGCGCTGTCAAGGTCACACTCGGCCCCTCCGGCCGCGTCGTTGTCCTTGAAAAATCCTTCGGCGCCCCCACTGTCACCAAAGACGGCGTGACGGTCGCGAAGGAAATCGAACTCGAAGACCCATACGAAAACATGGGCGCTCAGATGGTCAAGGAAGTCGCGTCAAAGGCGTCAAAGGACG
>JBBSBC010000307.1:0-2538 GCA_038251595.1 Phycisphaerales bacterium | reverse complement strand
GAACACGCTGCCGGGGGATGCCGACCACGGTTTCGTGGGGCAACACCAGAAACTGTATGAACACCAAGGGTCGGTAGCGACGATTCAGATGGGGGTGCGCCAGTATGTGCCCGCGTTGGGTCGGTTCCTGTCGGTGGACCCGGTCGAGGGTGGGGTGACCAACAGCTATGACTACCCAGCCGACCCCGTCAACTGGTTAGATCTTGGCGGTGAGGCTGCGTTCCTAATTCCGGTCGCGCTGGGCGCAAGCGCGTTTCAGGTCGTAGTCGCGCTCACGGTCGCAACAACTGTCGTAGCGACCGCGGTGATAATCTATCCTCACTTCGAGCGTGCCGTTCGCAACACGTCGGAGTTCATGGCTCGAGGTACCGCGTCGTTGGCCCTTTCAACGGCTGTTGCGGCTACCCAAGCAGTTATTTGGTTGGTGAAACCTGCACAACCGAATGAGCACACAAACAACGCTCGACCGAGCACACAGGACAAGCACCAGAAGGGGCAAACTCGGAAGGACCAGGTCAACACGGACAAGAAGCGAAATCAACCAGGGTGGAACCCAAATGTCAATAAGCGAAGATGAGTCAGAACTCATTGAGGAGCTGGTTTCTCGCGCGGATGAAAAGCAGGCTCTTGGGGATGCAACGGGTGCCCGCGATATTCTCCTTGAGGCGGCCCGCGTCGGTGGCGCTCCCGGGGGTGTGTTTCACAACCTAGGCATCGTTGAACACCAGGTTGGGATGCTGGAGTCGGCTCTGGAGAACTACGAGAATGCGATCGACCGTGGGTACCCGAGTCTTGTGAATCGAGGGTTGGTTTACGAGAAGCTAGGTCGGCCGATGGATGCGTTGTCCGATTACCGTGCCGCCCTGAAATACAAACCAAGCGATGTGGATGCGCTGACGAATATGGGTTTGCTGTATCTCGAGTTGGGCGACCTCGAAGCGGCTTACACAGCTCTGCGACAGGCCTCGACTCTGGACATACGCGTGAACTGGCAACTCGCAGACGTGTTGATTGCGCGAGGCGATAAGAGTGGAGCAGTAAACGCGCTTGATGCGGCGATCGCGGCCGGTGAGTCCCGAGCACACGTTGAGCGGGGCATCCTCGCAAATCAGCTGGGCGACCTTCCAGGCGCCATTCGGCACTTCAACGATGCGATCGATGCGGGCGCGCGCGGGGCGCGAGCTGAGCTCGCCATCGCGCTGGACCTTAATGATCAACCCGAACGGGGGTTAGAGATCGCGCGTCTTGGGATCGAACTCGGCGATGAATTGTGTTTCGCGCCTGCCGCCGTGATTGCCGAAAGCCTCGGCAAACGAGACCTGGCTATCGAGTACTACCGTGCTGCGATCGCGGCCGGCGATGCGACTTATCAGGACGACTTGGATCACCTTCTAGGAACCTGAACCAACGCCAATTGGGGATAGTCGATGCCACGGGAACCGCGGAGGAATCAACCCACCATACGGGAAGGATGGGGATGAAGTGATTGACAACATCGACGGCTACGAGATGCGAGCGACAAGTCCAGCCTCGACCTGGACCTCTGACACAGTCATGAATCAGTTGGCTCAGGACGTTGGACGCGGGCTTCTGGTCAGCGCACTTGTGGTGTTTGGCGTAGGCGCATTCATAATTGTTGCGCCCGTTCAAGGGTAAGGCGAGTCGCTTGGATAGTGATCAAGAGTTGGAGGGCTCGAGCGTGTCGCTGACCTACTATTTTGACTCGGAGCACGCCACAGTCCCCGAGTTTCTTAGTTCACTGAAGAAGCGTGGGAGCTCCCGGGTCATCTCGTACGGGTACGTCCCTCTCCATGTTGACGGAACAGTTTCGCACCGGTCCGAACTTGTGAACCGCTACCTCGAAGAGCACTTGGGCGAGGCGATTCAGGCCGGCGTCGATGCTAGCTGGCTCAAGGCGCGTGCGTGCCGACTGAGGGCGTACATTTCGCTACGTCCAGAATCAAGCTCGGCGGACGTTGAGCTTGAACCGTTTGTTTTGCGGATGATCGCCGATGCCGGGGCGACACTGCTCATCGATTCCCTCTAACAGTAGGCTGGCTTGATCGTGACCCAGCCCGCCACCACGGTCACCGATTCGGTGGTGCGGTCGCAGTCGGGTCGGATCATCCAGAACATCCTGTCTGATGGGCCCTTGTCGGAGATCTGGAACTACACCTTCGACGCCGCAGGGCGTCTGACGCAAGCCGTGTTGGATGATGGCAGCCCGGTGACCCCGGCGGAGCACATCCTCTCCTACGAGTTCGCCAGTACCGGAAGTTGCGGGGTCAACACGCGGGCGGGGATGAATGGTAACCGCACCGGTTTCACGGATGTGAAGGACGGGGTGACGGTCACGGTTGTGGACTATTGCTATGACTGGGCGGATCGTCTCACTGCAGAAGGACCTCGCCGCGGGCAAAGGCGTCGGTGAGCACGAAGTTCGCGCGCGCTTTGGGGTCCCGAGGCGCGCCGCGCGGTGACGTACGCCGTCATCTTTTCACCGATGGCTATCCGTGACATGGAGCGTGTACCGCCGCG
>JBBSBC010000306.1:0-2572 GCA_038251595.1 Phycisphaerales bacterium | reverse complement strand
CTTGAAGAACAGGTCGGCAAGCTCTTCGAGACACTCAAACCCGATGCGGTGCACTGGAACAATATCGAGGGGTTCTCGATCGGGTGTGTCGAACGCGCCAAACAAGCAGGTGCCAGGAACATCTTCAGCCTGCACAACTACCACACCGTCTGCCCACAGGTCTACCTCCTGCAGGGCCACCGCATCCTCTGCACCAACTTCGACAACGGCAACGCCTGCACCAACTGCATCCCCACGCGCGATCCCGTTGACACCCGACGCGAGATGATCGCCGCGTTCGAGCGCGGCCGCGGCGGGCCGGAAATTGACAACGCATTGAAAGAGTTTCGCGCCGCCCTCGGATGGACGATCAAGTCGGTACAGGCTGGCACAAAGCTCTTGACCTCTTGGGTCAGGACGCGCGGCCGCCTTCCCGGCCACGCCATCTCAACACCAACCGACTACACCCGCGCACTCGTCCCTTCTGGCGGCGATAAGGCCGACACACGGGGCAAGACGCCGCACCTCATGGCCGAGCTCAATCCACCCAAGGCTCCCGACCCCAGTTCGCCCGAGCGACGCATTGTCCTCAACGTGATTCATCCCGAACCGCCGAGCGACAAGCCGCTCAACGAGTATGGCCAGCGCCGCCACGCGATGGTGAAAATGCTCAGCGAGTGCGACCGCGTTCTGGCGGTCTCAAACTTTGTGCGCCACAAGTTTGTCAGCCTCGGTGTAGACCCGAAGACCATACGCACACTTCCCATCGGCTCGCGCATCAACCGCGTCATCGCCCTCAAGCCCGACCTGATCTTCGATCCACCCCCCTTTGAACCGATGCCAACACCCTGGCACAAGCAGCGCCCCATCCGCCTGCACTTCATGGGTTACAACAACCACTACAAGGGCCTGCCGATTCTCGCCGATGTCCTCGAATCCATGGACCCTGCGCACCTTCGACAGATCAAACTCTCGATCTTCGCGCTCGACGGGCAGAACATCGAGTGGCTCTTCCGTCGCCTTGAGCCCCGACTCTCCGGCGGTGTCGGTGGTGGGGGGCTTCAGTTCGCGTGCGGCTACAACTTTCACGACATCCCATGGATGATGGGTGGCAAGGACATCTGCCTCGTGCCCAGCGTTTGGTGGGACAACGCTCCGCAGACCGTCTTCGAGTCTCTCGCCTGTGGTGTGCCCGTTCTCGCCGCGGCCGTCGGCGGCATCCCCGACTTTGTCGTTGACAACCACAACGGCCTGCTCTTCCGCGCCAACGACCGCGACGACCTCAAGCGTCGGCTTGTTGAGATGATCGAGAACCCATGGTTGCTCGAGAAGTTGCGAGCGAACGTGCGCTCGTGCAAGTCGATCGAAGCCCACGCCGCTGAGATGGAACTGGTCTTTCGTGGCGGTGGTGCCGATGAACGGATCTACACGAGCGACTTCAGCCCGTGGAACGCGCAGGGCGAACTCTTCGCGCCCGCAACAGCCAATGCAAAAATGCCCGCTCCCAACCTAGCCCGTGCTTAGCTTCCCGCCGCTTCACGAGCAAGCTCGGCAAACGCCGCCTGGCTCGCGCTCGAAGTGCCTGAGTCAACCACACTCGCCACGTTCGCCCTCACCCGCTCTTCACTCGTCGAAGTAAAGAGCACCAACCCTCCGCCACCTCCATCCGCAGTCTGCGCCGGAATCGCCGCGACGGCCTCGCGAAACAGATACCCCGCCAGCACCCCCACATTGGTCGGATCAACACCTGCGCGGTCGCGATACTTGGCCACCAATGCCGGTCGGTCGGTCGCGATCTTCGCCAGCACCCGAGCCTCAGCCGCCGCGCCAAACGTGATCATGGCCCGTCCACCCACATTGCGCAACTTCGATGCATTCGGGTGTAGAGAGGTACTGCCAAACTGCAACACGCGCTGGGCCGTCGGGAGAAGCGCCCCATCCCCTTCCAACTTCTCATACTCCGTCGCCGGGCCAAACGCCCGCACTCGCCCACGCTTCATTTCACCCTCAAGAAACGCCATCAGATCTTCCCGATTCGCCTCGCTCACCGTGCATTCGTGAAGCAGAAACAGATCCACATAATCCGTCCCAAGCTCCCGGAGGCTCATCTCAAGACTGGCCACGGCATCCTTCGGATCAAACATCCCCGCACTCGCCGCGCCGCCGGGCTTCGATAGCACCCGCTTGGCCATCTTCATGACAAACGCGCTCCGGTGCGCCACCCACCGTGCCATGTTCACCAGCCGCCTGCTCTTCCCGAGCGCGGTGTTCGGCTGCAACCCAAACTTGGTGGCAACCGTTACCCGGTCACGCTTCCCGTTGAGATACTTCCCAAGAATACCCTCCGCCTGCCCGAAACCATACAGCCGCGCCACATCGTAATGCGTGATCCCCGCATCCAGCGCACACTCCAGCACGCGCAGCGCTCTGGATTCATCGTTGTGCTTCGTCAGGCTTACGCACCCGAACCCGACACCGAGGCACGCACAGGCGTGCCCCCCAGTTGCATCTGCTTCATGCCGATATCCTCCGCGCTAACCTCTCAGGCCTTCCACGCTCCGACCGCAGGCCCGACATATTGCGCGAGGGGCCG
>JBBSBC010000305.1:0-2676 GCA_038251595.1 Phycisphaerales bacterium | reverse complement strand
GCGGTCGACGTCGCGCTCGGGGTCAATCACGATCGCCTCACCGGTCTTCTGACATCCGATGAGCCACGCGGCCGCAGCCAGTTTTTCGTCGTACACCATGCGGAGGAACATGCTTGGGCTCCTGTGCTGAAGCTTGCGGAAGAGATGGACACACGCTTGGAGGCCGAGACGCCGCCGGAGGTTCCCAATTCGCGATCCGCGTTCGCCCCGGCGCGGGGCCGAAGACGTCCAGCATGACGCGCGGCGCCTGCCGTTCTCCCGCTGGGATTCGAAACCCTCACTAATCCGCGCGGCGACGTGTTCCCGGCGACCGCCTTAATCATTGTCAAACCTTCGCCCCAAACAGCGTGCCCACGCCCGCCGTCAGGGCCATCGCCAGTGCGCCCCAAAAGGTAGCGTGGGCGGTGACTCGTGACACCGTGGAGCCGTCCACGCGGCCTCGCGGCGCGCATCGATGCCAGCGCTTCGAACGTTATGTTGTCGGAGCCGAATCGGTTGCAGATCGGAGGATCGGGGGCCGCGGACGGTCTACGAGGTTCAGGCGGTGTGCGCGCGGAGTTTGGCGCTGCATGAGCGGATGCGGACGAGAACTGGGGGGCTTGCGGTTGCACGGGTAGGCGAGGCGTTTGTTGATATACTGCCGGGCTGGCGTGAATCTTCTTTCAGGAGCCCCGGCATGGCCGACCTCAGTCTCACCGTTGACGGTCTCCGACTGCCCAACCCGTTTGTGATCGGTAGCGGCCCACCCGGGACCAACGCAAACGTCATAGGGAAGGCGTTTGATGAAGGTTGGGGGGGGGTGATCGCGAAGACGATCTCGCTGGATGCGAGCAAGGTGGTCAACGTCGCCCCTCGCTACGCACGGATGCGGGCCCACGATGACAAAGAAGTCATTGGGTGGGAGAACATCGAGCTGATTTCCGATCGGCCGTTCGACATCTGGCTCAAGGAGTTCCGCCAGATCAAGGAGAAGTATCCGCAAGGTGTGCTGATCGCTTCGATCATGGAGGAGTACAACAAGGCGGCGTGGGTCGAAATTGTTGAGAAGTGCCAGGAGGCGGGCGTTGATGCCTTCGAGCTGAATTTTTCTTGCCCGCACGGACTCCCCGAGCGCAAGATGGGCGCGGCCATGGGGCAAGACCCGGCGATCTTGGAAGAGGTTTGCGGGTGGGTCAACGCCGCGGCCAGTGTTCCGGTCTGGGCGAAGATGACGCCCAACATCACGCACATCGAAGACCCGGCCCGCGCGGCACTCCGCGCCGGGTGTGAGGGCATCAGTGCGATCAACACCATCTTGAGCGTGATGTCGGTCAACCTTGAGACGCTTCGCCCTGAACCGACGGTCGAGGGATACACCGTGCCCGGTGGGTATTCGTGCAAGGCTGTGCGGCCGATCGCGCTGCGCATGGTGATGGAGCTGGCGACGATGATGTATGGGCGAGCTGGTATGCCGGCTCTCCGAGCCGGCTCTGGTGATGACAAATCGGGTTCGCAGAGTGTCGGTTCGGAGAGCCGGCATACCACCTTTGCGGACCGCTCACTCTCGGCCATTGGCGGTATCGAAACCGGCGAGCACGCGGCGGAGTTCATCCTCATGGGCGCGAGCACCGTACAGGTTTGCACTGGGGTGATGATCCACGGATACAAGATGGTCAAAGAGATGTGCACGCAGCTCTCGGCTTTCATGGATCGCAAGGGCTTTAAGTCGATCGAAGACTTCCGCGGCCATTCACTCCAATATTTCACGACCCACGCCGACCTGGTGCGGCGTCAGGCCGAGGCCAAAGCGGCGGAGAAGAATGCCGCGAAGGGCATGGTGACCAAAGATGCCAACTGGTCGGGAGAGAAGTTTGTGGAACAAAGTGAGAAGCTGGTGGCGAATCAGTAGCTGTCGCGGACGACGCTGAGCTTGCTCTGAGATTCTGCGTTGTCTGGAAAAAGGTTCCGAGTCGTACGATCATTCGATGAACACCATGCCCCTACTCATCAAGAATGCCCGCATCATCACCGCCACCGACGATTACGCGGCCGATGTTTTCTGTGCTGGCGAGCAGATCAGCCGCATCGAGAAATCAATCGATGCCAAGTCGTGCCCACCCGACACCGAAGTCATCGATGCCACAGGCAAGTACCTCTTCCCAGGATTCATTGACCCACACGTTCACATCTACCTCCCCTTCATGGGCACCTACGCGAAGGACACATGGGAAACCGCTGGCCGCGCGGCCATTATCGGTGGCACCACCACGCTTGTTGAGATGATCTGCCCCGGCAAGACCGATGAACCGATGACGGCATTTGAGACTTGGCTCGGCAAGGCGGAGGGGACCGCGCCCTGCGACTTCACGTTTCACATGGGTGTGACGCGATTCGACGATCTTGCAGAACGGCAGTTGCGAGAGATCGTCAAGCGCGGCATCACCAGCTTCAAGGTCTTTCTCGCGTACAAGGGGGCACTCGGTGTTGATGATCGAGAGTTGTATCGGACGCTGAAACTCGCAACTGAACTCGGTGTGGTGGTTACCGCTCACTGCGAGAATGAAACCCTGATTGCCGAGCGCTCGGCCGAGTTGATCGCCACGGGCAAGACCGGTCCGGAGTTTCACGAGCCCTCGCGCCCCGTGCAGGTCGAGGCCGAAGGTGTGCATCACCTGATGACCTTCGCCGAGCTGACTG
>JBBSBC010000304.1:0-2699 GCA_038251595.1 Phycisphaerales bacterium | reverse complement strand
CGCGGTGATGGAGGCGCGGAGGAGAAGGAGGCATCCGTCGCAGAAATCGAGGAAGCACTTTGCTGAGAGGGCGCGGTTCCGCTGTTCTGTCCGACGTCAGCGTAGTTCTTTGTCGATTCGTGGTCGTGCCTTTGAAGCAACGCTTTGGCGATGCCCGCGAAGAGGGCGAGGTCGCCGCCGATGTGCGGCTGAAGATACTCATCCGCGATCTTCGAGCCACGCGGCGAGAGCATGCTGATCGGGTCGCTCGGAACCTTGAACCGAACCAGTCCGAGTTCCTTCAGCGGATTAATCACGACGACCTTGCCGCCGCGGCGGCGCAGATCGAGGATTGTGCGCATGAGCCTGGGATGGTTCGAGGCGGGATTGCCACCGATGACGAAGAGGAGGTCGGCACCATCTTTGCCCGCGACATCATCAAGCACGATGGAGGCGGTGCCGCTGCCCGTCACACTGCGCAGCCCGACACCGCTGGCCTGATGGCAGAAGTACGAACAGTTGTTGATGTTGTTGGTGCCATAGAGCCTCGCGACCAGTTGAAGCAGGAAGGCGGCCTCGTTGCTCGAGCGGCCTGAAAAATAGAAGAAAGCTGGCGGACCATTCGGGTCGCTCAAGGCTGTTCCCGCAGCGCCATCTGTGTTCCGATTCTTAACCCGACGCGCTTCGAGCATCGCATCGGCCACGCAGTTGATCGCTTTTTCCCATGAGATCGTTCGATACGACTTGTCACCGGGCTCGGCGATCAGCGGTTCAACAAGTCGGCCCGAGTGTTCAAGCTCACGCGGCGAGAAACGAGAGAGCTTGTCGAACCCGAACTCGTCGAAGAATCCCTCACGAATGCGTCCCTGCATGTCGGCCGCCATGGCCTGTACCGATTTCTTACAGACTTCGGGAAACCGGCCGGCCTCATTGACCATCCCGCCGCGTTGCCCGCCCATGCCGAGCGCGCACGTCTTGCAGGCGTTGCGGGCTGAGAGCGCGCGGATCATGCGGATGACACCGCCAGAGGCGCGGGCCTGTTTGAAGGTGTAGATGATGGCGGGCCAGCCACCGCCGGCGGAAGGGGGCTTCATGTGTGCGGGCACCGGAGATCAGGCATCGTGCATCAGTAAAGAGAGAGCCCGACTACTGCACAACACCCTTGGTGAGGCGCATGAAGGCGGTCTCGAGGTTGACGGCCTCTTCGGTGAAGTTGAGGATACGAAAGCCGTTGTTGATCAGGAGGTTTGGAACATCGCTGACATCGGTCTTGGCTTCGGCGTCGAAGTGAACATTGATCACGCGGCCGTCGCCTGATCCGCCCGAACCCGCGCCACCCGCGCCGTTACTGCTGACACCCTGAGTGCCGCCGGGCGCATCGGTGAGCGTGACCTTGCTGACACCCGGCATGGTCTGGAGCAGCTTGGCCGCCTGCACGGTCCGGTCCACCACCGCGACGTGAACCACGTTGCCGACTTTGGCCCGCTGCATGGCTTGCTGCACGGTGCCGCTGAAGAGAAGCTGGCCGCGCTCGATGATGCCCACGGTGTTGCAGAGATCGCCGAGTTCGGGCAGGATGTGCGAGGAAATGATGATGGTCTTGCCCATGCGCCGCAGCTCTTTGAGCAGCTCTCGGATCTCGATACGCGCACGCGGATCAAGACCGGATGCGGGTTCATCCATCAGGAGAACCTTGGGATCGTGCAGCAGGACGCGCGCGATCGAGAGTCGCTGCTGCATGCCGCGCGAGAGGCCGTTGACCTCGGAGTTGGCCTTGTAGTTGAGATCGGTCAGGTCGAGCACATCGCCGACAACCTTCTTGCGCTGTGCGCCATTGATGTTGTAGCACGCGGCGAAAAACTCGAGATACTCGGTGACGACCATGTCTTCGTACGCGCCCATGAAGTCGGGCACATAACCGATGATCGGGCGGATCTGCCGGTTCTGATAGCCGACCGTCAGACCATCGACCATGGCCTGGCCGCTCGAGGGCTTCAGGAGTGTGGCGAGGATCTTGATCGTGGTGCTCTTGCCCGCGCCGTTGGGGCCGATGAAGCCGAAGCAATCGCCCGCTTCGATGCTCAGGTTGAGCGAATCAAGCGCGACGAGTTCTCCGTAACGCTTGGTGAGGTTGATCGTTTCGATCATCGGCACGGACTGGGTCTCCGAGGTGGGGCAAGGGGCGAAGGACGAGTGACGAGTGCATGTGACGAAAGGGCGGATGTGCTTTGGAAACTAGATTGGCTTTTCCGATACTGCTCCATCAACAGCATCGGGGTCGGCAAGCGTGGGCTTGGTGAGTGTTGGTGGTCTGGGCTTGAGCGGGTAGACCCAACGGATGACCGTCGTGCCCTTGATCTGCTTGCGAACAACATCGCCCGATCGACCATCGATTGAGATTGGGATCGGACACTCGACCGCGCCTTCGGTCTTATCGCCGAGAATGCCCACGATGATAACGCACGGCTGCGTGAACCAGCGACCCAAATCCCAGCACTGCGTTGAGCGGCGCTCGACGAGATACTCGGAGTTGTTGATCGGCTGCGGATCGGGCGGCGTGAGCATGGGGTAGAAGGCCAGACCGTACATCGCCTCGTCGAACGGACGAGCGGCCATGCCCGCAGATGGCACGAATGCGCGTGGGCCGGTCTTGCCACGCCACTGTTCGAGTGCTTTGTTGAAATCGAGAGCACTGAGTTTCTCTTTGCCGAACGCGGCTT
>JBBSBC010000303.1:0-2705 GCA_038251595.1 Phycisphaerales bacterium | reverse complement strand
TGGGGGCAGTGCGGGGGGTGGGGGGGGTGTCGAGCGGTTTCGCAGGCAATATCGCCGCTGCGACCTGCTCTGCATCGATGATGTTCACTTTCTTGCGAGTAAGCAGGCGACACAGCAGGAGTTGCTGCACACCTTTGATGAGATCTCACTCTCCGGTGCACGCATCGCGCTTGTCTGCGATCAGCACCCGCGGGCCATCAAGCAGTTCAGCCCCGCGCTCGTCTCGCGCTTCATGGCGGGCATGGTCGCCGCCATCGACCCACCCGATGCCTTTGTCCGCGAGCGTGCCATCCGGCTGCTCGCCATCCGTCGCGCCCTGTTGCTCGATGATTCGGCCGTTCGCCTGCTCGTGGAGCGCACGCGCACCCTGCCCGGTGGTCCAATGATCGGCCTCCGCGAGATCGAAGGGCTTGTCACCCGCGTGCAGGCGATTCACACCCTGCTCCCTTCTCAGGGTCATCCGGGCGGAGCGATCGGCGTTCTGGCCATCGAGCGCGCTCTGGGCGATGCGCACGGTCGAGGATCCGGCTCAGAGACCAACTCCACCGACGCGATTGGCCCACGCATACGCCGACCGGTTCGCATCGAAACAATCATCGCCCAGACCTGCACCGCGCTCGGTGTCGATGCGCCCGACCTGGGCGCACCCACCCGGCACAAGCGTGTGGTGCTCGCCCGCGCGATCGTCACGCACCTTGCACGAGAACTCACCACGATGAGCTTCCCGGAAATCGCCCGAGCCATCGGGCGCCCGAGCCACTCGACCGTGATCACCGCCCACCAACGACTCGCCAAACAGATTCTTGCTGGTGAAACCTTTGGCATCGGTCCTGATGGCGAAGCGATGACGGTTGGCGGCCTGGTCAATCACCTCGCGGCAACGCTGGCCCGCAAGTAGCGCGCAGCGGCACAATCGTTTGGTGTGGACGGCGTGTGTTGGGGAATCTGAACGATTGATTCTCATTCTGCTTAGACCCGGATACGGATTCTGCCGATAACTGAACTGCCCCGGTGTGGCCACGAACAACAGCCGCCCGGCCCGGAGCGACATGCCCGAAGTTCACGCCGCAGAGATTGCCCTCAGCCGACCCGACATCACCGAGCTCGAGATCGAGCTCGTGGTGCAAACCCTGCGTTCCGGGCGCCTTTCGATGGGGCCGCGCCTCGAACAGTTCGAGGAAATGGTCGCCTATCGCGCCGAACGCCTCTACGGCATCGGTGTCTCAAGTGGGACGTGCGGCCTCCATCTTGCGATCCTTGCCCTCGGCATCGGCCCGGGTGACGAGGTCATCACCACGCCCTTCAGCTTTGTCGCCAGCGCGAACTGCTTGCTCTATGTCGGGGCCAAGCCGGTCTTCGTGGACATTTGCCCCAAGTCGCTCAACATGGACCCGGCCAAGCTCGAAGCGGCCATCACGCCCCGAACCCGCGCCATCATCGCCGTCGAAACCTTCGGAAACCCTCAGCACATGGCGGCCTACGAGGCCATCGCCAAGCGCTACGAGATTCCCCTGATCGAAGATTGCTGCGAAGCTCTCGGCGCGGTCCACAACGGTCGCCCCGCGGGCAGCTTCGGGCGTATCGGCGTCTTCGCGTTCTATCCGAATAAGCAGATCACCACCGGCGAGGGCGGGTGCATCGTTACCAACGACAAGCGTCTGGCCAGCCTCTGCCGATCGCTGCGCAACCAGGGTCGGTTCACCGGCGATGGTCCGCCGCAACTCGGCCCTACCGCCGGGCTCGGCGGTGTCGGCAGCGGCGCGGCCATGGGGTCGTGGCTGATGCACGAACGACTTGGCTACAACTATCGTCTGCCTGAAATGTCCGCCGCGCTCGGCGTGGCGCAGATGCGCAGGCTCGGCGAAATCCTCGCCATGCGCCAGCACGTTGCCAGCGTCTACATGAAGAGGTTGATGGGCAACCCGAACATCATACTCCCGACGGTTGATCCGGCGACGAGCATGAGCTGGTTCGTCTTCGTTGTGCGTCTGGCAACGCAATATGCACGCGATGAGCGCGACCGGATCATTCAGGGCCTGCGCCGGCATGAGATCGGCGCCAATGATTACTTCCCCTGCATCCATCTTCAACCCTTCTACCGAGCCGACTTCGGGTTCCGCCCCGGCTCGTTCCCCATCGCCGAGAGCGTCAGTCAGCGCACCATCGCACTCCCGTTCCACAACCGCCTCAGCGATAAGGACATCTCGATCGTCTGCGACACACTCGAACACATGATCGAGCGCGAGAACGTCAAGCGAACCTAGACACTCCCGACGCAATTTCATCAAGCGGCGCGGCCACCCAGCCTTCATATCGCGCCCGCATGGTGATAAACTCGCACCATGAACCACCTGCGTACCACCGTCGCGGCCGCGATCACTTGCCTTTGCCTCTCGTTCGCCGCGTGCGAGCAGAAAGACCTCGGTGTCGAGTTCAACAAAGTGACCAACGGCATGACGCTCTCGCAGGTCGAGAACCTGCTCGGCAGCGGAACCGACGATACCTCTTCGGCCGGATACGGTGTCTCAACCGGCGGTGTGCTCGACTCCAAGGCCGCGGCCGAAAAAACCTACATCTGGAAAGAGAGCACGACCACCTACCAGGTCGTCTTCAAGGATGGCAAGGTGGTTCAAAAGAGCAAGGCGGGGCAGTGACGAGACAGGCGGGGCAGTGACGAGACAGGCGGGGCAGTGACGAGACAGGCG
>JBBSBC010000302.1:0-2720 GCA_038251595.1 Phycisphaerales bacterium | reverse complement strand
TCTTCATCGCCGCAATCTTCATCGGCAGCCCAAACAGATCAATAAACCCCCGCGCCGCCGTCACGTCGTACCCGTCCATCGCGAAGCTCGCGAGCTTGGGGTCGTAGAGCGACTTCTCGGCGGTGGCGGTGACAGCGCGGGCCTGGCCTTGCCAGAGTTCGACGGTGACTTCGCCGTTGACGTTTTTCTGTGTGTGGTCGATGAATGCCTGCATCGCCTCGCGCAGCGGGTGGAACCACTGTCCGTAGTAGACCAGTTCGGCGTAGCGAAGGCCGAGTTGCAGCTTGAAATGCAGCGTGTCGCGTTCCAAGCACAACTGCTCGAGCGACTTGTGAGCCTCATACAAAGTGGTCCCGCCCGGGGTCTCGTACGCGCCGCGGCTCTTCATGCCGACCAAGCGGTTCTCGACCATGACGATCTGGCCTACGGCGTGCTTGCCACCGATCTCGTTGAGGGTTTCGATCAGTTCGTGGCCCGGCATCTCGCGTCCGTTGACCGCGACAGGGTTGCCGTCGCGGAAGCGGACCTTCACCAACTCTGGTGTGGCCGGGCAATCGCGGCGCTGCGCGGTCATCAGCCAGACATCATCGCTCACGCGCTGGTCGGGGTGCTCGATCTCGGCCCCCTCGTGCGAGCAATGCCAGAGGTTGCGGTCGCGCGAGTAGATCTTCTTCTTGGTCTGCGCGATCGGCACACCTTTCATGGCCGCGTATTCAACGGCGGATTCGCGGCTGGTCAGCTCGAAGCTCGGGTCTTTCCATGGGGCGATGATCTTGAGATCAGGCCCGAGGGCCATGTAGGTCAGCTCGAAGCGGACCTGATCGTTGCCCTTGCCGGTTGCGCCGTGACTGACCGAATCGGCGTTGGTCTTGCGGGCGGCCGCGACCTGGCCCTTGGCGATGAGCGGACGGGCGATGGATGTGCCGAGGAGGTAGTCGTGCTCGTACAAGGCGTGGGCCCTGAGCATGGGGAAGCAATACTGCTCGGCAAACTCCTGACGGAGGTCTTCGACGATGACTTCATCCGCGCCGCTCTTGCGGGCCTTGTCTTCGATCCCATCAAGCTCGCCCGGTCCTTGGCCAAGGTCGGCGGCATAGGCGACCAACTTGACGCCGGGGTAGCGGTCCTTGAGCCAGGGAAGGATGACGGAAGTATCGAGCCCGCCGGAATAGGCGAGGACGATTTTTTGGGGGGCAGGGGCGGCTTTGGGGTGGGTTGCGGGCATATCGGGCAACTATAGACCGAAGCGCGGCTGCGCCATGAGGGGTTGGCGTGGGGTGTAGTTATCGCTTTGTGTGGATTGTGTGAGGATTTTACTTGTTCTGCCCGTGATCGGTGGCAACGTTGGTCCGGGTCACGGTGCGCGCAGACAATACGCGGGGTAGTTCTCTTTACAGAAGATCATTGAGGTGCGGATGCGGCTTCCACGTTTGGCATTGATCGGATTGGCCGCGGGACATGTGCTGTGTGCGGGTGGGGCGATGGCGCAGATTCGTGTGGTCGAATGGAACGTCACGAACTACGGGTCACCGTATACGCGCGATGCGAACTTCAAGACCGCGCTGTATGGTGTCGCGCCGAACGGGCTGCAGCTCGCGCCCGACATTCTGATCATACAGGAAGTGCTTCAAGGCGCACCGGGCGGCGCGGCCAATGCGGCCCAGTTTCTGAGCATGCTCAACACCGCGCCCGGAAGTCCGGGCGACTGGGCGACCGCACCGTACATCATCAGTCTGGATACGGGCAACGCGATGTACTATCGCACGAGCAAGATCCAGTGGCTGGGCACGGCCACGCTGAACACCGATACGGGGACGGGGCCGATGCAGGCACCGCGAGACACGCAGCGCTGGCAGGTGCGGCTTGTGGGGTATTCGGGCATTGGTGCGCAGTTGTACATGTACGGTGCGCACTTCAAGGCGGGCAGCGCGCCCGCCGATCAGGAACGGCGGAACCCCGAGGGGAGGCGAATCCGTATTGATTCCAACGCGCTTCCCAATACTGCAAACTTCCTGCTTTGCGCTGATCTGAACATTCAGAACTCCAGCCAGGTGTTCTATCAGTGGATGATCAGTGAGGATTCGACCCCGCCGGCAGGCGAGGAGTTTGTCGCGGACCCGAGCGGGCGTTTCTTTGATCCGATCAATACGCCGGCCGCGGGCGGCTCTTCCGTCACGTGGGAGAACAACTCCACCTACCGATACATCCACACACAAGACCCTGCAGGTCAGATGGATTCGCGGCATGACCAGATCATCTTTGGTGCCAACCTTCGTGATGGTCAGGGGATGGACTACATGCCCTTCTCCGTGGGCGGGAACGTCTTTAGCCCCTTCAGTCTCGGGACGTGGAACGATCCGAACCACAGCTATCGCTGCTGGGGAAACGACGGGTCTTCATACAATGGGCCTCTCAACACCTCAAGCAACGCCATGGTCGGCAACACCATCGCGCTGGCACTCGTGAGCTCGGCGGCGGGCGGTGGCCACTTGCCTGTGTACATCGACTTGCAGGTTCCGGCCAAGGTCAACGCGCCGGTCTCGGTGGCGTTTGGGTCGGTGAACATCAACAGTGTTGCCCAGGTGATGATCCAGGTCTCGAACGGTGCAAACGTCGCACTCTGGAGCAAGAGCGGCACCGGCCTCGGGATTGATTCGCTAAACTACAGCATGTCGGCCTCGGCGGGCTTTACGGCTCCCGCCGGGTCGTTTGTGGATGCC
>JBBSBC010000301.1:0-2720 GCA_038251595.1 Phycisphaerales bacterium | reverse complement strand
TGGTATCGCCGAGCACGCTGCGGCTCTCCATCTTGACCGCGCGCCCTTCGGGGATCTCACCTTGCTGGTCGCACGGACCGTGGTAGATCTCGACCTGAACCTCGTCGGGACGCAGGCCGGCAAGACGAACCGCCGCGGCGACGTTGAAGCCATCGCCGTGCGGGTCGGCAGCGCACTGCACGCTCTTGATGCGAACGCCCGTCCACGCGCGGCGGTAGCGGCCGATGTGGTCGGCGAGTTCGCGCGCATCGCGCAGGTCACCACCTTCCGCCAGCCCGAGGCGCGAGGCAAAGGTGTGCGCGGGAAAGTAATACTTCGTCGCGTACTCCTTGACCATGCGGTGCGTGTTGAAATCGGGTGTGAGCACCTGGATGCACCGCTTCATGCGTTTCACCCACGCGGCGGGCACACCGTCGGCGCCGCGCGCGTGGAACTCGGGCAGCATGGTCTCGCCGATGAGGCGGTAGAGCGCATCGGCCTCGAAGTTGTCACGATCATCATCCGGCGCATCGGTGGGGTAGATGCCGCGATCGTCGATCTTGTAGCCCAGGTCGGGCGCGAAGCCTTCATCCCACCAACCGTCGAGGATCGAGGCGTTGAGCACGCCGTTCATCGCGGCCTTCATGCCGCTGGTTCCGCTGGCCTCAAGCCCGCGGATGGGGTTGTTGAGCCAGACATCGCAGCCGCGAACCATCTCGCGTGCGACATCAATGCCGTAGTCTTCGAGAAAGAGGATGCGCCCGTTGAGCTGGGGATCGCGTGCGAAATCCACAATCTCGCGGATGAGGTGCTTGCCCCAGGTGTCGCCGGGGTGCGACTTGCCGCCGACCACGAGCTGAAAGCCCGTGTTGCCCGATCCGCCGTGCAACAGGCCGCTGAGGCGATCAAGATCACGAAAGAGGAGTGTGGCGCGCTTGTACCCTGCGAAGCGGCGTGCAAAGCCGATCGTGAGTACATTGGGCTTGAGTGTTGAGTCGCAACCACCGGTCTTTCCCGCCGCGGCCTGCTTTTCACAGTACTTGATGAAGCCCGCGCGACTGACCTCACGGGCCTGCCACAGTTCTTGATCGGGAATCGCGGCGATGCCCGACCAGGAGTTCGGGTTGTCCGGGTTGGTGCGCCAGTTGGCCGCGGCTTTGTCGGGCGAGCCGTCCGAGCCACTCTTCAAAAGGTGCTTGTCAAAGAGCGCGGCCATGATCGGTGAGATCCATCCCGCCGCGTGAACGCCGTTGGTGACGTGGCCGATGGGCACCTCGCCATCGGGCACACCGGGCCAGATGTTCTTCCACATGGTGCGGCTGACCTTGCCGTGCAGCTTGCTCACACCGTTGCACCACTTGCTGGTGCGGATGGCGAGAATGGCCATGCTGAACGGCTCGTTCTTGTCGGCCACGTTTTCGCGACCGAGGGCCATGAAGCCCTCAAGATCAAGACCGAGTGAATCGTGGTAGCCCTGGCCATCGCTCCCGCCGAAGTAGTGCTTGACGAGCGCGATGTTGAAGTGGTCGATGCCCGCGGGCACCGGCGTGTGCGTGGTAAAGATGTGCGCGGGCGCGGCGGCCTCGCGGGCCTGGTCAAACGTGAGTGCAGGCTGCATCACGCGGATCATGCGGATGCGCTCGAGCGCCATAAAGGCCGCGTGGCCCTCGTTCATGTGGAAGACCGTCGGCTTCTCGCCCACGGCTTCGAGGGCGCGCACGCCGCCGATCCCGAGGACCAGTTCCTGCTCGATGCGGCGGCGCTGATCGCCGAGGTAGAGGTTGGCCGTGATCTCGCGATCCTCGGGTGGGTTCTCGTCGATGTTGGTGTCGAGCAGGTACAGCCGAACCTTGCCAACATCGGCACGCCAGATGGCGCACTGCGTCTGGCGACCGGGCAGCCCGACCGTGACCTTGAGCTGCTGCCCATCAGGCCCGACCACGCGACGCACCGGCTGCATCTGCGGGTCGAGTGCGGGATAGACCTCCTGCTGAAGCCCGTTCTCATCAAGCGATTGATGGAAGTAGCCGTTGCGGTAGAGCAGCCCGACGGCGATGAACGGCAGACCAAGGTCGGCGGCGGATTTGAGGTGATCGCCCGCGAGCAGGCCTAGCCCGCCCGAGTAAATCTGAAAGCACTCGGTGATGCCGAACTCGGCGCAGAAGTACGCCGCGAGAAAGGGGCGGAGCTTGGTGGAGAGGTTCGCGCCCGCGCCGGTGTTTCCATACCAACCCTTGTCGGCCAGCGCGGCGGTATGCCACGCATAAGCGGCACGCACAAGCTTGACAAGCTCGGCATCTTTGGCCGCGATGGCCAGCTTGGCGGGCTCGATGGTCGCGAACATGCGCACCGGGTTGTGACCGGTGGATTCCCAGAGCGCGGGGTCAAGCCGCGCGAACGCTTCCCAAGCCTGCTCGGAGTATGACCAATGGAGGTTGTACGCGATATCCAGCAGAGGTGCGAGCGGTTCAGGCAGAGGCGCGGCGGGCTGCCACCCTTGCACGGAGGCCAGTGCGCGGGTGGTGGAAGGGATCAGTGTGCTTGTTGATGGAGTGGGTGGGGTCACAGCGGGCATTCGGTGGGGTCCGGCGGAAGGGGGGCGGGAGTGGAAGGTTTGGTTGACAGAGGCGAGAGGGTACACCCCGGTTGGCGGCTCAACCAGCAAGCCTGCTTTCAGTGTGCTCTGGTAATGATCCGTGCCGCAGCCATTCGGCTCAAAGACTGCCTGTGCCGAGCACGCC
>JBBSBC010000300.1:0-2744 GCA_038251595.1 Phycisphaerales bacterium | reverse complement strand
TTTACGCCGGGCTCAGCATTGCCGAGACGGCGCAGGTTCTGGGTATGTCTGAGCGAACCGTCAACGTGGATTGGACATACGCGCGGGCGTGGCTGGCGCGAGATCTCAAGCAACTGGATGCCCAATGAGCGACCCGGTCATCCCCATCCCACCTTTGCACGATCGGCACTTGGCCGAAGTGGTGGCGGCAGCCCTCGAACTCCCGCCGACTGAGCGAGCGGACTTTGTCGCTGCACAGTTTGGGGCGAATGACACCTTGCAGCGCGAAGCCTTCAGCCTCATCGAGGCCAGCCTCACGGCCGGAGACTTTTTCTCCGGCGTCACGCCCGACGGGGTGGCCGCACGAGTGGCCGTCCGACTTTTTCAGCCCGCGCTCGATGAGTTGCCCGGAACAGTCATCGGTCCCTACCGGATCATGGAAAAGATCGGCGAGGGAGGCTTTGGTACGGTCTTTCTGGCCGAGCAGTTTCATCCGATTCGTCGTCAGGTGGCCCTCAAGATCATCAAGCTGGGAATGGACACGCGGCAGGTCATCGCCCGCTTCGAGCAGGAGCGGCAAGCACTTGCGATGATGGAGCATCCGGGAATCGCCGCAGTCTTCGATGCGGGTACCACCAAGACCGGACGCCCCTACTTCGTCATGGAGCTTGTACACGGCGAGTCGATCACCACCTATTGCGATTCGAGCGCACTCACGATCAGGCGGCGGCTCGGGCTGTTCATCGAGGTCTGCAACGCGGTGCAGCACGCGCACCTCAAGGGTGTGATCCACCGAGATCTCAAACCACGAAACATTCTGGTCACGTTCCCAGCTTCCGAGCACAACCCCGGAAGCGCGTCGGCTCCATTGTCTGCCGGTTCCGTCAAGATTATCGACTTCGGAATCGCGAAGGCCGTCGCGGGCAAGCTCGCCGACGAAACGCTGGTCACAGAGGCCTCTCAGTTCATCGGCACTCCCGAGTATGTAAGTCCAGAGCAGGTCTCGCGCGATCCCGGCGGAGTGGATACCCGCTCGGATATCTACTCCCTCGGTGTCGTTCTCTACGAACTGCTTTCAGGGCTGACGCCTCTGGCCGCTGCGGGGTTGCGAACGGGATCGGTCGCCGACATTCAGGTCTTCATCATGACCGCCGAGCCGCCGCCGCCCAGTGCTTGCGTCGTCGCCACGCTTGAACGGACCCGGGCGGTCGCGGGCGCGCGCGGCATGCATCCCTCGCGGCTGGCGGCCTCTCTGCGTCGCGACCTGGACTGGATCACCCTTCGGTGCCTGGAGATAGATCCCGCCCGTCGCTACCAAACCGCGCAGGCACTCGCGCTGGATGTTGCCCGTCACCTGCGGGCCGAGCCGGTCGAGGCAGCTCCCCCGAGTCTGGCTTACCGCGCGGCCAAGTTTGGCCGCCGCAACCGCGCCTCCGTCATCCTCTCCTCGGTTATTGCGATCGGGCTTCTCGTAGCGCTGGCTGGCACGAGCTTTGGCCTGGCGCAGGCCCGGCGCGAGCGGCACATCGCACAGGTTCAGGCCGACCGTGCCGAGCGCACCGCCGATTTCCTAAAAACCACAATCGGTGGCGTCGGTCCCGGCGTTGCGCTCGGACGCGACACTGAACTGCTGCGCGGGCTTATGGAATCGGCGGCTGCTCGCATCGCCGCGGGGGAAATGGCCGCCAATCCGGAGGCTGAGATCGAGCTTCAGTTGACCATCGGCATCACGCAGTCGGAGCTGGGCGAGGGGGTGCCAGCGGTCGCGACGCTCACCGCCGCCCGAGATGCGGCAAAAAGATTATGGGATGGCGACCACCCAATGACGGCCGCATGTATCGATGCGCTCGGTCATGCCACTGGGTTTTGGGGGCAATACGAAACCTCCCAAGCCCTGATCCAGGAAGGCTTCGAGATGCGCCGGCGGCTCTTTCCGGGTGATCATCCGGATGTTGCAAGCAGCATCAACAACCTTGGCTGGATCGCCGCGGGCCGTCACCAACTCGACGAAGCTGAGCAGCGGTATCGCGAAGCGCTGGACATGCGCCGCCGCCTGAGCGGCGGGCACGATGATCCCCTGCTGGCGCAGAGTCTGCACAACGTCGGCGCGTTGCTGGATGCCCGGGGTATGAATGATGACTCCGAGCCGATGCTTCGAGAATCGCTTGAGATGTACCATCGTCTCTACCCGCGCGAACATCCTTCGGTCGCGAACGGCATGTATGCACTGGCGATCACGCTGAGCAGACGAGGGATCAACTCCGAAGCAGAGGCGTTGTTCCGCGAGGCCTTGGTCATACGTAGAGTTCTTTACAAGGCCGACCACCCCCTCGTGCAGCAGTCGATATACCACCTGGCCAAGCTGGTCCTGAGCTCGCGTCCGCACTCGCAATCCGATGGATTGGCGCTCATCGAGGAAGGCATGGCGATGTCGGTCCGCAAGAGCGGGCCATCGGAAGCACGAAAGTGGCAAAGCCTGCTGTTGGATTGGCACACCACCAGGGGTGAGCACGCTCTCGCTGAGCCCATCGCGCGGGCGCTCCTGACAGCGACTATCGAGCAAATAGGCGCCGAGCCGAGCGCTCGTCTCGCAAGAGCAATGGCCGCGCTGGGGTCCGTGCTGCTCGCCCTCGATCGGCTCGAAGAGGCCGAAAGGCATCTTTCTACCGCGCTGGAGATGCGAAAGAAGACATACCGCAAAGAGCACACAGACATCGCCACCACTATGGCCAACCTCGCCGAGTGCCTGCACAAACGTGGCCGCC
>JBBSBC010000299.1:0-2758 GCA_038251595.1 Phycisphaerales bacterium | reverse complement strand
TGGGTTCGCTTGCAGTGAGCTGCTTATCCCATGGCACTGACCAGAAACACGATCATCTCACGGTACCAAATGCTCAAGGCGTACACGCTCAGGCAGCGTCCGATCGACCTGGAGCGCCGGCTCCGTGCTGATGCCACCAACGCCCATGCAACCAAGCCGCCCTCGCCCTTGTCCGCGTGGGAGGTCTACAAGGGGTTTCCCCGCGTGAAGTGCTTCACGGACTGCGGTTGGCTCGTCAGATATGGCGTGTACAGCTACACAGGCGAAGAGGCGTTTCACTCCTCGCTCGTTCGGCAGTTAAACGGTCTTGAGACTTGGAACGACGAGTTTTATCAGGTCGAACTGAGCATGCTTCACCCACCAACACCGGCGTTGGTGGCACTCGAGTCGTGGAACCATTGGTCGTTCGACCACCCATCGCTGAGCGACTTCTTCACCGCCTGCGAATCGCATCCGGGTGTGATGCAGATGCTCGCCCACCGCAGCACCAAGTGGAAGTTGAAGGTTAACCTAGACGAAACGTGAGATAAGGATGATCACGATTCGGGGGGTGCCACCCTCCGCCGCGTTGGCCCGCCGAGCGAGGCCTGGTGCTGGCAAGTTCCGCTTGCACCCTACCCGCACCCATCCTCCCCATCAGGCGTATCATTCTTCATCGAAACGCTTACCCATCCAACCTCCGCTCCCGCTTCGGCCTCGGCCGCCCATTCCCAAGTGATCTCTTTGCCCCCTGCTCACCCCGAACCGCCCGCGATTGATCGCGGCCAACCGATCGCGCACGTCGAGGTTGAAGCGACCGGAGGTCCATTCGGTGGTCCTTCGCTCGACACCCTCTCACCCGCCGATCGTCGCGTCCGCATCCTGAACATGGGCGCGGTGGTGACTCCGGTCATCTTCCTTGCGATCGGCATTGCCCTGGCCTGGGGTTGGGGGACGGGCTTCAACTGGACCCAGTTCGGCCTCTTTCTCTTCATGGTCTGGTCAACCGCGCTCGGGGTCTGTGTCGGCTTCCACCGCCTCTTCACGCACCGCGCCTTTCAGACCGTGGCCCCGATCAAATACGCCCTCGGCGCACTCGGCTCGATGTCGGTACAGGGAACGCTGCTCGAATGGGCCGCGATTCACCGGCGGCATCACCAGCACTCTGATGAGCCCGACGACCCGCACTCTCCGCACTCCTATCCCGGTGCGCACGTTGATCATCACCACACCGATGATGAAGAGACCTCGCTCAAATCATGGGGTCGCGGCCTGATCTCCACATGGCACGGCTTCCGCCACGCCCACTACGGATGGCTCTTCAATGGCCGCCACAAGGGGCTTGGAAGATACGTCAAAGACCTCACCGCCGACCCCGTCACGATGAAAGTCAATCAGCACTTCCGGTTCTGGGTGATCGCGGGTTTGATCATTCCCGCGGTGATTGGCGGCCTGCTTGAGTGGTCGCTCTACGGCGCGTTGCTCGGGCTGATCTGGGGCGGATTCGTGCGAATCCTCTTCGTTCACCACATCACGTGGAGTGTGAACTCAGTCTGCCACCTCTGGGGATCACGCCCCTTCAACTGCCACGATCAGAGCCGCAACAACGCGATCGTCGGCATCTTTGCCCTCGGCGAGGGCTGGCATAACAACCACCACGCATTCCCGACCTCCGCGCGGCATGGCCTGCGCTGGTGGCAGATCGATGTGAGCTACCTGTTCATCCGCTCGCTGGGTCTGCTCGGCCTGGCGAGCGAGATCCGGGTGCCATCGAGTGAACGCATCGCGGGCAAAGCGCGGAACTGAACCGCCCCGGCTCTCCCTGAGCCCCTTCCAGAGGGAGGGGCTCAGGGAGAGGGATGGGCCGCGCATTGATCGTAGGATTGAGCCCCATATCCCCGCAGTTCAGCATCAGCATCTGTTGGAACCACCACGCGCAGGCGTGAACGATCCGAACAGATTCCTTCACGCTTCGTTACGTCCAAACCTCCTCCGGCATCGAATACGTACAAGTACACGCCTCTCTTTTCCGGAGACTCACCCATGAAACTTGACCTGCTCTTTGCCCTGCTCGTCACGATCACCCTTGGTTCCGCCGCAGCGGTCTTTGCATACACCACCTTTCGCGACCCGCCGGTTGCCAAGCCCATCTCCCCCACCACCACCACGGAATTCCCCGATATGAACACGACTATGAACACGACCAAGGCCGCTACACCCAGCTCACCGCGCATCAGCAAGACTTTCCATGACCTCACGCCCCTTTCGCAAGCCCGCATCGATGAGCTGGCCAAGAAGCTCACCAAGGCCGAGGCCGATGTGATTCTCGCGAAGGGGACCGAGCCGGCCTTCTGCGGCACGCTGGTCGATAACCACAAGGATGGCGTCTACACCTGTCGCCTGTGCGGGCTGCCCCTGTTCAGTTCCGAAGCAAAGTTCGACTCGGGCACCGGCTGGCCGAGCTTCTTTCAACCCTACGACAAGGAGCATGTTCGCACGATCAAAGATAAGTCGCACGGCATGGTGCGCACCGAGATTCTCTGCGAGCGTTGCGGCTCGCATCTCGGGCACGTCTTTGAGGATGGCCCCAAGCCCACCGGCCTCCGCTTCTGCTTGAACTCGGTCTCGCTTGAGTTCACCGAGAAGAAGGATGCCGTGATCACTCTTCCAGCCGCGTCGCAGCCCGTAAAGGTGCAGACCGCGTACTTTGCGGGCGGATGTTTCTGGGGTGTTGAAGACCGCTTCCAACAGACACCGGGCGTGATCGATGCCGTCAGCG
>JBBSBC010000298.1:0-2803 GCA_038251595.1 Phycisphaerales bacterium | reverse complement strand
GGTGGTGCATGGCCGTGACCGCAGTACTTTCTCGCTCGACAAACATCGATGCAAACCATCTCTCGCTACAGAACGCCCTTGGTGCTGTTCGGTCCCGCGGCAACAGAAACGACAACGGCCTGCCGGATGGCCAGAGCCAGCGCCTTGAAGGCCGCCTCTGCGCGATGATGGTCGTTATCACCGCGAAGGACATCCACATGGAGTGTGAATCGCGCCGACATGGCGAAGGTGCGCAGCACGTGTGGTATGTTCTCACACGAGAGCTCGCCGAGTCGTTCGCGCTTCAAGCCAAGATCAATGGTTGCGCTTGGTCGGGTGCAGAGATCGACCACGACACGGGCAAGGCTTTCATCAAGCGGCGCGAATGCCGATGCAAAGCGCGCAATGCCTTGACGATCCGCCAATGCCGCATCAAACACCTGCCCCAGCACAATCGCGCAGTCTTCCGCCGAGTGATGATCATCCACCTCGAGATCGCCCTTGCACCGCAGCGCAAGATTGAACCGGGCGTGCGTGGCCAATGCCGTGAGCAGGTGATCCAGAAATCCGATCCCGGTCTGTATATCGCAGCGTCCGTGCCCATCAATATCGAGCGAGCACTCGATGCTGGTCTCTGCTGTCGTCCGCGAGAGTGTGGCAACTCGACTCATGGCGAGATCCCCGATATTGCAGCTTTGCATTCTACTTTGGTACGTGATGCGATAGTCGAGAGACTCTCTCGTAGCGCAAGAAGCAGCCGGTTGCACCCATAATCATCGGCAGGGCATGTGATCCGCACGTAGTCGGCGAGCTCCTGCCGTCCGGGGAATGACCGAACAGCAATACCCCGCGCGGCAAGTGCGGATGTCAACATACGAGCATCATCAACTTTCGCAAGCACAAAGTTCGCCTGGGTGGGCATCACTTCGGCGCCGTGCGAGCGAAGCAGGTTCCCGATTTCGCCGCGCTCTATACGCACGCGTGAAACAATCGCAGGCACAAGCTGATCGAGCTTTGGGAGCCACCTTGCGAGAAGTTCGATGGAGACCGCGCTCACTGAGTACGGCTGTCCCACATTCCTCAACCACCGCGCCATCTCGGGTGTGCTGGCGATCGCGTACCCGAGGCGCAGACCGGCAAGCCCATACGCTTTCGAGAATGTTCTGGTGATGAACGTCGCGTGAAGTTGCTGAGCGCATGCGGCCAGCGGCTCATCGGCAAACTCGTCGTACGCAGCGTCGAGCACCAAGACGCATGATGCCGGGAGATGATCGCGCAGCCGTGCGAGCTCATGCGAACTGGCTACGGCCCCGGTTGGGTTGTTCGGTGAAACAACGAAGACCGCGGCGGTCTGCTCGTTAACCATTGCCGATAGTTCATCGACCGGCATCGGCCCGCTCATCCAAGGAACAGCCCGCACGCCGCCGCCCGCTTGCCTTGCATAGACACCGATCATCTCAAAGGTCGGTGTCGTCGTGACGATGTTGCGGCCCGATTGAACAAGAGCCAGGATAATCCTGTTGAGTGCATCGTCGGCACCCGCGGTAAGGATTACGCGCTCGGAATCTGCTCCAGCACGCTCGGCAAGCACCACTTCGAGCGATCGTGTACTTGGATAGTTCGTTACCGACGCGGGAGAGATGTTCAACAGATCCGCCATCAGTGTCGCGGCGGTCGGACACTCGTTTGAATCGAGCTTGAGATCAACTTTGAAGCCGCTTGCCGGACGAACATACGCCGGCACATCCGCGACTCGGAACGATGGGCGGGCTGATGGTGTTGGCCTGATCATCACGGCACCACCTGAGCGATGGGTGAGATGACAATATCCGAACCGCCGCTCAACTTCAGAGTCGGAATAAGCATGGGCAACTGATCTCGTGGCACAACCGCTTTCACGGCATACCCACCGCCCGCGAGCGCCGAAAGCGTTGGCCTGCGCATGCACGGCAGGGCTTGCACGACCGCTTCGAGTCGCTCCTCGGGCACGTTGAGCTCGAGCATGACGCGACCCCGAGCCTCGATCACCGACCGAATCAACATCGCCAGATCTCCGATGCGCTGAGACTTTCTCGGATCGGCCATAGCGGACTGACTTGCGTAGAGCATGGTTGATGATCGCATGATCTCTTCAGCAATACGCAGTCCGTTGGCTTCCAGCGTCGCGCCAGAGGCCGCGATATCCACAATGCAATCCGCATCTTCAGGTGGGAAGACTTCCGTAGCGCCGTACGACCTCACGAATCGATCGCCGGCAACTCCGCGGGCGTCGATCCACCGCGTAGTGAGGTGCTGATACTCGCCCGCGACGACCAATGCACGCCTCGGCAAACGACCCCCTTCGAGCACTTGGGCAGGCGCGGCCGCGACAAGCCGCACCTGATCCAAGCCGGTGTCAACGATCGGAACGAGGTCCGCCTGAAGCTCGGCCACCCAATCTGCGCCTGCAAACCCGACATCGCGCGTCCCCGAGTGCAGCATCTCGATGATGTTCTGTGGCTTCAGGATCTTGGCCTCAAACCCCGGCACGGAAACCTGCGGTCGATAGCCACGCGAACCCGCCGCGATGCGGATGCCGGCATCGCTCAGCAGCTTGACCACGCCATCAAACATCCGGCCCTTCGGAATGGCGAGGTGGAGCGTCTCATCGGGGGCACTGTTCATTCGGAGCCTCGAATCATGGAATGGTTACTGGAAGGGTGGCCACCGGAAAAACGACGAACGCCGGCGAGAGCCGGCGTTGCTGATGAATCACTCAGATCGAGAGAGACACCACCACCGGCTCACGCATGGGCGTTATGAACGTGGTGGGCATGGTGGCAAG
>JBBSBC010000297.1:0-2824 GCA_038251595.1 Phycisphaerales bacterium | reverse complement strand
CCGCATGGCCGCATCTTCCCCCTCATCATCTGAAATCTCAACCAACCGCTCTTTCAACGCGGGCAGGTCATGCGTCACAATCGCATTTCCCGCCGCAATCGCCGCGTTCCGCCGCATCATCTCCAGGCTCGCACGCTTGCCCGCGCTCACCGTCAGCTGAGTCTGCCGCTGCTCTGCGGTCCAGCCAAGAACTTCAATCAGATCAAGCGTGCCATCCTCAAGCCCGGCCCGTGCGCGATAAGCCGTGTTCACCACACTCTCACCGCGACCAATGTGCGCGTGATTGAACGGGCAGACATCCTGACAGATGTCGCACCCGAAAACCCAATCACCCATGGCGCGCCGAAATCGTACATCGATCGGCCCTTCATGCTCGATGGTCAGGTATGAGATGCACCTGGTCGCATCCATTTCATACGGAGCAATCGCTCCCGTCGGGCACGCATCGATGCACTTGGTACACGTTCCGCAGTGGCTCTCCGGATCGATGCTTCCCGAAGCGCTTCTGGTGACGGTGGGTGTCAGCGCAAGGCTTGTCACAAGCCCCCCGAGCAGGACATAGCTTCCAGCTTCAGGATCGATAAGCAGTGTGTGCTTGCCAATAAACCCGAGTCCCGCGCGGGCCGCGTGCTCGCGCTCCAACACCGGCGCGGTATCGACAAACACTCGGAACTCTTCGCTCTTGAACCGCGCCCGCAGGCGGTCAGCCAATGACTGCAAGCGACGTTTGACCACCTCATGGTAATCGCGCCCGAGCGCGTACTTGGCAACCCTGCCGCGACCCGGCGCAACCTCACGGCTCACGCCTGATGTCGATGCGCTCGCGTACCGATCGCTGACCATCACCACCGACTTTGCATTAGGCAGCAGGCGACGAATGTCCGCCCGCGCCGCCGCGTGTTCTTCCATCCAGTCCATCTGCCCATGACGACCAGCTTTCAGCCAGTCAGCAAGGAAATCGGCACGAGTCGCGCCGCGCGCATCGGTGATACCCGCGCTCGCAAAGCCGAGTGATCGACAGGCCCGTATCACTTCCGACGCGAACTCATGGGCAGCAGGTTCGCCCGGTGTGGGCTCAGCGCCGCTCAAAGCTTTGCCTCACTTCCGCCGACCTGTAACCGTGGGCATCGGCATCGCCTTCGCGGCGGACTGCGCGCCGGTCTTCGACCCGAGCCAAGACCATATCTTCGCCGCCGCGCCACCCAACACCTGCTCAGCCGGTGCGAGTTCCGGAATCCATGCGCGGTCCCACTCATACACCAATGGGCCTTCAAACTCCCGCGCCATGAGCGCACGCACAAAGACCTCGCACGGCACATCACCCATACCCAGTTCGCACGGGCGGCGATCTTTCAGATCCTTGATTCTGCCAACCCACAACCGATCCCCGATCGTTTGAATCGCCTCCTGCGGCGAATCACCCGCCGCGAACCCCGTCGCAAGGTTGTAGCAGACACCGATCAGCGGGCTTTGACACGCCTTGACCAGTTGCATGACTTCGGTCGCGCGCCCGAAGGCCCCACCATTTTCAATCACGATCCGAATACCCATGTTGTGCGCGTGATCGGCAACCATCGTGAGCCGCTTGACCATTCGGCCCATCGCCGAAGCGCGGCCCTCTCGTGCCGGAACATCAAAGCCGAAGACCCGAACATACGGGCACTCGATCGCCACCGCAAGATCGATCGCCCGCTGCGCAGCCCGCACGGTGCGCTCGGTATCACTGATCGCGTAGCCGATCACCGGCGGCCGCACCGGCTCTTCAAACCCGGTGCTGGTGGCAAGGCTCAGAATCTCCACCCCGCGCTCGCCAACAATCCTGCGCACCTTCTCGCCGCTTGTCAGTGCCGGATCACATGCGAACATCGCGGATTGGTCGCCGAATGTTCGAAGTTCAACCGCTTCAAACCCCAACGATTGGGCACGCTCAGCCACTTGGGCAAGCGTCCACTCCGGACAGGCAACGGTGCTGAATGCGGGCTTCATCATGGCGAGCAATTACTTTCGGCTGAGTTCGGTCGGGGTAGGGTCTGTTCCGCCCAAGAACGAATGGTAAGACGCCTGAAACCGATCCGCCAATCGACGTCCAGCAGAAGCTCCGATTCCCATCACCGTCGCACACTCATCGACCCGCGGGCGGTTCCAGGGGAATCACCACCGCAAAGTCCGACCCTCGGTCAAGTTCAGAATGGACATCGATCCGTCCACCGTGCTCCTCGATGAGCCGCCTTGATGTTGGCAGCCCAAGCCCACTGCCCCCCGCCCGCGTGGTGAAGTACGGATTGAAGATCCGCGCCAACGTCTCAGGAGCTATCCCCGGCCCGGTATCGATGACGTGCATCCGCGCAACTCTGCGACCATCCGGGTCTCGTCCGAGTTCAGCCCGCAAAATCAGGTCACCCGCCGCACCCGTTCCTACAATCCTCCCGCCCAAGCCAGACGCAGATCCCGACTCTCGAAGGCGGGCGTGCATCGCCTGCGTCGCGTTCAACATGAGGTTGAGCAACGCCTGCTTCACCCGTTTCACATCGATCTCCGCCTCAACCGGCGCGCCCGCGGCTTCGATCCGAAGTCGAACGCCATGCCGCTCTGCCTCAGGCAGAAAGAAATCAGCCAGTTCCGAGAGCACGGCGTTCAGTTCCGCGGGCTCGCGCTCGAGCCTGATCTCCCCGGCATACTCCAGAAAGTCGCTGAGAATTCCCGCCAGTCGATCGGTCTCGCGTCGAAGGCTCTTGGCGCGCGTGAGCAACCTCGTCCGCTCATCCTCCGGCAGTTCCTGTTCCTGAATCGCTTCCTGCAAAAGCTGCGCGTTGAGGCCGATTGT
>JBBSBC010000296.1:0-2826 GCA_038251595.1 Phycisphaerales bacterium | reverse complement strand
GCGGCGATCGCTCGTTGGTCGGGCCTCGCGGCGGGAACAATGTTTCTGGGCACACCCTGGATGATCGTCGTCGGCTCACTCGCGTACAACGACCTTGCGGTCGTCGCGATGCTGGCCGCATCGCTGCTGGCGGCGTTTGACGGGCAGATCAAGCCGCACCACCGCGCGATGATGGTCGGGTGGATGATGGGGATTGCTTGCAGCGCGAAGCCAACGGCGCTCTTTATGGCCGCGCCGCTGGCGGGGTTGGCGTTGCTGTGGAACATGCCCCGTGGTCGATGGATGCCCGCCGCGTTGGTGGGATCGATCATGGGTATCGTGGCGATGACCCCGTGGCTGATCCGCAACGCAATGGCCACTGGAGGATGGGGAGGCAACCCGGTCTTTCCGTTTGCCACATCGCTCTTCGGCCACGGTCCGTGGTCGGCGGAGCAGGTGGCTCGCTACACACGGGCACACTTCTTTGATGGTTCGGTGGTCGATCGGTTGAAGATGCTCGTGGCTGTGCGCGGCTTTGGTCATCAGCAATGGGCGATCGCGCCTTGGCTGGGTGTTGTGGGTCTGGCCATCACGCTGGTGTGGAGGGGCACGCGGCGGGTTGGCGTCGTGCTGCTGATCGGCGTGCTGATTCAGTTGGTGGCATGGTTGTTCCTGACCCACATTCAATCTCGCTTCCTTGTGCCGCTGATCGTTCCGGCCAGTGTGTTGTTCGGCTTGGGTGTCGGGGGGGTGCTGCTGTGGATCAGCCGAAGGCGGGCCGACTTGGGCGTTGATCGAAGTGGCGCACCCGTGTTGCCGGGCGTGGCCGCCGCCGTGCTGATGCTCGTGCCCATCTCGCTCACTGGGTGGGGTACATTGAACTTCATGCAGCAGGCGGGCGGTCTGCCAAACCGCCTGCTGGTGGCGGGCGTGGGCGGGTTGACCGGCGCGGTGTATGAGTCCAGCCTGGGCACCGCATCGCCAAATGAACGTGATGTCTTTTTCAAACAGACGTCAACACCAACGGTCTATCTCAACCTCGAACATCTGGCCATCGACGAGCGCGCACGGGTCATCACCACCGATACGCTTCCGAGCGATCACGGTGCAACATATCTTCTTGGCGATGCCGCGCCGCTGTACATGCTCGGCGCATTGGGCCAACAACCGGATGCACCGGACTCCGAGCCCTCTCGCCGGATCATCTACCACACCACGTGGGATGCCTCACCACTCGGCGATTCCATCCGCGCTGCGCCCGATGATCCCGGCGCGTGGTCGCGCTCCCTGCTTGATCGCGGCATCGACACCGTGCTCGTCAACTACCCCGAGCTTGCGCGCCTGATCGATACCGATCACTACTTCGATGCCGATGTTACGACCGCGCGGGTCAGGCGTTGGCTTGGTGACCCGCGGGCCGGACTTGTATCGGTACGACAGTGGGAGCTTGGTGGTCCGAACGGGCGATCGCCGCGCGCTGTGCAGCACGAACTCTTCCGCATCGTGCCACCACCGAGAGCGGAGACCCTTCAATGACCGAGGGCGACACGCTCCCCACTCCCGCCCACCATCCACCGATCCGCGCCGCCCGTATGCGCACGGGCGTGCAGATCCTCGGCTTCATGCTCGGGCTGACGCTGCTGGCCTGGTGCATTTACGCCGCGGCCAAGCCCGAGAATCTCAAGCAGTGGTCACGCCTGCGCGAAGCACCGGCCGAATCGGTCGCGATGCTCCTGGCGCTTTCACTCGCCACCATGGTGCTGAATGGCGCGATCTTTCAGTTCGCCATTCGGCCCATCGCTCGGCTGCGCGCCGCCGATATCCAGTCGGTCAACGCTGTCGCCTCGCTGCTCGCGTATCTTCCGTTCAAGCTCAGCATGCTCTTCCGCGTGCTGGTTCACAACCGTCGAGATGGCCTCGCGCTGTTCACCATCGCCGCGTGGTTCGGGGCCATCGCCGCGTCGATGGCCATCGGTGTGCTGCCCCCGCTGGCCTTTGCGTGGGTGCGCGGGCGCGCTGATGCGGGCTGGTGGGCCGCATCGCTTGGGGGCGTGATCGGCGCGACTGTTGCCACGGTGGTCATGGCGCGCCTTCTGCACGCTGGTCCCGGATGGGCGTGGTTCGAGCGAACATGGAACAAGCTGCCCCTCCGCGCGTTGCTGCCGCGCATCCACGAAGGTCTGCGCATGCTGGCCGATCCGCGCGCCGTCATCACCTGCGTGGTGCTCCGCCTGCTTGATTCGGCCGTACACACCGCCCGCTTCCTCGTCGCCGCCAGCATCCTGGGCTTTGATCTTCCCACCGACAAGGCCGTCATTGCCGGCTGCTCATTCTTCCTCATCGGCATCGCCGCGCCCTCGGGCACCGTCGGCGTGCGCGAGGCCTTCACCGGCGGGCTCCTCGGCCAGCTCCTCTCTGGTGTCGATCCTGATCAGTTCTTCGTTGCTGTTCTGCTGGTCAGCGCGGCCGAGGCGGTTGTGACCCTGCCCGCCGCGCTCCTCGGCGCGGCGTGGATCAAGCCTTGGCGGCTCCGACGCACCCCTTCCACCGCGCTCAGCCCGGCCACGCCCGCTCAGTTACCATGAGTCATGCGACTCGCCCTTGTTCAAGCCAACCCGACCATCGGCGACCTTGACGCCAACGCCGCGCTCATCGAGAAGTTCGCCGCGCAGGCTCGCGATCTCGGCGCAGACCTGGTGGTCTTCCCCGAGCTCTTCCTCTGCGGCTACGAGCTCGACCCGAGCCACGAGCTTGCACGGGAGTGTGAAGCTGCGCTGCGGCTCGTCGCCGAGCGGGCCGCGGCGAATTGGACGGCGGTGGTGATCGGCCTCGCAGAGGAGCGGCCGG
>JBBSBC010000295.1:0-2865 GCA_038251595.1 Phycisphaerales bacterium | reverse complement strand
GCGTCGAGTACGTTGATGTAGCGCACTTCCGCGTACGAGGAGAAATCGGGCGAGTGCTGGATCACGCCGCCCGCGCTGGTTCTTGCGGGCTGACCGAGATCGAGGTCGTAGATCGTGTCCGCGGTGAGGCCGACAACATCGGTCATCTGCCACGCGACATCGGCGGTGGCAAACTCGCCGAGCTGGGAGTATTCGGGGCGGTAATCGAAGAAGCGCCCGAGCGGCGATTCCTTGTCCGCATCGCCGCTGGATTGCACGATCGCGCCGTTCACTTTCAAGAAGTCAACACTCCGCCACCGGCCGGGGCCGCCGCGTTGCGTTTGCCACGTCTGGTCGAGCCCGAGCTTGATCGATGCGCCGCTCGCGAGCGATTCGACCTGATCGTCGTAGACCGGAAGTTTGGATTGATCGACGTTGGTGCCCGCGTACCAGACCGTCATGTTGGGCTCGACAATGTGCCGTGTGCGGTGCAGGTCGAGCAGCGCGCTGTCGATCTCGTTGTTGATGCGTGTGAGCTGCGTGCTGGTCCGCACACCGGTAGAGTAAATATACCGGTATTGCTCATCAACACTCGCGCCGTTGTAGCTCTCGAACTTCTGGTCATAGGCCGTTACGCGACCGGTGATGAACGGGTTGAGCTTCACGGGTCCATATGCGAATGTCGCATCAACTTCCTGGCGCGTGTCGGCACGCAGAACATCATCATCGGTATAGCCCCGCGCACGGAGCACATCGGCCGGTGAGAGGTTCGGGTTGTTGACACCGAACGCCCCCTGCGCGCGGTTGGCCGTGTCAAACCCGAGTTCAGCAAGTGTCGGATCCGTGAACCTGAGCCGCATGTTGCTCAGGCGATACTCGCTCGACCAGGTGAGCAGGCCCGGGGCCGACTGCGCCAGAAGGTCGTCGGCGGCCCGGAAGTATGAAACTTCGGGCAGCTTGTCGACGGTGTATCCCTGGCTCTGCAGCAGATACTGGTTCGGCGTGAAGTCGTCGATCGTACCCTTCACGAGGACGCTGAAAACACTTGATTCATCCGCGCGCTTCAGATAGGCCGCGTTGGTGATCTCGCGCCCTTCCTCGGCCAGCTTGCGGAAATAAGCATCGATGAAGTTCTCATCGCTGATCGTTCCGATTTCCAGTTGCAGCGTCCACCGCTCGTCGAGCCGCGTCGTGTTCTCGGCGAGCAGCGCGCCGCGGAACTCACCACCCGACTTCCTTGTCTTCTTCAGGCCGCTCGCCAGCACATCGCGCCCCCAGTCGGTCGGCACGCTGTACGCAAAGAGGCTTCCCTTGCCTTCGGCCCGGTCCCACGTCGAACGGTTGCCCACACCCGGCCCGCGATCAAAGTACCAATCGGCCAGCAGGTTGCTCTTGAACCCTTCGGACGGTGTCAGCCCGGTCGCACCGAAAATGTCCCACGCCGTCTTGATGGCCGCGCCCGAGTTTGATGAACTCTCAAAGCGCAGATCCTTAAGCGGGATGTTGTCGAGCTCGCCCTTGATTCGTGGCAGCGGGAAGAACGGAACCCCGCCCGCACGCAGCGCGACGCCGCGTGCATCAATATATGTTGCCGCCTCGGAGCGCTCGCCGGTCGCAAAGCCAATGCCCTCATCACCGCTCTCGACGCGCCTGGCACGCCTCGCCGCCGATCCCCGATCCGCGTTCCGCTGCGTGATCGTCACGCTCCGTGCACCGATCGAGAAGACCGGGTCGGTAAAGCTCGTTGTCGCAAGCCGCGCACCCTCGGCCTGCCACTGCTTGTCCGCCAGTTGCCGGATGCTCCGCGCCCGCACATACAGCGGCAGGCCCCGCTCAGCGTCATACGTCCAGAAGACCGCATCGGGCATCACCGCCTGCTGGTTCTCAACATCGTAAAAGATGCGCGGCCCGCGCAGGGTGTACGTCCCGCTCACGGCCACCACATCGCCTTCGAGGTAGATGCCCTTCACCGCATCGGCGCTGAAGCTCATGCCGCCCGCGGCATCGGCCGAGTTTTTGAGAAAGACCACTGCGCGCGTCGCCGTGATCTCGATGCTCGACCTGCCGCGCGTGCTTGTGTATTGCACCACCACCCCGCCCGCGAGCATCAGCACGCTCTCATCGCCATCTTTGGTTCCACGAATGAACTTGATCGGTGAGGCAACTTCATCCTCTTCCACTCCGGTGCCGATCATCCGGTCGCCGTTCACCGCCAGCGAGATGACCCCATCCTTCGCGAAGATCGGTTCGAGTTTCTCAACCGGTGGCAGGGGCGTCGGGCTTGGCGCGTCCGGCCCGGGGCTCTCGGCGGCTCGCGTGATCGGCGAGTTGGGTTCGTAGGGGCGCGAGAGACCCGGCCGGATGGGGCGCAAAGGGCTGTAGGCACCGGGGTCGCGCCGCACGGACGCGAGTTCGGGCCGGTCTTCACGCGATTCATCGGGGACGCCAAGCAGCTTGCGCATGTGCCGCGCCAGTCGCGTCTCCGATTCGGTTACGAACGCGGCACCATCCGCGTTCAGATCGCGATCCATCACCATCGCATCGCGTGCCGCCGCATCGGGCTTGCCGCGCGTGAGCGAATCAAACTTCAACGCCAGCTCGCCGCGCACCAGCCCCGTGACCAGCAGTCGATCGCCCGCCTGTGAGAACCCGCCGGAAGCGACATCGCCGCCGGGGTCCGAGACGCGGTCGAAGTAGACGGCGATCTGCCGCGTGCGTGTGCTGCCTTCGCCGCCGGGAGCGACCTCGCTAACCAGCCGGGCATCGGCCGCATCGGGCAACTGCTCGATCCAGATCACCGCCTGCGCGGCGGTGAAGTGGTGATCGCCGATGCTCACCTTCGCATCGCCCCTGAGCATCACCCGCTGTGTCGCGGCTGACCCGGGC
>JBBSBC010000294.1:0-2895 GCA_038251595.1 Phycisphaerales bacterium | reverse complement strand
GGTTGGTTCACGCGTCTTTGATGCGGTTGAGGCGATCACCTCGCTTCTTGGTGAGCCTGATTCGGTGGATGCCTCGTACGTCTGGCCGGGGCGCGGCAAGGTGGTTCACCCGGTTCCCGACGATTCTCTGCGCGGTTTGCAAGGGGCCATCGCGGCCAGCATGAGGTATGCCGATGGCCGGGCCGCCACACTGCTCGCGGCCGACAGTCATGTCGGTTCCGGGCGTTGGTCGCGCACGTTGACGATGATCGGCGACGGCGGGCGGCTCCGCGTGCATGACCGCGGCTTTGAGTTCGTGAGCGCCGATGGCAAGATCGTCGATCGATCAGCCGAACTGCTGCAAGCACACACCAACGACGAGTCTGCCGCGGCATCGCTCTTTGCCCATCAACTGAACGCGCTGCTCGATCCGCACACCGCGGGCCGGCAGGATCAACCGATCGACTATGCGCGCGTCTTGAGCGTGGCGGGCGCGGCCCTGCTCAGCGCACGCACGGCCGAGCCCGAGTCGCCCGGAACCATCCTCCGCATGGCTCGAACCACGTAGCATGAGCCATTGGTCGAATGGTGCCTTGCGCCGGCCTTCACCTTACACCCGGCCCTCACGCCCGCCCCCTCACACCCTCACCGAATACTGTTCCAGATACTCGATCGTCTGGCAGAGCACCTTCACTTCCGCCGTGTTGAGGTCACCCAGCGAGACCATGCCCGCCAGCCTGCCCTCATCGATCACGGGAATGTGGCGGATGCGTTCGCTGCGCATCGTGTGGCGCAGTTGATCGAGGTTGGTCTGAGGTGTGCAGGTGAGCAGGCGCTCGGTCATCACTTCGCGCACGCGCGTGCCCGAGGGCGAGCGCTCCGCCGCGACCACGCGGGTGAGGATGTCGCGCTCGGTGAACATCCCGACGAGGTTCTGCGCATCATCAACAACCGCCAGCGAACCGATTCGATGCGTGTTCATCACCTGGGCGGCCTCAAGGACCGAGGCATCAGGCGAGACCGTCAGCACCTTGGTGCCTTTGGCCGTGAGAATGTGTGCGACGCTTGACATAGGGCCTCCATCCGTGTGAACGGGAAAGGGGAGGAGTGCCAGGACGATCAGCGCACAGGCCCGCAACAGCGGGCGAAGAACAGGCGGCGCGAGCAACACAGCGAGCTTGAAGTTCTGAGCGCCAACCGGCATGACCCGTACGGCAAAGCTCGCGTCGTCACCATGAGTATGCCACAAATCGGCGGGCCTGTCGAGTTGGTGTGCGGAGTGAGGAGGGATTGTGGAGAGTCAGGAGGCCGGATGCGTCGGGTGGCCATCGTTTATAAGGGTCAAGCCCACTTGGTCAGGTGCCAGTTCTTTTTACCCTTACGTAATGCGATCAAGCCTCCATCAATCAACGATGCGGCCGAGACCCTTGCATCCGCCGCGGCGACATGGCCATTGACCGAGATCGAGTTTTGCGCCAGCAAGGTGCGGGCTTCGGATTTGCTCTTGGCCAGCGTGGTCTGGGGGAGCAGATCGAGCAGGGCCATGCCCGGACCATCAAGCAGCGCGCGATCATGATCCGAACTCGGTGCCGAGGCGATCAGATCGGGTGGAAGCACGAATGGCCCGTCGCCTCCGCCGCTCGATTTGCCAAAGAGGGCGCGGGTCGCCTGCTCGGCCTTGTCCGCTTCATCGGCCCCGTGCAACAGTTCGGTGATGTGCCGCGCGAGTGCTCGGTGGGCCTCGCGCTTGCCTGGGTCGGCCGTGTGCTGGGCTTCGAGCCGCTCGATCTCGACGTGCGGCATGACCGTGAAGATGCGCAGGAACCTCGATACATCCGCATCCGCCGTGTTGAGCCAGAACTGGTAGAACTGGTAAGGCGAAGTGCGCTCAGCGGTCAGCCAGACCGCGCCCGATTCGGTCTTGCCAAACTTGCCCCCATCGGCCTTGGTGACGAGTGGGCAGGTGAGGGCGAAGGCCTCATGGTGGCCCGACTCTCCGAGTCGGGAATCAACTTGTGATGTGCTTTCAGCAGAAGAATGGCCCGATGTGCCCGCACTTCTGCGGATCAGGTCGCACCCGCCGACCATGTTTCCCCACTGGTCGCTCCCACCCATCTGCATGGTCACACCCATGGCGCGGTGCAGGTGAAGGAAGTCGTAGGCCTGCAGAATCATGTAGCTGAACTCGGTGTAGCTGATCCCCTGGTCGCGGTTGTTCAGCCGATCGCGCACCGAGTCTTTCTGGATCATCATGTTGACCGAAAAGTGCTTGCCTATGTCGCGGAGCGCATCGAGGTAGCTGAGCTTGGCGAGCCAGTCGATGTTGTTGACGAGGATCGCGCGGTTGGGGCGCGACTCTGAGAAATCGAGAAGCCGCCCGAAGATCCGCATCTGGCTGCGCACGTTGGCATCGACTTCCGCGCGGGTTCGAAGGGTCCGTTCGGCGGTCTTGCCAGATGGATCACCAATAAGCCCGGTACCGCCGCCCATGAGGACAACCGGCGTGTGGCCGGCATCCTGCCAATGCCTGAGCAGCATGATCGTGACCAGGTTGCCAATCGTCAGTGAGTCGGCCGTCGGGTCATACCCGACATACGCGCGGCGAAGGCTTGGCTCACCCGCCGCGAGGTGCGTGCCCAGCGTCTCCTCGTGCGTGCATTGGTGAAACAAACCTCGGAAACGAAGTTCGGAGAGGAGCGATGTGCCGCGTGACTCAACTGTGGACTCGGATGACATGGTCAATCATCGTACCCGGACCATCCCAGTCATCGCGGCAGGTTTCCATGATCGGATGCGTGAGTTCGGAATGTCAGGGACTGATCAGCTCAACATCGATCTCAAAGTCCCCTTCCGGTCGAATCTCTCCCATGTATTTCTTGAGTGCCTCAAGATCCTTTGCGGATTTGACACCACCCG
>JBBSBC010000293.1:0-2925 GCA_038251595.1 Phycisphaerales bacterium | reverse complement strand
GGTGGCGGAGGCAATGTCGTCCTCATCGCCCAGATGAAACACGTCGTTGCCATCGGATTGATCGGTCAGCATCGTTGTGCCCAGACCATTAGGGGCGGTGATGAAGCCGAAGTTGCGGTGGTCGGGGTTGATCACGCGAAGATCGTCATCGTTGGGAATCGTGCTGACGCCCAGGTTGTAGACGAAATCGAACGTGTACACACCGAAGTAGATGTCGTTGGCGTGAACGCTTCCGATATCGCGACCGCCGAGCGCCTGCCCGAAAATGCGGATCTCGGTTTGGGCAGCGTTGATGGTCAGGAACACCGACGAGTTCAGGTCGTCAAAGTCCAACGTGAAAATGTCGTGGTCCCCTGTGGCGTTGTACAGCTCGTCAAACCGCGCACCATATGGCGGCGGGTTGGAGTTGCCATCGGGGTGATTGTTTAGACGGTACAGACCGGGCTGGAGGTCTGCTGCGCTGGCCAACGTCGTAAGCGACGACACGATAGTGGCGGCGATGGCCGCGCGAGCGAACAACTTCTGAATCATCGGTCTCTCCCTCAATCTCTCCAAAACACACTGGAGGCAGGAAACAATGCACCGCAACTGGGCGGTACCATCACGTCATGGATGGAGGGGTGGCCTTGGCCTCAAACTCTACTCTCAGATGAATAAAATAATCTGAGATTCGGCTAGGCAAGGCCTTTTCTCGGTCTGCATCTGAGATTAGCGCAAAAATAGCAATGCGGGAGGAGCTATCAAAAACCGATCAGATCGCCCGAATCAATCGATCCATTCGGGCCAACGAGGCAGGTGGCACTACTTGAACTCCTCCGCCAGTGAAAATATGAAGCGTGCATCATTTGAACAATCGACGGCGGACGGCATGGCCGCGCAGCTTTGAGTGTGGCTGCTTCGGGGTACGTGATTCCTGTGCGATCGTGCTGAAAATGGTTGTTCGACAAACTGTGATTTGTTTGGGACACATCGGGGCGGGTGGAACTTCCCGACCCTCCAACCCGTGCCACAATCCCACGGCCCTGAGCGCGTCGTAAGAGCTGTGTGGGTCGCGTGCCCGCCTTGACTTGGCCTCTGCCCTTCAATCGGGACGCATCTCAAAGATTCAGCGGAAGCCGCACGGGCCTATCAAGAAGCTGCGTGATGCGAAGCGTCTGAACGGTCAAGGCCAGACGCTCGCGCAGTTCCGCCAAAGGCTGAACCTCACCACCGACTCGCGCTCACCGACCGCTCATCGTGGGTTCACTTTATCGCGGCATGATGGTTGTAGAGCGTTCTGAGAACTGACCAAGCATTGGAATCGTGGTTTTTATAGGACAATTCGAATATGTTTACACTCGCACAACGGTTGGAGGCGGCTGACCGTTCGGAGAATGATCGTGTTGTGGCCGCAGTTGCGGCCGATCTCTCCACGCTCCCTGACCAAGGTCGGCCAGCAGGTGCCGATGCGGCACCCGAAAGCGCGCGAGTGATTGTGGTTCGCGACCGTGCTCATCCGAAGCAGAATGCGGCCGACTCTGCGCTTCGTCATGATGGCTTTCCCAAACTGCATGGGACTTGACCTGCGGGCCTCTTTGCCCTGAGCATCATTTGATCGCACCGCCCTCGGCTGTGAGGGTGATTGGCGCGGGGAGTTTCAGAGCCTTGATCTGTTCAAGAATCAGCGCCTTCTCACCCACGAGCACCAGCACCGCGCGTTCGAGCGGAAGTGCCGCATACGTCATGGCGTTGAGATCTGCGGCAGTGATGGATTGAACCGCGCTCAGGTCGGCGGCGATCGTCTCGAAGGACAGGCCCGCCGGAAGCAGGGCCGCGGTCGCCTGCATGGGTCCGGCGTGACCTGAGAATGATTGGATCGTCTCGGTGCGGAGCGTCTGGACAGCCTTGATGATCTCCTGATCGGAGATATCACCATTGGGCGCGGCAACAAACGTTGCCCCAAGTGGCCCGCCGCGAATGCGCGCAAACTCGTTGAGAAACTCGCCAAGCGCAGCGCCCGTGACATCGGCCTTGACGTTTGATGAGGCGATGAAGAACCCCGCCGCGGGAAGCATGTTAAATCGTGAACCTGCGCCGTAGGTGTAGCCATGAGCCTCGCGCAGGTTCTGGTTGAGGCGGCTGGTGAACGAACCGCCGAGCAGCGTGTTGAGCACGCGCAGCTTCGGGCGTGAGGGATCAGCCAATCGGGGTGCGGGCGCGGCGAACCGGATGACGGTCTGCACCGCGCCGGGACGATCGACCACGTAGACGCGCAGACCTGATGACGATACATCTGCTATTGCCGGAGTTGCCAGTGGCTTGATCGGTTCAAACCCCGGCGCGGCCTTCCAATCACCAAGCGCGGCATCAAGCACAGCCCGAGCCTGCTCTGCCGTGAGGTCGCCGCTCACAAGAATCGTGGCGTGAGCGGGCGTCATGGCCGCGGCGGAGAGTGCTTTGACCTGATCGAGTGAAAGACTCTGCACTGTTGAGACGAAGCCATCAATGGGCATTGCATACGGATGGCCATCACCGAACAGGCGACGCGAAGCCACACGCCCGCCGACTGAAGATGGATCGTTGAGATCCTGCTGAAGTTCTTCCAGGTGCAGCCGCTTGACGCGCTCGAAGTCTGGCGCGGTGAGACGCGGACGAAGGGCCGCATCGGCGAGCAGGCCCACGGCTTTGTCAACGTTGCGAGCGAGCACCGACATATCGAGCGCGAAGGTGTGACGATCGGCACGCGCGGCGAAGGTTGCGCCGAGAGCTTGCACCGCATCCCCAAACGCAACCGCATCGCGATCGCCCGCGCCCTCGCCCAGCATTTTGGCCGCGAGGAAGGTGAGGCCGGCCTGATCGGCGGGGCAGATCGGCCCGCCATGATCGATCAGCAGTTCGACCGAGACCAGCGGAACCTCCGGCCTGCGCCAGAACCAGACAGGGATG
>JBBSBC010000292.1:0-2995 GCA_038251595.1 Phycisphaerales bacterium | reverse complement strand
GTCCAGCCCGTTCCGCCGCTCGAAGTCGTCATCCAGCAGGTCATCATCCAGATCACGCCCGGCATACTGAGGTGAGTACCGGTCATGCACCCCCTCCGCCCCATCGGCCCCAACCGCCGTACGCGCCCGACGCGGGTCAAGGCGAGGCGACAGCTATTTCTCCGGGGTCGGCGTCGACCCGACCGGTGGGACAGCCTCGGCTTTCTCGCGCAGCTCTTTCACCACCCGCTCGATTGTCTCCCACAGTCCCTTCCGACCCCACCGACTTCGGGTCTCTTCGATCTCCAGTTTGATCTGCGCAAGCCGGGCATGATTTGTGAATGCTCCCTTCGTATTTCTCAGCCGCAATTGCTCTCGAAGTAGCAAGCTGGTCTCGTCAAGCGCCGACTCGTCGTTCCATGGCGAGATCGGAAGCTGGCTCATCCGCTCATGCTCCCAGGCACGAACCGCTTCGGCAATCGGGAGCGCCCGCGGTGTGTCGAGATGTTGAAGTGCGATGACAGCTTGCAGAGCATGCCACTCCGTTTTCGCTCCCCGTTCCCGATAGCGCCGATATGACTGCATGAACGCCTCATCACACGGCTGCTCCGGCACGCGCGCCAAAGTGCGAAGAAATAATTCTACGATTGGCCCAAACTTGTGAAGTTTGTCGGCCGCCGCCAGCATCGCCGTCACGCACGCGGCATCCTCACGCGTTATGGGTTTGTCCCGTGGGTAAAAGGCGGGAAACATGCGAGCGAGGGCCTGAAGCATGTAAGGGTCCGAGTCCAACCCCTTGGCCACTGCCTCCGAGACAAGCCACTGATCGAATACCTCGCGCGGCATCTTGTTGAACGGGACTTCAAACTCTGGAGTGCCTGGATGATTCGTGGACGGTGTTGCACGTGCCTTGGCGATGGCAGACTCAAACGCCGCGACCATCTCCGGGCTTTCAACCCGGCACCGCAGCGCGGCCGCGATTACCTTGGCGAGCGGTGTTGGCCGAGCGTCCAGCACCGCCAGCGACTTCGCGCGGACTTCCGGCGGAAGAGCCGCGAACTCGGCAACTCGCTTCCGGTACGCCTCGCCCTCTTCCGACAGCAGTTGCTCTACCAAGCTTTCAACGCCTGCATTGCCCTGGTTGCCGGGCTGTTCCACCACCGTCTCCCCGTGTGTGCGGACGCCACCGACCACACACACCAGCGCGATCATGACAACTTTGCAAACCATGTTCGCTTACTCCTTGATCTGACAATGAATGTTAGGGGACGATTTCCCACCACCGCTCCCACTCCGGCCGCGGTGTCCGGCGAGTGTTGGTGCCGCAATGCGCCTGCCCCACACCCCAATGCCGCTCGAGACAGTCGATGAACTCCACCGGCGTCGCCAGCCCCACCGCTTCGCGGAAGGCATCCTCGAACGGTTGATAGAACGGCTTGGGCACGATCAGCTTGCCGTTGACGCACAGCAGGTTGACCATGTCCGGCAGCAACGCCACCCCGTCCTGATTGAATAGCACCGGAACCTCTTCCACCACGAAGCCGCGGCCTTGAAGGGCCGTACGTAACAGGTCCAGCTCGCGCTGATAGTCCTCGTTTTTCAGTAGCAGCTGCGCAAGAATCTGTGAGGCCGTGCGATCGGTTACTTCCGGGTTGTTTGGCGGCCCCATTGCCCATCTCTTGATCACATCATCCGGGCGCGCCTGGAGAATCTCGATCGCGATTCGCGGACACGCCAGCACGATGTTGAAGTTGCCGTCCCCCGTCGGCCGCACCGTCATGGTCTCATCCACATGTTCCACAGACAGCCACGAGGTGTTGAAGTCCCAAGGTTGCTGCGGCTGAGCCTGGAGAAAATCGGGAATGGGCGGGGACAGCTGATCGCCGTGATACACCTCCCCCAACTTCCGCCCTGTCGCTCCGCCATAAGCGGGCAGGCACTCCAGGTTGCCGAAGCTGTTCTGCGTATGCTGTGTGTTTGTCAATGACTTCAGCAAGCCCATTCCCGGCCCGGTGAGTGTGGTCTCTACAAACGCGTCCAGTGGCACCGGCACCAGCTCTCGCCGCCGCGGCGAGTTCATCGCCACCGGGAGCACCTTCCCCGGCATGGAGGTGAACCCGATCTCGAACTGGTCCTGCGGCCAGGGATCGCCGGAGTTGATCACTTGAACGATTGCCCCGGTCCCCGCGACCGCCGCCGCGACCCGTGCATGAAAGTCTGGCGCGACCGGCAGACCATCGGTGCCGCGGAGCGGGTTGTTCGAGTGACTTGGATGATGACTCACATACACCGTGGTGACCGTGTCGATGTGCGTTGTCATCAACCACGGCGCGATGCGAGCGGCGCGAAGGTCGATGCCGCACCCGGCAATCCGTCCACCCGTGTTGTCCACCGCAATGGCCGAGATGGTCACCCGCTCCGGGCATAGTGCTCCTCCGATCGCGACTCCCGGGAAGCTTTTCCCTTCCACCCCGAGTTCGTGCCATTGACCGTCGGCAATGTCGAGCGTGGCGGGAAGATCCGATCCGGTCGCGCCATCTGTCAAATCGTCGAAGAGCCGAAGAGCCGCGGCCTGACCGCTCACGACCTGAACCCGCGATCCGGCCGGAACGCCTGATACCCGAACCTTGAGACGCGCAAGGTCCTGCAAGTCGTTCGGGCCGTTTATTGTTGCGTCGTCTGCGTCAACTTCACGTGGAATGGCATGCGCACTGTCCTTGTCACAGTTGTACATGATCACCGCGCCGATTCCCCCGTCCGATGCTGTCCCAGACTGCCAGCGCGCCCGATCAGACCCGGTGAGTCGATCGGGAGAGGTTGAAAGGGTGTCGATCGTTCCATCGCGGTTTGAATCCATGAGCAACTCAACCTTCACCAGACACACCCTCGCGCTGCGGCCATCCGGGTTGAAGGAGCAGTGATTGCCGAGCAGGGTTCCACTCGGCTGGTCTGGCGAGTCGTTGCTGGCGAGCTGCACGCAGCAGCAGTCCGGGCAAGGCGCGGGGTCGGGGTTGTT
>JBBSBC010000291.1:0-3010 GCA_038251595.1 Phycisphaerales bacterium | reverse complement strand
TGGGGGGTGCTGGGGTGGGTGGGATCGTGATCCCTCACTACACTACCAGCATGAACAAGAACGATACCGCCAAGCAAGTTCGGAATTTTGTGGTTGCCGCTTGTCTTTCAGTCGCTGCGATCGGCGCGGCGGGATGTGACGACTCATCATCCAAACCGCCGGCTTCGGCGACGGGCGGTGGTGGGGGTGCTGGGGGCAATGGAAACCCGATCAACAAGCTTGCCGAATCGCCGACATCGCTCTTCGGTAAATCGGCCGCGATGGGAAGAGATGTGGCCAAGCAGGCCGCCAATGCGCAGGCCGCCGAGCTGGGCACAGCTCAAGAGATCACCGGTGAGGCCACGGGTGTGACGGTGAGTGGGCTTGCATGGAGCCCGCCCGCGGCCTGGCAGAGCCGCGCCCCTTCAAACAACTTTCGGGCCGCGGAACTCGTGGTTGCTGGCGATTCGGGGAATGGCGAAGCGGTCGCGGTTTTTTCAACAGGCATAGGTGGCGATGCGGCGAGCAACATCGAGCGGTGGCGCTCTCAGGTCGTCAATGCGCAGGGTGAGCCCGCGCCTGCCGAACTCAAAAAGCAGACCATCAACGGTGTGAAGGTGACGACGGTGGCGATGGAAGGGACGCTCAAGGGCGGCAACATGGGCGGACCATCCAAGGATCAGCCCAACTACGCCTTTCGCGGCGCGATCGTCGAAGGTCCGACGGGAACGGTCTTCATCAAGCTCACCGGCCCGGTGGGCGCGGTCAAGCCGCAGGATGAGGCATGGAACACCATGATCGCGGGAGTTCGTAAGCAGTGATGGTGCGTTGAGGCTTCGGTCGATACGCGTCGTGGTTGGGAAGTCGATCCCGACCTGGTCATCACGCTTTCAATTCCCGGCAACCCTGCTCACCTTCGTTCCTCACCACGCATGACCCCCATCCAAGCCGCGATACTTGGCCTTGTTGAAGGCATCACCGAATATCTGCCGGTCTCTTCGACCGGCCACCTCATCATCACGTCGAGCTTGCTCGGGCTTGATGGTCCTTCCACCAAGCCCGCCATCAACGCGTTCAACATCGTTGTGCAGGGCGGCGCGATTCTCGCCGTGGTCGGCTTGTACTGGTCGCGCTTCGTCCAGATGCTGCGTGGCTTGCTCGGCAAGGATAACGCGGGCTTCCTTCTGCTGGTCAACCTCGGCATCGCATTCCTCCCCGCGGCCATTTTCGGCAAGTTACTCGATGACTGGCTCGAAGCGCACCTCTTCTTTTCCGGGCCGGTTGTCGCCGCGTTGTTTCTTGGCGGTGTGTACATGATTGTCATTGACCAGCGTCGTCTTGGCGGCGTGGCGCGCCCGCGTCCAACCTCGGGCGAGCGCGGCGTCGAAGACCTGCGCCCTCACGAAGCCCTCTTCATCGGGCTTCTGCAATGTGTGGCCATGATCCCCGGCACCAGCCGCTCGATGATGACCATCACCGGTGGCTACTTCTGCCGCCTGCGACCCGCGGCCGCGGCGGAGTTCAGCTTTCTGCTCGGCGTGCCCACGCTCGGCGCGGCGTGTGTGTACAAGCTCTACAAAAATTGGTCGCTTTCACGCGGGCCCGAGGGCTCGCTGCACCCCAACATGTTCGAGTTGCTCGGCACCATGCCGATCGTGATCGGCATGGTTGTTGCGGCGCTCTCCGCGGCCATCGCGGTGAAGTGGCTGGTGGGCTTTCTGAACCGTCGCGGGTTGACAGCCTTTGGCTGGTACCGCATCGTCTTCGCCATCACGCTGCTCGGGTTGATTGTGGGCGGGGTGGTGCGGCTCTGAAACTGTTTGTTTGACGGATCACCCTCGCGTTCACGGCCCGGCCAATGGATACCCTCGCCCGTGAAAACCAGTTATCCCAAGGACAAAATCCGCGTCGTTCTCCTTGAGAACATCCACCCCCGCGCTGCCGACATGCTCGCGGCCGAAGGATTCAAGGTTGATGCCCACAAGAAAGCCCTTGACGGTGCCGAACTCATCGAGGCGATAAAGGATGCGCACGTCGTGGGCATCCGCTCAGGCTCGCAGGTGCGAGCCGATGTGCTCAAGGCATCGCCGCGGCTGTTGAGCATCGGATGCTTCTGCATCGGGACCAATCAGGTCGATGTGCGCACGGCGTGCCAGGCGGGTGTGCCGGTCTTTAACTCACCTTTCAGCAACACGCGCTCGGTCGCGGAACTGACCGTCGCCGAGATCGTCGGCCTGCACCGGCGATTGCTCGACAAGAGCGTGCAGATGCACAGTGGGCAATGGGATAAATCGGCCGCGGGCTCGCACGAGGTTCGCGGGCGCACACTCGGCATTGTCGGGTATGGCCGGATTGGTTCGCAGGTCTCGGTGCTGGCCGAGGCGATGGGCATGCGCGTGATTTACTTTGACGTTATGTCGGTGCTGCCACTGGGCAACGCGCGCCCGACACGAACGCTCGATGAGCTGCTCGGGGCGAGCGATGTCGTTACGCTGCACGTACCAGCGACCAAGTCGACCGATCGATTGATCGGGCCGCGCCAGATCGACAAAATGCGTGATGGTGCCTACCTCATCAACAACGCGCGCGGAAGTGTGATCGATATCCCCGCGCTCGCCAAGGCGCTCACATCGGGCAAGCTGGCCGGTGCCGCGCTCGATGTCTTCCCGAACGAACCTGCCGTCGCGGGCGAGACGTTTACCTCCGAGATTCGCGGCCTCGCCAACGTCATCCTCACGCCGCACGTCGGCGGCTCCACGTCGGAGGCGCAGGCCGCGATCGGCCGCGAGGTGGCGACGGCGCTCACGCGCTTCATCAACGCAGGCTCCACGTCCGGCGCGGTGAACTTCCCCATCGTCGAGATGCCGAAGGTGCCCGGCTCGCACCGCGTGCTCAACGTCCACCGCAACGTGCCCGGCGTGCTCCGCGACATCAACCGCATCGTCTCGGATCGCAACGCCAACATTCACGCGCAGGTGTTGTCGACGGATCCGAACATCGGCTACCTGATGATGGACCTCGACAACGCGGT
>JBBSBC010000290.1:0-3022 GCA_038251595.1 Phycisphaerales bacterium | reverse complement strand
GATGTGCGCGGCTTTGCCGTGAAGTTTTATACCGAGGAGGGGAACTGGGACCTTGTTGGAAACAACACGCCGGTCTTCTTCGTACGCGATCCGTACAAGTTTCAGAGCTTCATCCACACGCAGAAGCGCCATCCGCAGACCAACCTGCGCGACATGGACATGCAGTGGGACTTCTGGTCGCTCTGCCCCGAATCTCTGCACCAGGTCACGATCCTCTTCTCCGATCGCGGCATTCCCTCGAGCTATCGTCACCTGCACGGATTCGGGAGTCACACCTACTCGCTGATCAACTCTGCGGGCGAGCGCGTGTGGTGCAAGTTCCACTTCCGATCGATGCAGGGCATCAAGAACATGACCGACGACGAGTCGGCGCAGAAGATCGGCAGTGATCGCGAGAGCCATCAGCGCGACCTGTTTGAGGCGATTGCGAAGGGCGACTTCCCCAAGTGGCGCGTCTCGATCCAGATGATGACGCAGTTGCAGGCCGCCACATTCCGGTGGAACCCGTTTGATCTGACGAAGGTCTGGCCGCACAAGGAACACCCGCTGATCGAGATCGGCGTGATGGAGTTGAACCGCAACCCGCAGAACTACTTTGCGGAAGTCGAGCAGGCGGCCTTCAAGCCGAGCGCGCTGGTGCCGGGCATTGGCCCCAGCCCGGACAAGATGCTGCAAGCGCGGCTGATGAGCTACGCAGACACACACCTGCACCGCCTCGGTGTGAATCATCACCAGATCCCCGTCAACAAGCCACGTTGCCCGGTGATGAACTACCTCCGCGATGGCGCACTCACACACGGCGAGGCGGGCGCGGCCCCCAACTACTGGCCAAACAGCGTGAGCGGCACGCCGCAACCCGCGCCTTCGTTCACCGACCCCGCGTGGCAACTCGGGCAGACGGTGGTCGATCGATTCGACTCGACCGTCGATCACGATGACTTTACACAGCCGGGCAATCTGTACCGCATGTTTGATGAGGGCCACCGCGATCGCCTGACATCGCGTATCGCGGGCGTGCTTGGCCAGGCCCGGCGTGAAGTGCAACTGCGCCAGCTCTGCCACTTCTTCCGGGCCGATGAAGACTACGGCAGGCGCGTGGCGATGAAGCTGGGGATTGACGCAATGGCGATGATGTTAAAGACCGCTGCCCATGTCTGAGGATTGATCGGCGAAGTCCGTATTCATTGCACTCATTCTGATGAGTTGATAGGAACCAACCAGCGAATCCAGACGTTTCCGTGCGCTTCACCGACACTCGCGATGCGCAGCGTGCGGCGGTCGCGTCCGTAAGGGCGTGAGAGCCCGCCGCGCGACTCAACCTTGGGGCGATAGGTTCGTCGTTTGTGCCGTCGCCCCAGGCCGCGGCAGCAACCCCGCCTCTACGCGCGAGAGTTTGTCACGGTAGAGCAGCTCGATCATGTATTCGTAGGCCGTCATCATGGTGGCCATGTGGAAACCGGCCGCGCCGTCAAGAATGCCCAGGCGCAGGAAGTACATGTAGACAAACCGCAGGAGCGGCTTGAGCGGTGTTCGCGGCCAGATTTCGCGACGCAGGTACTGGCGATACTTCATTGTGCGCGTGAAGAGCCGTTCGGCGCTGGCGCCTGCCTGCTGACCATACTTGAGCTTGACCCATTCATCCGATTCGAGATCGGCATAGCGGATGTGCTTGCGGACCCATTCGTGGACGTTCTCGCCGCGAATGTGGAGCATCTCTTCGTGGAGGTATCTGGTGGGTCCATCGCAGACCATGTGCTCGTGAACGGAGCGGTCTTCGTAGCGACACCTGCCGCGTTGGAAGAAGCGGAGGTTCCACGAGGGATACAGCCCGCCGTGCCTGATGGCGCGGCCCATGAAGAGGACGACACGGTTGACGAAGTAGCCCTCGGCGGCGTTGGGGTCGTTGATGACGCGGTAAAGATCGGCACGGAGCTTGGGGGTGATGCGCTCGTCGGCATCGAGAATGAAGACCCACTTGCCCTTCCACGGCAGGTTGTCGAGGCCCCAGTTTTTCTGGCGTGCATAGCCGAGGAACTTCTGCTCAACCACGGTGGCACCGGCGGCCCGGGCGATCTCCTGGGTGCCATCCTTGCTCATCGAGTCGAGAACGAAGACCGGCCCGACCGTGAGCGCGTTCTCGACAGTCTCCTTGATCACCGCCGCCTCGTTGAGCGTGGGGATGAGGATCTCAATCTCGCCATAGGGCGGCGCGGCGGAAGATGTCGGAAGGGATGTGTGCGGCAAGGTGTTGGCCAGAGTGGTCGGTGCGGACGGGCGGCAAGTCTATCGCGTTCCTGAATGATCGACCGGCCACGCATCTGTCTGTCGAGTTTGCGCGGGATGGACGGAAGTCGGGGGACACACCTGATCAGCCGGTTGGCGAACCACGAACGCCGGATTCTGGGATTGTCAATTTTGTGAGAGAGCGATCACGTTCGAGCATTCTCGGACCCTTTCGCACCGCGCACCCTGCTCCATCGGGTACATTCTGAGTGGCCGGAGAGAGCGACTCGTGTGTTCATGCCGACAGTGGCGGGTGCTATGGCACGCCGCCCCGGGCGCGGCCATAAGCTTGCACGGCGGTTGAGCTGTATCGATAAAAGGCGAGTGTGTCCCAGACGAATCAGGGCTTGTCTGAACAGTCATTTCAGCACAGTCGCAGATGAATCACGCACCCCGGCATAGCCGATAGACGGGCATCATCGCCCGGCACACCCCGATACGCACGCCCCGGCGAACGGTTTTTTGTTGGGGAAAGATTTGTGGGGTTGTTCAGAGATCCCCTGAGTCGATACGCGCCTCGCTTCAAACGCTTGCGTTATTGTTCAAGTCAGGGCACTAGTAACGATCCCTGTTTGGGCTTGAGACGGGTCTCTGTTTCCCAATTTTCAAGATTTTCTGAAAGTTTTGTGCTATCCTTCCCCGCATCAGCAACATCTGCTTCCGGGCTCACGCATTTTCGTTGAGCTGGCCGATGTCGCCGACGCTCGTAAAGAAAGAGTTTAGCATGAAAGACATTGTG
>JBBSBC010000289.1:0-3116 GCA_038251595.1 Phycisphaerales bacterium | reverse complement strand
GGGGGTGCTTGGTGACTCGTTCGTCAGGCTCACGATTCAACCGTGTACGGTCGATTGGAATGGTGACTTTACACGCAGCGTCCAAGACCTCTTTTCATTCCTGACCGACTACTTCGGTGGGTCGCCGTACGCCGATCTCGATGGCTCGGGAGGAGTCGGTGTGGGCGACATCTTCAGATTCCTTCAGTTGTACTTTGTTGGGTGTTCAGGATTTTGAAGCCTCGCCAGTGATGGACAATCTTGGTGCGAAGTGGTCTTCCACAACGAGCGGTAGCTTTACACGATCTTGACAAATCGTTCGGAATGTGGTCTGTTTGTCTCTGTGGCTCCTCTCACCCCTGCTGAAATCTTCACACGCATCGGCGCAGCCGTGCTCTGCGGAGCGTTGGTGGGTATCGAACGCGAACGCAAGCATCGCCCCGCGGGCTTTCGCACCATGATCCTCATCAGCCTCGGGTGCTGCGGGTTCCTGCTCATCGGCCATGAATCGATAGCCCGCATCGGTGTTGATGCCGTAGACAGGCTGCCACCCGGCGCGCCGATACCTGGCCAGGCGGAAATCAGTCGCATTCTGCAAGGGTTGATGGGGGGCATCGGCTTTGTCGGCGCGGGCGCGGTTTTGCAAAGCAAGAAAGCGGTTCGCGGCATCACCACGGCTGCGGCCGTATGGGTTGTCGCCGCCCTCGGATCGGCTTGCGGGCTTGGTCTCTACGCGCTCGCGCTCATCCTGAGTGTGGCCACACTCTTCACGCTGATCGTGCTCGAGGCCGTCGAGGACCGCTACTTCCCCGACCCGGATGATGGCAATGGATGGCCAGCGCACCGGCGGCCCGCAGCACGAAGGATCGAGCGTGTTGAAGAACCCGACCTATCGCGCGAAGCGGGGACGACGGCCACGCGGGCTGAAGATGTCGAGGAAGCACGTCGCTCATAGCTTGTGGCCGTGTGCCTCCCTTTCATTTTTTCAACGAGCGACCGTGAACCGTCAGCGCGACCTTGCGCTCTGTCCGCTTGCGCTCGCGCCGACGGCTGAGCCATGGCACGGGCAAAGCTCCTCGAAGCAACCACATTGCGGCGAAAAGGAAGATCGCGGTGGCGATCCAGAACTGAGGGTCATGAGTTGGGAAGCTCAGAGAAATCTCCTCCAGTTCTTCGCAACGACTCCGCGCACCTTGTCCGCGGCTCGTTATGCGGATTGTTATGCCACGAGCCAATAAATGATCGCGGCGGCGATATACGCCATGCCGCACATCCACACCAACTGCAACAACGCCCACTTCTTGCCGCCCGCCTCGCGCGCCGTCACGGCCAGTGTTGGCAGACATTGCATGGCCAGCACGTAATACACCAGCAGCGACCAGCTTGTGGCGCGCGTGAAGATCGGTGTGGTGCCATCATCGCGTGTCGCGCTCGAGAGGCTCTGGAACAGCGAGTCGCTGTCTTCATCTTCCTGCCCGCTCACCACGATCGACATCGTTGAGACAAACACCTCGCGGGCCGCGAAGCTCGCCATCACGCCGATCGAGAGTTGCCAGTCATACCCCAGTGGCTCGAACACGGGTTGAATCGTGCGGCCAATTCTCCCGAGGAACGAGTGCGTCGCCTGGTTGCGGGCTTCGATGCGGTCGGCCTCAGCGGCGAAGGACTTCAAGTTCATCAGCAGGTATCGCTCATCGGTAACTTCGGTTGGCGTTTCGGCATCCGATAGCGCCCTAGCAGCAGTTAGTAGCTCTTCGACGGAGAGCGTATCGTCGATTGAAGAGGCCCCATTCGCAACTGCTTTTCGCAGTTGGATCACCTCCGCCGTTGGCTCCACCTTCGGATAACTCCCCAACCACCAAAGCACCACGCAGATCATCAAGATGTTCGTCCCCGCGCTCCGCAAAAAGACCTTTGCACGATCGAACGTGGTCAACAGCGCGGTCCGCACGCTCGGTCGTTTGTAGCAGGGCAGCTCCATCGCCATCGGTCGGCTCTTGCCGCGAAGGATCGTTCGCCGCGCAATCAGCGCACTGAAAACTGCGGCCAGAATGCCGAGCACATAGCACCCGACGAAGGCGACCGCCGCCATTGCGGGTCTTCCCGCAAAGAGCAGGCTTGTCAACAGTACGTACACGGGCAATCGCGCTGAGCAGGTCATGAATGGCGCAACGAGGATCGTTGCCAGACGCTCCTTGGGGTCCGGAATCGCGCGGCAGGCCATGATGCCCGGCAGGGCGCAGGCGTGCGAACTCAGGAGTGGCACGAACGCGTGCCCCGGCAGGCCAAACGGGCGCAGCACCCGGTTCATCAGGAACGCCCCCCGCGCCAGGTAGCCGGTGTCTTCGAGCAGTGATATAAGAAAGAACAGCAAACATATTTGGGGTAGAAAGACCACCGTCGCCCCCACACCGCCGATCACCCCGTTGGCCAGCAACTCGCGCAGCACACCCTCGGGCAGGTGCGCCTCGGCCAGGGTTGTTGCCCATTCAAAGATCGCGCCGATCCAATCCATCGGATACTTGGCGATCACAAACAGCGAGTAAAAGAGGCCCGTCATCACGGTCGCAAAGACGGCCAGGCCAAGCACCGGGTGCAACAGCACGCGATCCCACCGATCGCTCGTGGTCTCGGGAATCTCTTCCTTTCTCGAAGCACGCTTTGCGTGGTTTGATTCGTGGGTCTCGACAAACACCAGTTTGCCGCACTCGGCGCACGTGCCGCGCCCGAGCGTGTCGGTCGTCAGGCCTTCGAGGTGATACCCGCAGTTCCAGCACTTGGACGAGCTTGGTGCGCGTGCCCCGCGGTTGAACATCTCTTCCGACCAGCCACGCAGCTCATCGGCATTTCCCGGCACGGCCAGCGCGGGCGTTGCGATGCGTGCTTCCTTGATGCCCAGTCGAACAGCGTTCACGCCTTCGCCACTGCGGGCATTGGTCGGAACGGCGTCGCAACCCAGCGCCTCGCCCAGGGCCTGCGCATCAATCGACACGCCGCGCTTTGCCGCGACATCGACCATGTTGATAACCACCAGCATCGGTAGCCGCCGGCGCATCACCTCGCCCACCAACATAAGATTTCGTGAAAGGTTAGAAGCATCGACCACGACCACCACCACCTCGGGTGCGCCGAGGGGC
>JBBSBC010000288.1:0-3117 GCA_038251595.1 Phycisphaerales bacterium | reverse complement strand
GCGCATGAAACAACCCGCATTCTTCGTGACCCTCTGCATTCTCCTAGCCGTGGTCGTCGGCCAGGCCACCGCTGGAAATTCGTTTCCGCAAACTGCGAACATCATTGATGTCACCAAGCCGCCCTACGACGCCAAGGGCGACGGCGTGACGGATGACACCGAGGCGCTTCAGCGGGCCATCAATGAAAACACCGGGCAGCACCGACTGCCACAGTTGCTCGTCGCGATTCGATCGCCACTGCTTGCGCGCGTCCTCGGACGACACTTCCGGATGCTGCTCACGCAGCTTGACCAGGTCTGAAGCTGGGCTGGTCGCATTGACGCGTGCCTCATGATTCTCACGCGCCTGCTTCGCTTCGTCACGGGCCCAGTTGGCTTCCAGCGTATCGGTGGAAACATGGATCGATCGCTTCTTGCCCGCCTGCTTCGCGGTCTCGGCGAGGATGTCGTGCACGTCGACGTTGTGTACCAGCAGGTCGACGTTCGAATCTTCCTGCAGCCCCAGCGTCACTTCCCACGACCGCGCATCTTCGACATGGAAGAAGAACTCGCCAAGCGAGTAGAAGTTATCCGTGCCACGCTGGCGTAGCGCGTAATGACGCACCTCGCCCTCCGGACCGTCGTTGATCGCCATCGTGATGATGACGTCGTTGGGATACTCCTTCCACCCTTCAAGGTGCTCCGATTCGATCGCTGCAATCAGACGCACCGCATACATGCCCGTGGGCAGCGGATCCAACGTGAAATGCAATTGCTCCCCGCCCGGCTTCAGACGCACGACCGGCACCGGATCACGCTTCCCGCCCGTATACACAGCCTCCCCGGCCCGTTGAGCGAACTCGATCGGCTCCGCCCATTGACCACGCATCGTGTCCGTCACACCCTCCATCTGCTGTGCCGGGAAGTTCTTCAGCAGCGTGCGGTAGTTGTAGGGCGGAATCGGCATGATGTAATGCGGATTCCACACCAACCAGTGCTCGACCGAACCGGGGTACGGCAAGCGCTGCGGGTACATGTTGGGCTGGCGCCCCTCCGCGGCGTTAGCGCCCGGATAGCCGGGTTGGGGCTGGGCCGGAAACAGTGCCATCTCACCTATCCGCCCCGCCTCGACGGTCTGCTCAATCGGGTTGGGCTCCATCGGCTGCGGGGCGTAGGGATCGGCCGCCCACATCGGCTGGACCCACCCCAGGACGGCGCCGAGCGTTAGAACCCAGAGAACATTACGGGCCATGTGAGAATCCTTTTCGGTCTCGATAGTCCGAGCTCTGTGCTGTTCATCTGAAAGGAATTTGCTTTTCGCGGGTAGCGTCACTGGCGGGATCCGGATCGGGTCCGCGGCGCGTGTTGGAACCTGATGATGAAGCGCGCAGCCCATCAAGGCATGATTTTTCCGATCGCCTGGCGCACTTGCTCGCGGGCGGCGGCAGGATCCCCTTCCGGTAGCGGCGTGTAAAGCACACGCATCGCCATCTGGTAGCGCTGGCCCACCTTCGGCTGGCTGATGAACCATTGGAAATCCCAGGCTGGGTTGCCCGACCCGCCGCCCTTGGGCGACTGGGTGAACCATATCTGGTCTTGGGGACGGAACATCAGGACATACGCCATGCCGCGCGCCTCTCCGAGGTACCATGGCTCGGTGAAACGATGGTCCGAAAAATTAAATGCCAGCGTGAGCGGAAAGGCGGGGTCGGCGGCGAACTCGCGGCTGTCGTCAACCGCCCGATGCGTGGCCTTGGCCCCGTGGGCGGGAGTGATGCCCCGCACCCACTCGGTCCCTCCGCCATCCTTGGGACCGATGAAATGGATGTCGAGCGATTCGGGCCGGTGGATGTAGCTGGCCCAGAAGAAACCCAGGTAGTCGTTCTTCCACGTGGCGCGGTGCGGGATGCATTCGAAGGTCATCTCGATCGTGCCGTCCTCAAGCAGCTCGTACCGGGTTGCGCTTTCCACCCCCCAATAAGGCGTCGCCGCCTGGTACAGCTCAGCGGTGGTGTCGTTGATCACGCGCAGTTGCATGGGCGCCTTGCGCGGCTCGAAAAAAATGTCCTCTGCCTGGGCCGAGCCGTCAAAGATATACTCGAAATTCAGGCCGCCGTAATTGGACTTGAACAGGTTGCGGGCCTGTTTCTCATAAGTGAGCGAGCCGATCCCGTTGTAGCCGGCCTTGTGGACCGGCAACACCACCGGATCGTTGACCTCGCTGTTGTCCACCACCACGATCTGAACGGGGCCGCGTTTTAGAACCACATAGGGCTTATCGGACACCGTGTATTTGATCGACGGATCGGATAGGGTGGTCCGGGCGGGCGGCTCTCCATCGGCCTTTTCCGTCACGGTGTTTTGAGCGGACGCCAGCAAGCCGGAGCTCAACAAGGCAGCAGTGCACATTTTCATCATTTTCCGGATCGGGGAGTAAGGGGGTCTGGTGTTTTCGCAGACATCCAACCGTCCACGGTCATCTCTCCGTTCACACCGCACGCAAATTTCAACGGCTGCTCCAATCCGATGGGCACGCCGGTCGGCTTGTTCGAGTAACGCTGTGGGTCGGTCACGTTGGTGAGTGTGTTGTTCTCCACGAGCGCCGCGCCGCTGGCGTCGTTGCGGAAGAGCGGGCGCGCGGTGCCGATGCACTCGATGATGTTGCCGGTGAAGCGGAACGTCTTGAAGTCGCTCTTCTCGTTGAAGCCGAAGAGTCCTTCCGTGCGCGGCTCCTTCGTGGTGCGGGCGATGATGTGGTTGTTGCGCACTTCGAGCTGCGCGTAGGGTTCGTTCATCCAAATCACGCCGCGGCCGGGATTGCTCACGAGGTTGTTGTGAAAACTGGCCGGCCCGGTTGTCGCCACGTCGCCAAAGGCACTGATGAGGTTGCTCCCATCCTGCGCGGCATCGAAGTCGAAAAGATTGTGGTCGATCTCCACACCATTGCGGGTGAACTCGACCGAGTAACCATCGCGAAAATAGTTGTGATGGATGTGGAACGTCCGCCCGCTTTTTGGCACCGGCCCTCCCGCATGTTTGGGAATGGAGATGGCGGCGAGCAGAATGTTGTGATCGATTTCGACGTCTTCATCGCTATCGAACGGCAGCTCGATGGTGAAGCCGGCCTCGATGGTGTTG
>JBBSBC010000287.1:0-3124 GCA_038251595.1 Phycisphaerales bacterium | reverse complement strand
GTCGGCAATGGGCGCATCCTCAAGATCATGCTCGCGTCGTTCGGCGGTTCGGGCCGCCTTCGCCACGCGCGAGCGCTGATGACGATGCTGCGCGGCACGGGCAGCGGCAACGGCCCAGCGGCCGCCGGTTGCCCCGGCGGTGGCGATGGCGCGGCCCGTCCACGCGGCGACGATGATCGCCCAGACATCAAGCGCGATAACCGCGCCGATGCAGAAGGTCAGGATCAGCACAAGGAAGGTGCCGAGGGGACCGAAGCTGATGCCGAGGCGATGCGTGCCCACCGACCCGAGCAGCCCGCCGGGCAGAAGGGGCACACGGCCGGAGTTCGGGAAGACCACGGCCTGAAAGCCGGCGAGCGCGGCGGCGAGGACGAGCGCGCCAAGCAGACGGATGGACAGTTGCGGCACGCTGCGGCCGGTAGCGGTGATGGCCAGCAGCAGGCCGCCGAGGAGCGAGAGCACCCAGATGCCGTGTCCGAACATCTGGAAGAGGTAGAACGCAGAGACGGCACCGGCCTTGCCGCACCAGTTGATGACGGGCGCATTGGGCGGGAAGGTGCCAACACCGGGAGGATCGCCCGGATCAAAGCCAATCAGGCTGAGGGTGATGAACAGCCACGCGGCGAGTGCGGCGACCCATGCGATGCGGAGCCAGAGCAAGGAGCCCGACCAGTTGGCCGCATCACCTCCCCCACTTCCACGGCGCACGGATGCGGCGGGTCGCTTGGGCGAGCGATCGCCCCGCTGCGAGGCGGACGAAGAACGAACAGAGGACGCTTGGAGCGCGGTGGTGCCTTCGGTAATCACGAAGGTGATATCGGCCACGCCCGCTTTGCAGGCTCAGAACTTGCGCGAAAGGAATCGGCCAGCATTGGCCAATGGAGTGTCGCCGGGGTGGCCGTGATTGGCCAAGATGATTGGAGAAGTGGCCGCGAGATGTGGTCTGCCAGTGCTGGCGGGCCAATGGGGGGAGCCATCGGTGTTGGCACGGAAAATGCAAACGAGGCTACGTCGCGAGACCAGAGGTTTATGTTTTGATTTGTCCAACCAAGGAGTAGGCCATGAAGTACGCCCATCTGAACCGAGTTGCCGCATACGTATTGACAGCCGGCACCGCACTAACCCTGACCAACCCCGCAATGGCCTTGGGCAATGATGACCGCCCGCTGCCCCTTGCGCAGAACATCACCATCCGGCTGGATGATGCGCTGGAAACCGCGCGGCAATCGTCACCGGCCATGAAGGTGGTTGACTCGGAGATGGCGCGGCATGGTGGGCGGTGGGTGTACATGGTCCGAATGAACCGCAACTCGGCGGTCAAACTGCTGAAGATCGACTGCTCGACCGGCGAGGTGGTGGTCAATCGACGCGAGGTGGTGAGCCGTTCGAAGCTGTCGAGCATCAAGCAGACGGTGAGAATCATCAACGCTCTGGCGACGACCCGGCAGGAGGCGATTGATGCCGCGCTGAGCGCGCTGCCGGGAGGGCGGGTGTATGAGGTCGAGCTTGATGACCTGAACGACCAGCCGGTGTGGAAGGTGAAGATGCTCGATGCGAGCCGCCGCGTGATTGTGTATGTGAGCGCATCGTCGGGAAGCATCATCACGCGGCCGAACGATGGTGTGGCGGATCTGACCTTCGATGATGTGGCCGCGGCGGCGGATGTGCTGTATCCGGGCTTTGAGACGGTCAAGGTCGAACTGGACGATGACCGCGATTTCGATGACAGCCCCTCGACGTATGAGGTCGAGATGGCTTCGACCGATGGAACACAGCGGCGCGACCTCAAGTTCAGCGCCAGCTCGGGTGCGCTGGTGCGTTCGCGGCTGAAGACGGTGAGCGGCTCGAACGCGGCACGGAACGCGCAGATCGTGGGCGCGACACCGGCGATCACGTTTACCGGAGCGGGCAAGGCGGCGGGGGACAGTCGGCCCGGCGGCTTTGTTCACGAGGTTCAACTGAAGTTTGAGAACAACGTGCTGGTCTACGAAGTTGAGGTGTACAACGCCGATGGAAGCTCCACCGAGGTGTATGTGGATGCGAACACCGGCGCGGTGGTGCGGACGGGTGAGACCGACCCTGATGGCGGCGGCACACCGGACAACCCGGGAGATACGGGCATCTCGGTGACCTCGGACCAGGCCGTCGCGATCGCGCTGGCGGCCTTCCCCGGACTGAGCGTGCGGGAACTCTCACAGGATGTTGAAGATGCGGGCCCGGTGTGGGAAGTGAAGCTGATCTCACCCTCGGGCGCACGAACGGATGTTCAGGTGCTGATCGCCACAGGCGAGATCGTGCGAGCCCGGCAGCGATAAGTGGCACTGGCGGCTTGCTGCCAGTGCTCATCGACCGTAGTTGTGAACACCAAAGCCACTGGCAGCAAGCTGCCGGTGGCACGATTCGAGCAATCATCAGATCTTCAAGCGTCGAACTTGCGGATGCCCATTCGGTGGTAGCGCATCCGGGTGCACGTATGGATGAAAGCTCGACCACGGCCATTGCTCGGGTGTGGTGCATCGCCCACGCCTCACCGGGTTGCGATGGATGTACCGAAGCGCGTTCACGAGCGCATCCTCCGTGGTCAGGTTGCGGTTATACCACGGCCCCTCTTGCCAGAAGCGAAACGCCGTCTTGCCCGGTCGCTCCCGAATGATGAGCTCGTCAACAAGCGGGGCACGGGCCTCTTCGAGCAGTTCACGTACTCGAAACGAAGATGGCTTCTTGATCGCATAAAGCAAACCAGAGGTGCGGTATTCCGCCACGCGGCACTTGACCATGAGGTGAACATGCTCGGGCATGAACACGGACGCGAGCAGGTCAAACTCGTGACGTTCCACCGCGCGCCCAAGGGCATCGGCAAGCACTCCATAGGTCTAAGTCAATTGCAGCAACGGTCGGCGATGGAAGCATGAAAAGGTCAGCTCATGCACCTCGAACGGCCGGTCCTCATGCCGAATCCGCTTGCGATAGCCCTCAGGCGTAAGCATGCCCAGAGTTTACAATCAAGTCGTGAGTGACACCGGCAGCTCGCTGCCGGTGTCTTTGTGCTTAACGCTCAAACAGAAGGAGCACTGGCAGCAAGCTGCCAGTGCCACCGTGGTTTCACTCAACGTCGTGCGAGGAG
>JBBSBC010000286.1:0-3147 GCA_038251595.1 Phycisphaerales bacterium | reverse complement strand
GGCTGGGTGATCGAAGGGCTTCTGCGGAACGGAAAGACCTTTCAGGACTATCGCGCACGGCGGGAAGCCGACGGGCGAATGGCGGAACTGAAGCTCGTGCGCCCCGAGCTTATCAATCACACCATTCTTGAGAACTTTCTTCCAGGCAGGTTTGCATGGGCGGTTGACCCTCAAGTTGCTTCGCTTCTTGAAATCGGCATCGATCGCTCCGGTATTGCCCCACTGCCCTTCGCGGCCTTCGAGCTGATCGAAGACCCGACGATTGATGTCTTTGCTGGTGGTGCGTGCCGCACGATGATGGACCGAGCAAGACTTGTCGCGTCGGCCTGCGAAGCGGTGGCGAGTGGTCATGCTCAAGGTGTTCTTCACACCGCGCTCAGCCCCAAGAACATTTGTGTCCATGCGGATACGGCAAAGTCTGACCACACCGTGCAAGTGAAGATCCTTGACTTCGGCCTCTCGCGTCTGACCGAGAACGTGACCGCTCTGCAGGGCACAAAGGCAGATCGTCCGTCGGCGATTTTTTCACCCGCACGATCCCGCATTCGCTCGCTCTCGGCCTATGCCGCGCCCGAGCAGTTCTCGGGAACCCAGAGTGTCCTCGATGAACGAACGGATGTGTTCGCGCTCGGGGCGATCGCCTTCGAGTTGATGACTGGCCGCGCGCCGATGGTTGGGCACTCTGCGATGAAGAATGGACCAGAGTCTCTGGCGTGCGTGCTGAGCCGAGCAATGGCCAATGACCGCGATTCAAGGTTTGCATCGGTCGCCGAGCTGGCGCGAGCGTTGGTTGTCGCGGCGGATGATCAACCGCGTGATGCGCAGCGCGGATGGTTTGGAAGACTCTTCAACAAGCGTTGATTGAACTGCATGGAAAAGGCCCGCGTCGAAGGTTTGACGCGGGCCTGCGGGGTCAAGCTGAATGTTGAGACTCTTGATCCGACCTGATCACATCAGAATGGGATCAGCGAACAACCGGCGTTGAGATCGCGGGCATCTCAGAATCGGTGCGGGTGGAGGGAGGAGCAAAGACACCACCACCCGGATCTCGCTGGCAGGCCGGGGGCTGGGAGGTGAAGCAACGGATAAAGCCGAGAAGGTCGTTCGAGTCGGTATCGCCATCACCATCGAAATCGCCCTGGCCACCGAGCCAGTCGGTGATGAACGACATCAGGTCGGTCTGATCGCTGTCGCCATCGCGATCCCAGTCGCACGCACAGGTGCGGCTGCACGAATCGGGCCGACAGATGCTGTTGTCGCCAAGGTAGTTGCCTTGGGCTTCGGTGCAGCGAGCGGCGGTCACAACCACACACCCGGGCGTGTTGCTGCCAGGAACTGCGGCGACGCAGCACGCGCCGCGACGCTCGGGCTCGGGGCAGGGGCGGGTCGCAGCGCAGACCGAGTTGTTTCCCTGGTAGGTACCGCCGATGTTTGCACAGACGGCGCGGGTGGTGACAATGCAGCGGGCAATGTTGGTCGAGATCGAGGGATTGCAGCACGCGCCACGGGGCGCACAGACATCGACCGTCTGGCACGTTGTGCCGTTGCCCGCGAACCGACCACCAACCTTTTCACACTCAGCGGCGGTGAGCAGTTCGCACCGGTTCTGACCGGCATCGGTCGCGAAGCAGCACGCACCTCGTGGTGTAGGACGCGGGCAGGTATCGTTGCCGCAGCTGGTGCCATCGCCGCGATAAGTTCCCTGACGAGCGGCGCAATCGGCGCTGCTCAGAATGATGCACGCGGTGCCGTTGGGCGTGCTGGCCAAGGGGACACAGCAAGCACCGCGGACAGGGCGTGGGCAACGCTCGGGTGTACATGCGGTGTTGTCACCCTGATAGGCTCCGGCACGTTCGCGACACTGGGCCGCGCTGAAGATCACGCATCCGCCGGCTGCGGAAGATGAGAGGGGGAGGCAGCACGCGCCGCGTGTCACGCAAGTATCGTTGCCACAAACGGTGTTCGGGCCGCGCCACTGGCCCTGCTGCTGACCGCACTGGGCTTGAGTGACAACACGGCAGCCGATCGGATCGGCGGTCACCCCGCCGCAACATGCACCGGTGGGTTCGGGGCGGCATCGTTCGGGCGAGCAGAGCGTGTTCGGACCAAACCACTGAGGACCGACACGTGTCAGGCACTCTCGCTCTGTGAGAACTTGGCAGATCGGGCCTGCAAAACCTTGGAAGCAGCACGCACCGGTGGGCGCGGGCGGCGGGCAAGTAACCGCGCTACAAGCCGTGTTGGGGCCGCGGAACTGGCCGTTCTCCCGCTCGCACGTCGCTGCGGTGGTCACAATGCAGTTCGCAGAGCCCGCCGCATTGATGAGGCAGCAGGCACCACGCGGAATGCAGGTATCGTTGCCGCAAACCGTGCCGTTGCCGAGGTATTGACCACCGGTCGCGGCGGCACAACCGGTAGGGCTCAGGACCTGGCAGAGAGGGCCGGCGAAACCGGAGATGCAGCACGCTCCAGTGACCGGACGAGGGCAAGAGTCAGCGGTGCAAACTGTGCCATTGCCGCGATAGGTGCCCTGAAAGCCAGCGCAGCGGGCGGCGGTATCAACGATGCAACCACCAGCATTGGGACCAGGCAGCGGGAGGCAGCACGCGCCGCGCGGCGCACATGTTTCGTTGTTGCAGACGGTGTTGGGACCGGCCCATGTGCCGCGATCGGCGAGGCAGTTGGCCTGCGCTCTGATCGAGCAGTTGGTCGTACCCGCAGCGTTCATGATGCAGCACGCACCGGAGGGTGTCGAGACGATGCATGGATTCGGTGTACACGATGTGCCCGGGCCGCGCCATGTGCCTACGCCACCGCAGTTGGCTTGATTGGTCAGCTCACACCGAACAGCACCAGCGGCAGCGATGCAGCACGCGCCGACCGGATCGACACCAATCTGACAGGTGGATGTGGTACAGGCGGTACCGAGGCCGAGAAAGGTTCCGCCTTGAGAGCGACAGGCATCAGCATTGGTCACGATGCAGACTGCGGCACCGTTGGGGCTGGGGAGACAACATGCACCGGTATTGGCTGGTTGTGCGGAGGCTGGGGGAGCGATGGTGAGAAGGGAAAGACAACACAGCGCAGCGGCGCTCAGTTGCCGCGTGGCGCGAGCGAGGGAAGACAGCGTAAACATCAAAGATCTCC
>JBBSBC010000285.1:0-3167 GCA_038251595.1 Phycisphaerales bacterium | reverse complement strand
GGGATGCGAACGGCGAATCCGGGTAAGGGGAAGAAAGCCGTTGTGAGGATTCAGGATCCGCGGATGAAGGCATTCGTGTGTGCGGAGCTGAAGGCGATGGACTTTGAGGCTGTCGTGGCTGGTGGCGATGAGCATGGGGCGCACCTGGTGGTGTGCGACGAGGAGTCGGCCGAGGCGCACGCTGACGACCCAACGTCGGGAGGGGATCTCCGGCGAGCGCGCACCAAGGTTGTGCTGAGCAGGAAGCAGGGGATTGCGTCGGTTCGCGAAGCGCTGTGGACGGCAGGGAGGGTTTCCGCGGATGCCAACTGAAGAGCAGATCAGTGTTCTGGCGGTCGACGACAACGAGCAGGTGCTGCAGGCGGTTCGGCTGAAGCTCGGACTTGCGGGGGGCTTTGAGTGGCGTGGGAGCCTGAGCTCGGCCGATGCGCTTCCCGAGAAGGTTGCAGAGCTTCGGCCCGATGTCATTCTCCTGGATATCGACATGCCTGGGCGGGACCCGTTTGACGCTCTGGCGGCGAGTTCGGAGCAATCGCCGGATTCGCGTGTACTGGTGTTCAGCGGACACGTGACCAAGCAGCTTGTCGACAAGGCGATCGAGGCGGGGTCGTGGGGGTATGTCTCCAAGAGCGACGGGGAGAACAGTCTGATCGCAGCGATCAAGGCCGTGGCTGCGGGTTCGTTCGTACTTTCAGACGAGGTGCGTGCGGTTTACGGGCACGCGTGAGAAGTGGATCAGTCCACAAATGACAAGGCCCGAGACCGGTGAGGTCGCGGGCCCTGTCGGCACTGATTGTCGATTGAGATCAAACTTGGCCTGCCTTGAACCAAAGTTGCTCGCCGCGGGAGAGAGAGCCGGAGACATTGAGGAGTGCGGAGCCATTTACTCCAGGCATTGCTGAGAGACATGAAATGTCTGCTCCGTCCTGCGTCGAGCGGCTCTCACTCCCGCGGCGTGGCGCGGGTTGATTCAAGTCAGAGTTTGACGGAGGAATCGCCCCTCCGGACCAGCCCCGCGAGCAGGGAGAGCAGGAAGAGGACGACAAAGACAAAGAAGAGAACCTTGGCGATGGTCGCGGCGCCGCCGGCGATTCCGCCGAAGCCGAGGACCGCCGCGATGATGGCGATGATGAAAAATCCGAGTGCCCAGCTAAGCATGGCGAGTCTCCTGTATGCGAGTTCAGTTTGGACGAAACGAGGAGCGAACAATTCGGAGAGAATGCGACGCGTGCCCACTGCGGGCGCGCATCGTTGAGGGTCTGTGGATCAGTCCTTGGCGTCTTGGGCAGTGTCCTTGATGGCGTCGCCGGTAGCCTCGATGTCCTTGCCCACACCCTCGGTGGTGTTGCAGGCGAACATGGCGAGCGCCACAACAACCATGCTGAGCGGGAGGAGGTAGCGGTCGAGGGCGGAAGAAGCTTTGCGTGTCATGGCCCAGTCCTTTCGTAGAGTTTGGGTTGCTTGAAGGAGACGCGAATCTGTGTACATCTTCTCCCGGGAATGCTCCGCACCGCTGAATCCAGCATGAAAAGTGGCTCATTGTGAGTGGGTAGACTTTGTGATGCTTGCCACGGCTCGTGCGTAGAGATGAAGCTGGTATCTCCAGCACATCTCGGTTACGCTGTGTGCATCTGATGGAGGTGACTCGTGCGAGTGCTGATTATCGAAGACAACCCGAAAATGGCCGAGGCGCTGCAGCGCGGACTTCGGGAGAATGGCTACGCAGCGGACATGTGCCACTCGGGCTTTGAGGGTGAGGACCTGGGCGCGGCGGAAGAATACGACGCGATCCTGCTCGACCTCATGCTGCCCGATCGCGACGGCGTGGAGGTGTGCAAGAATCTGCGCCGGCGATTAGTCGCCACACCGATCCTGATGCTCACCGCGCTCTCGGGAACCGAGAACAAGGTGACGGGGCTCGACGCGGGCGCCGACGACTATCTCACAAAGCCCTTCGAGTTCGAGGAGCTGCTCGCGCGGCTTCGGGCCCTGCTCCGTCGCGGCGAGGCGACCGAGGGGCGCATGCTGCGGTGCGATGACCTCGAGCTTGATGTCTACACGCGACGTGCTTCGCGCGGAGAGCTGAATGTCGAACTGTCCAACAAGGAGTTCGCGCTTCTCGAGTTCCTGATGCGCAACCCCAACCGCGTTCTTTCGCGAACGCAGATTGCGCAGAAGGTGTGGGACATGAACTTCGATCCGTCGAGCAACGTGATCGATGTGTACGTCGCCGCGCTTCGCAAGAAGCTGGATCGCGGCTTCCCCCGCGAGCTCTTCCACACCGTCAAGGGCGCGGGCTACAGGTTCGGCGTAATTGACTGATCCAGAATGAAGAGCCAGCAACACGAGCCCAGCCTGTCGATGAGGTGGCCTCGCGTCTCGCTGAGGAACCGGATTACCTTCTGGGTGGTGTTGATCTTTGCGCTTATCCAGACGACCACGCAGGCAGTCTTTGTGCTGCACCAGCGCTCCACCGTGAACGACTCGTTTGATCAGGAGCTTGGCAATCGCGCCCGTGCGGTGGCGGATGTGGTCAGCAAGCGTGTTCCTTCGCTTACCCGGGCCGACATTGGGCAGATCATTACCCAGGAGCTGCGATTTGCGCGATACGAGACGGTCACACTGAGTGTCTTTGACGAAACTGGGCGCAATGTCGTCAAGGATGATGCGGACGGATTGACATGGCAGGCTGTCGGATTGACGGAAATACCGGCCGGCACCCTCGCGAAGATTACGAGGCTGCAATCGGGCGGGACACATGCCTCACAGGCGACAGCCACGACGCCGCGGGTCGCAACTGCGGGCGTGACCGGGATGGATGGCCTTCGGTACGCGGTGGTGCTGGCGTCGAGTGAAACCTTTGTTCAGCGGCAACTGTCGTTGATCAACCAGCTCGCGGCGGTGAGCTCGGTGATCGGACTCTTCGCGGCGGTGCTGAGCGCAAGGTTGATCGCGGGGATCGCGGTTGCGCCACTTGAGCGGCTGCGCGATGTGGCGCAGCATCTGGGCCCCGAGTCGATCGGGCAGGGTGTTCAACTTGCGTCGGACGTGACCGAGGTTGCGCGGCTTTCGGAGGAGCTTGACAAGGCCCGGATCCGAATCCAGGACAGCATGCTGGCGAAAGAGCGTTTCCTTTCCAACGTCTCGCACGAGATCAAGACACCCAT
>JBBSBC010000284.1:0-3177 GCA_038251595.1 Phycisphaerales bacterium | reverse complement strand
TACACGGCCAACCCTGAACGCTTCGTCCGCAAACACCCCGAACCCCCGAAACTGCCCGGCACCACCTGGATCAACCGGCCCGAACAAGAAGACTCATTGACCGCATCAACTATCTGACCCAACAAGGTTGACAGGTTCCGCATGGCGTGACGAGAGGAGTCGCCGTTCATGGTCGACTACAAACAGATCCTTCGGCTGCGTGCCGAAGGTGTGAGCCAGCGTGGGATCGCTGATGTGTTGGGGTGTTCCCGTAACTCGGTGGCGGCGGTGTTCGCTGCCGCGAATGCAGCCGGGGTGGGGTTCGGGCAGGTTGCGGACCTCGGTGCTGACGAGGTCCGCGCCCTGTTGCTGCCAGAGCTGGCGAAGCCGGACTCGGACCGGGTGGCACCAGATTTCGAGTATGTGCACCGGGAGCTTGGGCGGGCGTCGGTAACACTGCTGGTGCTGTGGAACGAATACGTGGCCACGTGCCGCGCCAGCGGCCAAGTGCCGTATCAGTATTCGTTCTTCAACGAACAGTACCGCCGCTGGGTGAAGGCCACGGGGGCGACGATGCGGATCCAGCGCAGCCCGGGCGAGTCGGTAGAGGTCGACTGGGCCGGGGACGCGATGGCCTTTGCCGATCCTTTGACCGGCGAGCTGCAGGACGGGTGGGTGTTCGTGGCCGCGTTGTCGTTCTCGGCGTTCACGTATGTGGAGGCCTTCGCCGACATGACGCTGGGGTCGTGGATCGATGCCCACGTGCACGCGTTCGAGTACTTCGGCGGTGCGGCCAGGCTGCTTGTGCCGGACAATCTGCGCACCGGGGTGTCGAGGTCGGACCGGTATGAGCCGACGCTGAACCCGGCCCATGCCCGCATGGCGGAGCACTACGGCACCGCGATCATCCCGGCCCGGGTCAAGAAGCCACGCGATAATCCCGAGGGTTCGGTTATCCCGAGTTGTTCTGGTCATGCGCTTGTGGGAGCGGCGTTGGGGCGGTGTTCTTCGGGATAACTATTTGAGTCCTGCGAGTTGGAGGATCGTCTCGTCGTCTCCTTTCCAGATCGGGGCGGGCTCGGGGGTGTTGCTTCCTGCTTTTTGGATTGCTTCGCGAACCATCTGGTTGTCGGCTGAGGCGTAGGTGCTGGTGGTGGCGATGTTCGCGTGTCCGAGGAATTCTTTGATGTGTGGCAGCGGAACCCCTGCCCGCAGCATTTGCATCGCTCGTGCATGGCGGAGCTGGTGGGCGTGGATTTTGCCGGGAATCTCGGTGCAGTCGGCGCGCGCTGTATCGGCGTGCTTGTTGAGTAGATATGAGACGTTGTCCTGGCTCATCGGATACCTTTTGCCGGCGCGGGTGGTGAAGAACAACACTGTGTCGTGGTCGCGTGGGCCGTCGTGGAACATCGTCAGGTATTGGTCGAGGTGCCGGCCGGTTTTGTCCATGATCGGAACCACGCGGGTCTTGTTGCCTTTGCCGATGAGCGTCACCCGGCCGGAGCCGGGGGTGGTGTCGATATCGGCGAGTGTCAGGTCGAGGACTTCTTGGATCCGGGCGGCGGCGTCGAAGAGAAGCAGGATCATCGTGGTGTCGCGGATGCCGCGGGCAGTGTCTTGGCCGGGTGTGCGGATCAGCGCTTCGACGGCGGGCATTGTCAGCGCGTCTGGCAGGCGGGCCGGTGTGCGAACGGGCCGGATCTGTTTCACGCCCAGCCAGATCGCAACCAGGGCAGCATCTTGCCCGGCGCAGTAGGACAGGAACGATTTGATCGCGGCCAGTCGTTGGTTCGCCGAGGCAGGGCTCATGGCCTTGGTCTCTTGCAGCCATGTGGTGAAGGCGGTGATCGTGGCACGGTCGATCATCTCGAATGTGATCTCGGCCAACTTGATCTGCCGGGTTTCACGAAGGAAGGCCACGAGCGCGTTGATCGCGGTCTTGTAGGAGCGGATGGTGTGGGGGCTGAGCCTGCGCGCACGCGGGAGGTGGATCGTCAGCCAAGAGCGCACCAGGGCGAAGAAGTCGTTGGATGGCATCAGATCACCTCCGGAAGGACCGATTCGATGTCGCTGTTGGCCAGTTGGCGCAGGTCGGGGTGGAAATCGGCGGCGAGATGGAAGTAGTACCAGGTATCTTCCGGATTGGAGTGTCCCAAATGTAGGCTCAGATACGCGACGAGCGCGGCGGGGTCCTTGCCGGCGCGGGCCCACCTGTTGATGTTCTCGATGACGTGCGCGTGGCGGAGGTCGTAAGGGCGAGGCCTTGGCGCGGCCGCCACCGGATGTATCGCGGCGGCTTGGAGTAGCTCACCGAACCAGTGGTTGATGCTGCAGTGGCTGTAGAACTCGCCGTGCCGGTTCGGGAAGAACGGCACCCGCTCCGGGTGAAATGCGCCGATCACCGCGTCGTAGGTGCGGCAGTAGTCGTGCAAGTCCGGCGACATGTAAACCAGCCGGTCCTTGTGGCCCTTGGACTCGGCGATCCGCACCGTGCCGCGAGCGAGATCGACATCGCCCCGGCGCAGCCTGCGGGCCTCGCCCGGGCGTAGGCCCAGGCAGTAGATCATCCGGAATATGGCCGGGATGGTCAAGTGCCGTCTCCCGCCGTATGGGGACGCTTGTATGCAGTCGGCGGCATCGAATATCGCCCGCAGCTGCTGGTGGCTGAAGATGTGAGGCCGGTAGCGGACCTGCCTGCCCGGGATACCTGCCGGGACGACATACGCGGCCTGGCCAAGACCGGCGATGTGCTTGGCCAGCTGCCTAACCGGGGTAATCCGCCGCATCTGGCCGTTGACGTGTTCACCGGGCCGGGCGGTGGCCCACGCCATCGCCATCTCGCGGGTGAGCAGGCCGCACCCGGGGTAGTCGCGGGCGCACATCGCATCGAAGGCGTAAAGGTGCCGCTCCGATGTCTTGTAGGGTAGGCCGATCGCGTGCTTGACCTCGATGAGGCTTTCGATGTGGGCGGCCAAGCCGCTGGCCAGGCCGTTCACGATGTCACCGCCGGTTCGATACTGGAGTGTTCCCGCTTTTGTGGACAGTGGATCAAGCTGCTAATTCGTGAATGTACCTATATCCTAGTTCGTATTCTGCAGGTGTCCAGTACCCCAACGTTGAATGACGCCGGATGATATTATAGTAGTTCTCGATCCAATCAACTGTGGCTGCACGCAACCGTTGCAGATCAGGCCAGGG
>JBBSBC010000283.1:0-3179 GCA_038251595.1 Phycisphaerales bacterium | reverse complement strand
GCTCACACCGAACAGCACCAGCGGCAGCGATGCAGCACGCGCCGACCGGATCGACACCAATCTGACAGGTGGATGTGGTACAGGCGGTACCGAGGCCGAGAAAGGTTCCGCCCTGAGAGCGGCAGGCATCGGCGTTGGTCACGATGCAGAGTGTGCCACCATTAGGGCTTGCGGCACAACACGCACCCGTATTGGCAGGTTGTGCAGAGGCTGGGTGAGCGATGGCGAGAAGAGAAAGACAACACAGCGCAGCGGCGCTCAGTTGCCGCGTGGCGCGAGCGAGGGAAGACAGCGTAAACATCAAAGATCTCCTGCGTGAAGTGTGACCACGATCGGACTTGATCAGCGTGATTCCGACGATTCCAGGACATTCAACGTCCGGAAAAGAAAACGAGGACAATACGTTCATATTGCACCAAACCGTACGGTTGACCACCGATAACAGGATTCAACGAAAAGCGGACAATGCGAACTGGTCGGAAACTCCGCTTTTTGTTAATAATAGGTTCGGTTTTCGTCGGATCAGGAGTCATTTGGCCGTCTCCAATTTATTCAAAGGGTTTTGCAACTGCCACTGCACTCCATACCAGCCCGTTGAAGAGCCGACCAAACACAATTCGAGCAGCGCATTCGGTTTGATAAGTGGTACGAACCGTGGCACGCGAGGCGGCGCGCTACCGGGCAGACCAATCTCTTTGTGAAGCTCAATCTTGAACAGCGTACTCCGGCGGATCATTCGCTCCGCGCGTGTGCTCCTTGAACCGTTGCACACGCACAAACCGCGCCCAGCACCGATTTCACCACCCCAATCTCATTATTCACTCGCCGCGTCTCAAGAACAATGCCGTTTGCCCTTCGGGATTTTCAACGAACTGTTTATCCGCTTGCTACACCAAGCACAACGCCCGCCGCTGTCAGGCGGCGGGCGGCCGGAGTTGACCGGGACCGATGAGAGTGGTGGTCCGGGTTGCTGTGATCTGGTGATGATGGATCAGCGGCAGGCGTGGAGAAAGCAGTCGCCGAACTCGGAGACATCGATTGTGTTGGTTCGACCGTCGTTGTTGAAATCGGCGTTGCCCGCGGCGAAATCGGCAAAGAAGTTAAAGACGTCTTCGATGTAGAGAAGCCCGTCGGCGGTCCAATCACAGGGGCAGGCGCGCGGACATGACTGGGTGTTGCAACTGGTGTTGTTGCCACGGTATTGGCCGCCGAGCAGGTTGCAGGAGGTGATGGAGCCGAGGTCGCAGACTTCGCCGGGAAGACAGCAGGCACCGGGAGGCAGATGGCAGGCGGCGATATCGCAGGTTGTCGCGTTGTCGCGATACGACTGGTATTGCCCGAAGCAGTTGCCGATGGTCGTGAGTGTGCAGGTGCCATCGGGCGCGCAGCAGGCGCGGGGGTTGGGGTCGTTGCAGGCCATGGTGAGTGACTGGCAGCTCACACCCACGCCGAGAAAGGTCCCGCCAAGGGGTGTGCATTGAAGGTTGGTGTACATGCGGCAGGCCGCGCCGGGCAGACAGCACGCGCCGACATCGGGAGTGCAGGGAAAGGCGTTGCAGGTGGTGCCGTTGCCTTGGTGCGTGGCGTTGATGATGTCACACTGATCGAGTGTGGCTTGCGAGCAGATGCCGTCGATGTGGCATCACGCGCCGAGAAGTTCGGGCTCATCGGTGCAGGTGGTGCCGCCGCCTCGCCAGACACCGCCCCACTGGTTGCACGTCGCCATCGAGAGCAAGACGCATGCGCCGCTGGGCAGGCGGCACGCTCCCTCACCGGCGGGGCAGTTCACGGTGACACAGGTTGTGTAGTCGCCGTTGTAGCTGCCGCCTTCAGCGAGGCAGTTGTACGCCGAAAGGAACGCGCAGATGCCGATCGGTGAGCACCACGCGCCGGTTGGTGCGCGGCAGGCGACGCTCGTACACGAGGTGCCTGCGCCAAGGTGTTCACCACCGACCTGCGCGCAGATGAGCACGGTCATCAGTGAGCAACTGTTGTTCTGTATGAGGCAGCAGGCGCCACGCGCGTTGGGGTTGCCACCCCCAACCCCTCCGTTGCCATCGGTCGGGTTGTCAGGAGTGCCACCACCCGGATTCCCACCACCCCCGCCCCCCCCAGCACCCCAGTCGTCGCCGGGGTTGCCGCCACCACCATTGCCGGGTCCGCCGCGATTGATGGTGGTGCAGGTGGTGGTATTGCCGTGGAACTGGCCGCCCTCTTGACGACAGGCGGCGGCGGTTCGGATGGCGCACGCGCCGCTTGAGAACGCACACGCGCCGACTCGGTTCCAGAGAGTGGGTGAACAGGCTTTGCCCAGGCCGCGGAAGCTCCCTTTGATCTTGAGACAGGTGTTGCGCGTCATCAGCTTGCACGAGCCGTCGGGCTTGCAACAGGCACCTTTGGTGCGGGGTGGGGCGGCGAGCGCGGGTGCGGCCATGCTGAGGAGGGCCAAGAGCGCGAGCGTGCGGAAGAGGATCGTGAACATGCGGCAGGCTCCACCGGGTATGGGCTGGCGAATCCGTTGGTGGATCACCACGTGGATGAGGGCGAGAATAGTCTCGTCCTTGCCCGATACGCCCGCGTGGGTCGGAGCCTGCGCGTCATCACGAATATTCTTTGCCGGAACTTTGTGCGTGAAACGTCGGCCATCCCGCGGCCCACCGTCGGCCATCCCGCGGCCCACCGTCGGGTGGTTCAGCGGCAGTGGTGCAGGAAGCACTCGCCCATGTCGCGGATATCGTCATCATTGGTCAGGCCATCGGCGTTGTAGTCGGCCTGGCCTGCGCTGAAATCGGACATGAACGTGAAGATGTCTTCGACATAAAGAATGCCATCGCCCGTCCAATCGCACGCGCAAAGACGCGGGCAGAGGAATGCGCTGCAACCCGTGCCCTCACCGAGCCGTTGCCCGGCATTCTGGGTGCAGTAGTTGATGTTGCAAAGGTCGCATCCACCGCCGGTGCCGGTGCCCGCATCGCCCGGCCAGCAGCACGCGCCCGGGGTCTGGTTGCATATTGCGATCTCGCACGTGACCGATCCCTCGCGGTACGAGCGATCGAGGCCGAAGCACCGGCCCTGGGTCACCATCAGGCATGAGCCATCATCAAAGCAGCAGGCCCGTGGGTCGCCCTCGGAGCAGCGGATGTTGTTGCACCCGATGCCCGCGCCAAGAAACCTTCCAT
>JBBSBC010000282.1:0-3207 GCA_038251595.1 Phycisphaerales bacterium | reverse complement strand
GCGATAGCGGAAAATCCTCGCGAGCGGGCCGCAGAGCGGTGTAGCGTTGTGTCCACGGCGCGGATCGGCCTTAAGGATGGTGAAGCACTGGGCCAGTAACTTCGCACGGCCGCATTGTCCCGTGCATAGACGCGCTCAGCCTCGAGCGAGAGAAGACCCGCGAACACCCTTGCGAACCTTGCGCCAGTCCCACACGAGGCTGGCTTTGGTCATGCCAACCGCCTTACGTTCCGAAGTACGCGGCCGGAAAATCAAAGATATCCTGCACGCTCGTGCCGCCGACTCCGTTGAAATCGCCCGCGGGGTCGCCGGAGAAGTAGTACCCGAGAAAGTCGAAGATGTCCTGCACGCTGACGATCAGCGAGCAGTTGAGATCGGCGGCGGAGAAGCCGATCTGCTCGGCGTCGATAAACATCGCGAGGTCGTGCGGGCCACCGGCGAGGCAGCACTCGGTGGTGAGCGTCCAGTTTGTGTAGATGTTTGGGGCGCTGGCATCGGACCTGTTGATCGGTTCGCCGAGCACGGTCGTGCGGGCGCTGATGGCGGCATATGAAGCATCGGTCAGAGAGTCAGCAACAGCATAGGGGCTCAGCCAGTACCAGCGGTTTGCTGCGAGTTGGAGCATCCCCGGCGGCAGCACATATGAGATTTCGTAGGCGCGAAATCCCGGCGGAGCGACCGAGCTCGGGTCGCGCACGGTCGGCGCGGTGTTGGGCGGACCGGAGACGATGCTGCCGGGAACCGGGCGCTGCGGACCGCTCGGAGCGGGCACATCGGTGTAGATCGTGATTCCGACATTGGATGGGGTCTGCGTGTGGTTGGCGATCAACACGGCCTTGATGATGCGCACGTTGTAGTCGTTGCCGTTGCCGAGCGGGATTTGGAAATCATCGGCGGCCCGGATGCCATTGGGAAACGCCCCGCCGGTCGCCGATGCCTGGCCGTCGGAGTAGTCGGCGGGGTAGCGGTTGGCCACGGGACATGCCGGGGTTGCGGCGGTGAATGCCGCGATGGTGGTGATGCTCAACAAACCTGATCGGACGCCGCGAAAGTGCTCACGCATAGGCAGCAGCCTCCGAACTCACCCTTGAAACACGACACGGGGTGAGGATGAGCGAAGCAGCTGCGGCCCTGTGCGTCGCCAACCGCTGCCGCGCCGATTTCAACAGCTCTGGCACGGTGAGTGTGCAGGACATCTTCGACTTCCTCGCGGCGTACTTTGCGGGCTGTCCGTGAACTGTGCCGCTTTCCTTCCTATCCTCCCACCATGGCCAACCTCACCCTCGTCCAAGCCATCAACCTCGCCCTCACCCAGGAGATGGAAGCCGACCCGCGCGTTGTCATCCTTGGTGAGGATATCGGCAAGAACGGCGGCGTCTTTCGTGTGACCGAAGGTCTTCAGGCCAGGTTCGGCGCTGATCGCGTCGTTGACACACCCCTCGCCGAGTCGGGCATCATGGGCACGGCGATCGGGCTGGCGATGGCGGGGATGCGCCCGATCCCCGAGATTCAGTTCGAGGGTTTCCTCGGCCCCGCCTACGACCAACTCGTCAACCACGCGGCCCGCTACCGCACTCGCTCGCGCGGGGCGATCACCATCCCGCTCACCATCCGCATCCCCGTCGGCGGCGGCATTCACGCGCCCGAGTTGCACAGCGATTCGCCCGAGGCCATCTACGCGCACACACCCGGCCTCAAGGTTGTGATGCCGAGCACACCCTTTGATGCCAAGGGCCTGCTCATCTCGGCCATCCGCGACCCCGACCCGGTGATGTTCTTCGAGCCCAAGCGCATCTACCGGGCCTTCCGCGAGGAAGTGCCGGAAGATGAATACACCGTGCCGATCGGCAAGGCCAAGATCATCACCGAGGGGAACGACCTCACGCTCATCTCGTGGGGCGCGACGGTCACGCAGTGTCTCGAAGCCCTGGACAACCTGCCTGAAGACATCAGCGTCGAGATGATCGACCTGCGCACGATCTACCCGATCGATGTCGAGTGCATCGCGCAGAGCGTCGAGAAGACCGGCCGCTGCGTGATTGTTCACGAAGCCCCCAAGACCGCGGGCTTCGGCGCGGAGATCGCGACGATCATCCAGGAACGCTGCTTCCTCAACCTGCAAGCCCCGGTGCAGCGCGTCTGCGGATTTGACACGGTGATGCCGTACTACAAGCTCGAACTCGAGTACCTGCCCGATGCGAAGCGGATCGGGGAGAGCATCCACCAGTGTTTGGCGTACTGATTTCGGATTCGGGATTTTGGATGGACGGAGCGGGTCCGAAAGGCGAGTTGCGGCCGGAGTTGCGCAATGGCCTCAAACGAGCAGGAGTAGCGTCGACCCACGCGCGCGTCGCTTGGGTGGGCCGCGATAGCCGCAACTTGGGCTCGGACAGATGATCTCTCCGCTGGCCATTGAGGCGCCCGACACATATCCCGGCCCGGCGGATGGGCGTCGTGCCGGCTCCATCTCGCGGCGAACCTTCTCAATGCCGACCTGTTCGATATCGACGATCTCGGCGACTTCGATCCCCTTTTTCTTCGCCATCAGGGCCGCGACCGCGCGGGAACGTGCTTCGACAACGGCCTTTGTTTCAAGACCGGTGCCGACATCGATGCCGCCAATTCGCCATTTCTTCGTCGTTTCCATGCGGCCTCCGGATCAGCTGATCTTACCGAGAAACAGCAGACTTGTGGCAGGAGTGTGCAACAGCCTTACATAGTCAAGCCTCGGTCAGGCTGTCAATGGCAGGTGGCACCTCGCGATTGACTGAAAACCGTGCCACGGCTCGCCTGCCCTGAGGCGGGCCGTGCGAAATGATGGAAATGTTCCGCAGTGCATTTGCCTTTGCTGGGGGAAGAGCGTGAGAAGAGAGCTTCCCCCTTCTCACATCGCAAACCGACCACCCAAAGGATGGAACGGGATGCCGCGACCGCGCCGCGCTCGCGTCGCCCTTTAGAACCAAAACAGTTCTTTGATCCGGGATCTAACCTGTCAAAGAACAGGCCGCGATGACCGATGCGGACATCGGGATGACCGGCATCAGCATCGGGCGCGGGTGAGGGGTTGAGCGCGCCGGGTGAGGCGCGCAGTGCGTCGGAGGCGAGGATGGAACCGGTTCGTGTAGTGCGCAGACTCAGTCGTCGGACTTGCGGGTGCGCTTCTTCTTGCTCTTTGATTCCACTTTTTTGGAGACCTTCTTGGTGGTC
>JBBSBC010000281.1:0-3209 GCA_038251595.1 Phycisphaerales bacterium | reverse complement strand
CGGGCGACAAGGGCGCGTGGAAGATGGATGGCGGTGCCGGCGGACTGGGGACATACACACTTGATGCCGCGCTGCTGCCCGCGCTCGGCGGCGGGGGCAAGCGCTCCGAACTCTTCTTTGATCAGACCCGCACGCGCTTCGGCCCGCTCATCACCCGCAACATCGAGCGCGGCGAGAAGTGGACGATCGATGACCGCTACCCCTACGACGAGGTGCCGACACCCGGCAGCCCGCTCGGGCCGGGGAGCTTTCAACGGATGCCGCGATTCCCTGTGGCCGACCTCCGTATGCGTGCGGGGATCGAGCCGACCGCCGCAGGGCTGATGGTCGAGGCGACGATCCGGGCGCGGGGGTACGACTTTCAGGCCCTGATCGACTTCGCGGGGAAGGCCACGCTGCGGATGCGCCCGATTGTTGGCGATGTGGGCGTGATCGGTGCCTGGCAGGAGCTGGCGATGGCGGCGATCGGGCCGGTCGGTCCGGGCGCGGTGGCCAACATCGAGTTCTGGCACGCCGACCAGCGCTTGCAACTTTGGATCGATGGTCAGCGCGTGCTCGAGCACACCTACGACTGGTCGCCGGCGGAGCGCATCCTTAACGCCACGGGGCGCACGCTCGCGCAGATCATGAATGACCCGAGCGCGAAGCGCATCAACCCGCTGCTGAACACCGAGCTGTATCGCCGCCGCGCTGCGGATGTTCGGTGGGCATTCAACGGGGGGGTGCGGGTTCACCGCGCCGCGCTCGACCGCGATCTCTACTACCAGCCGGGCATCAGGCAGAACAGCGGGAACAACGATGAATCGGCGGGGCTGGGCACCGCGCCGACCTCGCCCTTGGTGCTGGGCAAGAACCAGTTCTTTGTCTGCGGCGACAACTCGCCGCAGAGCCTTGACGGGCGACTGTGGGATTCGATCGATAGTTGGGTGGCGACGGAGTTTGGTCCGCCGGTCGGCATCGTGCCGCGTGAGCTGCTGCTGGGCAAGGCCTTCTTCGTCTATTGGCCAAGCCTGATCAAAGATGCGAGCGGTGTGGGTGTGCCCGTGCCGGACTTCGGGCGGATGCGCTTGATCTGGTAGCGGGCAGGAACAAACGCAGGCGGCAATAGGCAACAGAAAGTCGTCAAATTCCTGATGCCCGCTGGCTGAGCGCCTATCGCCCGGCTCCCAACTCAGATCAGTTCATTCGCGTCAAGCAGTTGCTGGGAAACCTCAACGATCTTGCGGCGGGTAGCGCGGGCGTGCTTCTGCAGCGTGTGCATCGCATCCGACTCGGAGAGGCCCTTGCGCTGCACAAGGATCCACTTCGCCCGCTCGATGATGTGCCGATCTTCGAGCTTGCGGCGCAGCACTTCGTTGATGCGCCGCTCATCGGCCGAGGCGCAGAAACGCGACCAAGCCGTGTCGATGGTGGCGCGGAGTTGGCCACCTGTGGCCGGTTTCACCAGGTAGCCAAAGACCCCGACCCGCTGGGCCACTTTGATGTACTGATCGTCGGAATGGGCCGAGAGGATGATGACCGGGATGGTCAGCTCGCTGAAGATCTTGCTGGCCGCGGCAAGGCCATCGCGTTTGGGCATGCGGATGTCGAGGACGGCCAGATCGGGAAGCGTGGCCTTGGCGAGCTCGATCGCCGCATCGCCATCGGCCACCGGTCCGACCACGGTGTAGCCAAGTTCACGAAGGTTCATCGCCAGATCGGTCGCGACGAGGTGTTCATCCTCGGCAACAAGGATGCGCTTGGGTCGCGAGATGGCTGTCTCGTACTCTTCTGCGATTTCTACCGTGACCATACCCAACATCCTCCATTACCCTATCTATACGTGCCCCATGGCTCGCTCGATCTGTTCAAGCCGATGCGATGGGCCGGGCAACCCATCCACATATCCACCCGTGTATCCACCCGTAAATCGCGCACATCGGGCTCTGGCCGCGCCAGACCACCAGCTTGCCGTTCCAAACGTGCGTGGCCAATACCTAAACACCGCGGATGAAGATCATCCGTCGCGGCGGCTTGGCCGTGAGTTGATGCCGCACACTTGGCCTGCATCGACCAAGAGTATAGCGGAAACCACGCATCTCTGGGGATGCACAAGTGGAGTAGACAACCAGAGCGACCGTGGGAAGTCTGAGGGGCCTACTCCCCATTTCCGCCTTCGGGTGGCCCGTCCCGCTCTGCTTGGATAATCTGTCCCTTTCGTCGGCGAGGGCCGAGTCAGACTTTACCAACCACAAGGACTCCAACCGTGTCCGACTTCATCTATGCCATTGATGATGCCGGAAGCTCTACGTGCATTCTCTTTCTCAAAGGCACGGCGGATATCGCCAACCACGACTTGCTTCAGAAGGCGATGAACGAGGTCGCGGCGCGCGAGGCCAAGTTTGTGGTGATGGATATCCGCGAGCTGGGCTTTGTGACCAGCCTTGCGGTGGGCGAGATGATCAAGCTGTACCAATCCAAGAAAAGCGTGGGAGGCAAGGTGGTCATCGCGGGCGCGAATCAATATGTCGGGAGTGTGTTCAAGGCGGCACGGTTGGCGGCCGTGATTTTGATCGTGCCGACGGTGGAAGAGGGATTGGCGGCGTGCCGGAGTGAATGAGAATTTGTCGACTCTCCGCAGGCCTTGACAATCTGATTGTGTCATCTCAGCTTTCCCTGCCCTGTTGAGGCTCCAAACCCATCATGGGCGGCTGCATCAACTACACACTTTGATCGGGCAAAGTAGAGTTTCGCGCGACAAGGTTGATCCTGAACCACAGGGTGAGCACAATCGCGCCTTCGGGCATCTTCGACGGACACGCACAGCCACGGACCAAGCCGGCGATGGTCGTGATCGGCATGTTGTCGAGAATGAATCAAATCGTGCCATGTGCTCGCCGACCTCGCCGAATGAACCGCCGGCGCGGGGAACGATGGTGACTTCTCGTCGAGTTGCCGATCACCGAATGGATTGAGTCCCTATGGGCTCGAAGCGTGAACAAATCCGTACGGGTACATCGAGCCGCATATCGGGTTTGAACACGCCATTGGAGTAGGACACCGAGATTTCGCCGTGAAGGTCCATCATGCACTATTGACTGCACTGCGCCCGCGACGCCGAGGTTTCAAGGGTTTAGGCTCCCGCGCCCACCGTGATCCCACCCACCCCGACTGGTACAAACGTCCGCTTCACGCGGGCCTGAAACTCTTCGGGGAACTTGTTCATGATG
>JBBSBC010000280.1:0-3236 GCA_038251595.1 Phycisphaerales bacterium | reverse complement strand
TGAAGTACCCGCAGCAGCTTGGCCTGAACTCGCGGGCTGATCTCGCTGATCTCGTCGAGCAAGAGCGTGCCACGATCCGCAAGCTCAAACCTGCCCTTGCGCAGCTTCTCTGCCCCGGTAAAAGCGCCGCGTTCGTGGCCGAACAACTCGCTTTCGAGCAGACTTTCAGAAAGCGCCGCGCAGTTGAACGCGAGAAATGGTTCGGCCATCACCCCGCGCGGGCTGATCTCGTGAACCGCCCGCGCAACCACTTCCTTGCCCGTGCCGCTCTCGCCGCAGATCAGCACCGTGCCGTGGCTTTCCGCAACCGCAAGCACCTGCTGCTTGACCCTGTGCATCGCCGATGAGTCCCCGATGATGCGGTCCAGTCCCTTCACTCCGGGAGACCCGCCCGCGCTAGATGGCCCCCCACCCTCACTAGAACTTTTCAGCACCGCGTTCTCGCGCATCAGCCTCGCGTGCTCGATAGCCCGCTTTACGGCGATGATCAGTTCATCGCCCTCGAACGGTTTGGTGATGTAGTCAAACGCACCCAGCTTGATCGCGCGCACCGCAGTATCCACCGTCCCGAAGGCCGTCATAACGACGAAGGGCAGTGTGTCATCCACTTCCCTTGCCTGCTCGAGCAGTTCAAGTCCACCACCGCCCGCTCCCGGCATCTTCAGATCCGTCACCACGGCATCGGGGCGGCGACGCACAATTTGCTCCATCGCGCCGCGCGCATCACACGCCGTTGTCACGCTGAACCCCGCTCGCGCGAGCGTTGCGCCCACGCTGTCCCTCAGCATTTCCTTATCATCCACGACCAGAACTGTGCTCATGCGGCGTTCTCCGTTACCCGATTTTTCCGCGTTGCCCTCTTGGCTACGCGGCTCTCCATATTCCCCCCGCTATCACCGACCTGCCCGACATCATCAACCTTGCCGATCCCAAAGCTCGATGCTGGGCCTCGCGGCCGAGTAACCGCACACAAACCCGGTGATCGCGCAGCAAAACGAAGCTCAACGACTGCCACCATACCTCCCTCTTCAACTCCTCGATTCCTTACCAACACCTGCCCACCGTGGGCATCCATGATGCGATGCACGATCGCAAGCCCGAGACCTGTCCCCGTTGCGCGGGTGGTAAAGAACGGATTGAACATCCGTTCCATCACTTCATGGCTCACACCATGCCCAGTGTCAGCCACGCTGATCGCCACATGCTCGCTCGCACCATCATCACTCGCCACCGTTCTTCGATCCAACAGGTCGATCACCACCACAAGTTCAGACCCCGGCTCAAGCGTTTCACGCTCACGGACCGCCTGCACCGCATTCCCAATCACATTCGCGATTGCTCGCTGCACCAGCACCTGATCGCACTCGATCGTCCTGTTCAACCTCGCCTGATCTCTACGGATGATTTCCACAGGTCTTCGGCGCGAATTCTCTGCCCGGTCACTGTTGATCGCATCCTCCACACCCCGGCCAATCAACTCCTCAACATCAAACGGTTCGATCTTGACCTTCACTTCGCGGGCAAACGAGAGCACATCCTGCACCACCGCATCCACACTCCGAACCGCCGCGCCGATCTTGATCGCGACCTTCCGCTGCTCTTCAAACCCCGCCGCACGCTCGAGATCTTCTTCAAGCATCCGTGCATATAGCTTGATCGAGCCCAACGGGTTTCGCACTTCGTGCGCGATACCCGCCGCCATCTCGCCCAGTGCCGCAAGTCGGCGCGATCGCTCGATCTGCTCATTCGCCTCGCGTAACTCGGCCTGCAACCGCGAAACCTCGCAGCGCAGCGCCTCGTGCGACCCCTGCAGCTTGGCCGTCACATCGTTGAACGCGCCCATCACTTCCGCGAGATCCGATTCCGACATCAACGCCGCGCCACGACCATTGGTCGGCGCAACGGTCTGTCCGGAGATCTGGGCTTCAATGCTCGTCGTCATGCTCAACCTTGCCTGTCCTGCAAACCTGTCACATTGCCGCCATCCGCCCGCGCTGATGCACTTGGTGATCCATACGCCGTCATCGCGCCGCGCCCGCGCGTCAGGCTGGTCAGTTCGTCACCCACGATCGACCGCTGCTTCTCAAGGGCAAGTCGATCCGCATCATCTCGCGCACGCACACGCTCAACTGAATCGGCAATCGCATCAATCCGCACTTGTACACCCTGCTGCTCCCCACTGCTCATCCTGTTCATAAGCCCCTCGCGCCTTGAGCGAAAGGGCTCCAGCCGGTCGTTGATCTCGACAACCCTGTCAATCACGCGCTGACGATCCGACAGCACGCCGATCAGTGCATCGGTGCGCCCCGCTTCAACGTGAGATGTCTGCTCGCGACTGAGCGATTCCAGCCTCATGCACAGCTCTCGCTGCTCGTCGAGCAACTTCAGCAGAACAGGTGTCCACCGCGATGTCGGTTGATCGAGCATCGACAAAGAAAATGCCTCATCACCCGCCGATCCGATCGAATCATCTCGTGCCCGCTTCGCATCCATGCGAATCTCCATTCCCGTCGATCTTCGTCCAACATCCAAACCGCTTTCAACCGCCCGCGGCCGCACTCGCTTCGAGGCTCTGCCTCGCTTCCAGCCAACGTTCCCAGTGCTTTTTTTCCATGGGAAGGTCAGGTCGATTCCAGACCTCATCCGGAAACCTCGCCAACTGCCGCCTTGCCCGCTCGTTCGCTGTTCGTGCCTGCGACGATAGTCCCTGCGCGACATACGCGTTCACAATCTGCACCATCGCCACAAGACTCGACGGATCATCGACATACTTCAACGCCGCGGCATCATACGCGGAAATCGCTTTCTTATAATCACCCAGATCAAATGCACAATCGCCAACATAGAAAAACGCATTTCGCAGAAATGTTCTCTCGAGCTCAGTCATCCGACTCTTCGACCCCGATCCGCCGACCGCGCTCCCCGCATCATCCAAAGCCTCCAGTTCCGATCGAACCTGGTCGTACTGCCGCATCGCGGTTCTCAGGTGCTCAATCCGCGAGGCTTTCAGCTCATTCTCGACAGTTTGCGGCAAAGCCTGCTGCAGCGTCGCGGCAATTTTACCCGCTTCCAGTCTGTGACTGTCCGCAAGCTTGAACCTTACCGCGCCGAGTTTCGCCATTGATAGATAAGGAACTGGTTTGGCACTCGCCTCCGCACCCGCCGCCGGACCATAACGCTGCACTGCCTCTTCTGATCTTGCAATTGCGTCCGGATATCGACCAGCCGCATAATAC
>JBBSBC010000279.1:0-3258 GCA_038251595.1 Phycisphaerales bacterium | reverse complement strand
TCCCCAAAGCGGGGGCGCGTTTTTCTTTCGACCTCTACCGCGTCGGTCGGTTCACAACCGAAATCTTCACGGTGCAGCCCTGGAAAGGGACGACACGCTTGATCGACCCAAACGGGCAGGTCGTCGCCACGACGAGTGCAAAGCGGTTGAACTTCGATGTCGGGCTGCAGCACCTGCGCAAGCCCCGCAATGCGGGCAAACAGGCGGCCGCAATCCCCAAGTGGACGCTGGAGGTGGTGCCTCGGGCAGCACTCGTGGCCACGCAGGCGCGGATATCGGCCACGGTCATCGCCTCCATGATCATCCGCACGGCGGCGATCACCGATCGGGTCGGCAAGTTGATTGGGCCAGGCGGCAGTTTCATCAAGGTCTTCGGTGAAAACAGCGCCGGCCAGGCGATCGCACGCTTCGTGATCACCGACGCGGCTGCGGCCGAAACGATCAACATGCACGGCCTGGCGAAAGAATTCATCAAGGACCCGGAGCCCGGTGGCGACATCGTCCCAGGCAAGGCCTACACGATCGCGCGCGGACCTCAAGAGAAGACGTTCAAGGTCAAGACCGAGTTCCTGACCCTGGGATTCAACGTCGGCCGCATCAAGTTGGGCCCCATCGACTTCGCAGTCGGGCCCGGCAAGAAGCTCGGTGCATCGGTGCCTGCTGTGCGCCTGTCGGTGGCGGTGTCCGGCGAAGCCGCAGTCACGTTCAAGGGCGTCAAAGTGGCCACAGCCAAAGTGCGAGGCGGTCGCATCGACGTCGAGATCGGCATCAGGTTCGAACCCGACGGCACCGCGAAGATCGTCAAGTCTTTCCCCGACGAGTTGGTGGATATCGACCTGTCGAACGAGGTGGTGGGGCTGGGCACGTTGTTGGGAGGTATCCCTCTTGCCTTCCTCAAAATCGCCATTGAATCGAAGGAAAGCGAACTCAATGCCGGCCTGGTTGAGGTGGTGGGCACGCTGTTTTCAGAGCCGACGCTGCTCTCGTTCACGCTCATGATGATCAATGGCGGGCACTTCAGGTACCTCCCGCCGCGCATCGCCGGTGATTCGATCGTCCTGAACTACGTGGCGCCGGTGGAGCCGGAGCCTCGGCCGGACCCGCGGTATCGCGGCGCGATCGGGCGCAAGGTGGATCAGCCGCGGCCCGGTGCCGTCCATTTCACGCCCGCCGCGATGGCAGACACCTGGACAGCCGGCAACCTCGGCAAGATCGAGCACGTGGTTGTCGTCATGATGGAGAACCGGTCCTACGACCACGTGCTGGGCTACCGGGCGCACGCCCCGATTTCCGATGGCGCCGCAGGCCTGACACAACCGGTGGTCGACGCCATTCAGGCGGCATTTACCGGATCGCTGACCAACGAGTTCTCCATCCCTGGCGGAGACAAGGTCAAGGATGGCCCGAGCAGCCAGCCGCCTTTCAGGGTTCTCAACCTCCAGGGCGCTGGCTTTGCATCGAACAGCAGCGGATTGAAGACGCTGTTCCCGAAAAGTGTGGGACATCGTTTCACCGACGTCGCCGAGCAGCTTCGGTTCAAGGCGAGGGGCCCGGAAGGGGAGGGCGACATCAACAGCCCGCGAGGCTTTCGGGACAACTTCAGGGCCCACCTGGGGGCCGAAGCCGAAGGGGTGGTGGCCAACGACGTGCTCGGCTTTTACGATGAGACGAGCTTGCCGTTTTTCGCTTACCTGGCCGAGAACTATGCCTACTGCGACCAGTACTTTTCGTCGCATCCCGGGCCGACCTTGCCGAATCGGTTTTATGCCCTCGTGGGGGACCTGGACCATGATCGAACCGCGGTACCGATCCTGGAGAACAGCAATGCGCCCGACCTGTTCAGGCTTTCGCGCGCGCACACCATCTATGACTTCCTGACGCGGTTTGGACACGACTTCCGGGTCTACGAGTCCTTCCCGTCCGTGACGATGCTGCGTCTGTTTGCGCGTTACGCCACCGACACGGACAGGATCGTCCCCCTGGGCGATAACTTCGAAAGATTGCGCGCCGATGTGAAGAAGGGGGACCTGCCGGCGCTGGTGGCCATCGAGCCGCGGATGCACAGCGCGCCAGAGAACGACGATCACACGCCGGACGCCGACATGTTGCTGGGCCAGCGCTTCATCAAGGGGGTTTACGACGCCCTGCGCGCCAACCCGGCGGTCTGGGCCAAGACCTTGCTCGTGGTCACCTACGACGAGCATGGCGGCTTCTACGACCATGTCATACCGCACGTTGCGGATGTCCGTGGAGTGGATCCCAATCCGTCGGTCTCGATCACCGACCCGGTGGACGTGGAGGTTCCGGGCGCGGGCAAAGACAAGACGAAGCCTGGCGTTTCTCCGGCGGAGTTCATTCCTTACGGTGTGCGCGTTCCGACCTTCCTGGTCTCGCCCTGGGTTGCCAAGGGCAAGGTCGTCTCGGAGGTGTTCGACCATTGTTCCATCCTGAAGACGGTGCTGGCCCGCTTCGCGGGCGATGCAAGGCCATTCATGAGCGACCGGGTCGAGGCGTCCCGCTCGTTCAATGAGGTGCTGACGGAAACTTCGCCGCGCATGACGGTTCCGAAGTTTGCATTCCCCATGTCCGCACCCGTTCCAGACCCTGCCAGGAAACGCACGACTCCGAGCCGCACCACCCGGATCGTCACGCCACCGATCACGCGCCGCCAGATGGACGAAGGCAATGTTGACTACCACAGCCTGACCGGCTGGTGGGCGAGGCAACTGGGCCGCTGAACAGAGCGATGAACCGAGAATCCCACCTCGCGCGCTTCTTCATTTCCAGAAGCGGGGCGCTTGCTTGGCAGGACCTGCGAGTCGATGAGAAGGGTTGAGCCTGCTGGTGTCAGCCTTCTTGCTCGAGACCGTGATTGGCCTCACGCCCAGCAGCGCTGTAGCTTTCTTCGCACGATCGTCGACGCGCACGTGCGCGGCAATTCGCTCGTCGCACCAAGCGATCTGCGCCTTGAACTTACGCGAGTCAATCTTGGTGCCTCGACACCGTCATAGGACTGGAAGTCCCTTCGTATTCGCTCAAGCGGAGCGCCAACGGCAAGCCACCAGTGCCGAGCGTTGAGCGACTGCTTCTGGACGTACGGTTCGGTGCAGCGAATGGCGCTCCAAGCGGTTGCTCGACAGCATCGGTCGAGAACCCGCTCCCGACCCTTCAGCGACATACGCTGCCGTGAACTCGTCGCCCCGAAGCAGCCGGTCGCACAGGCCCCGAGGCCCCCGAAGGGGTCCCCGCAGCAGTGGG
>JBBSBC010000278.1:0-3385 GCA_038251595.1 Phycisphaerales bacterium | reverse complement strand
TGATCTCGTCATCGGTCGGCGCCGCAGCCGTCGTTGTCGTTGCGCCCGCCGCGGCAGGTGCGCCCGCTTTCTGCATGAGTATGGCCGCAATGTAATCCTTGGGCACGCTGACCGAGACATTGAGCTTCAGCGGCTTTCCCTGCGGGTCAAACTGCTTGACCGTCTTGTGACCAAACATGTTGTCGTGCTCGACCTCGCCCACTTCTTCCATGGTGGTGCTCTTGCCATCGCGACCAGCACGCGAGACATCCATCCCAACATTCGAGGCTGGCCCCGGCTCAGCGGCCGCGCTGCTGTCACTGCTTGTCTTTGTTTCGGTCATCTCGCGACGCGGCAGCGACTGGGTTCCCTCACCCTTCGGCAGCACGCTCTCGGTCGTGCTTTCCTTTCGCGAGGCATCGATGATGGCGTTCACACTGACAATCACGTTGGGAATGAACGGGGCGAGGTGCTCAGCGATCTTATTCTGCACACGCTCTTCAACCTTTGCCGCCTGTTCAAGATAAGTGCTCGCCGAATAATCACCCGCCGCATTCGCGCGGTATCGCCGACGAGTTGTCCCATCCACGATTTTGACCTCTCCCGCATCAAGTCCCGCAACGCTGCCCGCAGCCAGATCTGCCAGCGCATCCACCGTCTGCTGATCGAGTGCCCCGCCAGGCTTGGTAAAGACGGTGATCATTGCGGTTGGCTTGCGTGCCGATTGACCCAGCCCGCGCGGCTCAGGATTCGAGATGTTTACCGACGCATCGGTGATGCCCGGAAAATTCCTTATCACCGCCGCAAGTTCATACCCGAGCGCCAGCGTGAACCGCTGGTCCATCTCGCTGCGCGACCGCATCCAACTCTGCCCGTCAAAGAGCGTCGGAAAGAGGAGTTTCTTGTCTGCTGGCAGGGCGTTCCCCTTTGCAAGCTGCGCGAGCACCGCATACTGCCGCTCAACCGCAACCGCGATCTTGCCATTCACGGTCGCGTACTCAATGCCGCGATCATCGAGAAAGCCCGCGATTTTTTGCTGATCTTCCGCCGTACCCGCGGAGACGATCGGAACCATCTTCTGCTTGCCGGCATATTGTGCGACGAGAAACAGCGACATCACCACCACCACCATCAGGCTGCCAATGAGCAGCTTATGACTGGGCGTGAGCTTGCCAAGTTGATCGACAATCGATTTCCAGATGCGACGAAGCTGGTCCATGAGCAGTCAGCCTCCGTGCCGACATCACCCCAAGCAAAGTGCCCCCCTGTTCGCGATCCTCGCGAGCAGCCACCGTGAACCCCTCTTTCGGTTCATGCAGGATCCGCGCTTGAATGTCCGAATGTGCGCAACAGACGCGCACATTCTGTGTCAGGCTTAGGTTCGCATCTGCTTGATTTCTTCAAACGCCGTTTGCAGTTTGTTCCTCACCGCAACCAGCATGTGAAAGGCCGCATCGGCCTTCTGGGTCGCCGAGATCACGCCTTCGACATCCGCTCGCTTGCCCGTCTGAAGGTCTTCGATCGCGGTAGTCGCCTCTTGCTGAAGCTTATTGACCTGTTGGAGATTCTCCATCAGCAGGCTCTTGAACGTCGGCTGGCTCGGGTCGGATGGAACGCCACCGCCCGCAGTTCGTGGCGTATACGCGCTCCCAGAGTTTCCGGCCGATGTGATGAGTCTGAGTGGGTCCGACATGCTCGCTTTCGGCAGTGACTGCTGGTCTTTGAACAAACTTCCGACCGACTGCCCGATCTGAGCATGCACAACTCAGTCGAGCACCCGCATCAAGCGAGCAATCGCAACGCCTGTGCCATCATCGTCTTGCTGGCCTCGGCCGCCACAAGGTTTGCTTCATACGCACGCGAGGCTTCCATGTAGTTCATCATCTCAAACGTGGAGTTTATGTCAGGGTACTTGATGTACCCCTCCGCATTGGCCAGCGGATTTCCCGGTTCCCACCTCAGTGTAAACGAAGGGTCTTGCCCAATCGAGGCGACGTGTACACCCATGCGCTTTCCCGCTGCGCTCTTTGCGGACGGGTCACCCGGCGAAAAGTACGCGACCCTACGCGCAAACGGCACATTCCTGCCGCTGGCATCCATAAACGTGTCTTGATTGGCGATGTTGGCGGTGATCGATTCCAACCGAGTTCGTTGGGCGATCAGGCCGCTGGTTGAGATGTCCAATGAACCGTACATGTCCGCTCACTTTCCATCATCAGGCGAAGTTCAACCCGCTACGCCCGCTCCGCAATGGCCGACCGCAACAGGTCGAACCGCGATTTCAGAAGCTCCGCCGAAACCCGATACACCGCAACGTTCTCAGCGTTTGCCTGCATAAGCCGCTCAAGATCGCGGTCATTTCGATCATGATACAGAATGTTCCCGCTCGCGCTTCGGGGTGTCAACCTGATCGAACCATCACCCCCGAACCCGATCTGTCGGCTCGACTTGAGCCTCAACTCACCGTGAGATCCGCCCGTCCGCTTGCGGCGGTCTTCGACCGCCTCTCGCAGCACATGCTCAAACTCCTGAGGTGAAACATCTGATGTGCGAAAGTCCGGGGTGTTCGCGTTCGCGATGTTGTGCGCGATGACTTTCTGGCGCGCCGCCGCGAACTTCAGCGTTGTTTCCAACGCCGGAATAGCACCCGAGTTGCCCAGATCACCGAACAGCATCGCCTTGCACCTCAGTAGATCGCCCGCCCAAGCCGGAAAGGGCGATCTGCTCATACCGCAAACTGCGGACCATCCGAAGCCTGAACCCGGCTTCGGTCTTCTCTGCCGCTCAAGTCAACTTTACAGTGTCGGCTCGACCAAATGCAACTGCTTCCACTTCTTCAGTTTGAGCCCCAGCGTGCGCACACCAATGCCCAGTGCCTGGGCGGTTCGCTGGCGGTGTCCGTTGAACCGCGTGAGCGTCCGCACAATCGCATCGCGCTCGATCTCTTCCAGCGCGCGCCCATCCACCGCGATATGTGTCCCGTTCGGGTTCATCACGATCGACGTGGGTTTGTGCTCGATCATTGCGCCGTTCGAGTGACCATTCATGCCGACCGGTGCCATGCTCAAACTCGTCACCGGGACCGCATCGCCCGAACACAACCACGGCTCAACCATCGCACGCTCCACCATCTCGCCCTTGCACAGCACCGATGCTCGCTCGCAGACGTTCTGCAGCTCACGCACATTACCCGGCCACGTATACGTCTTGAGCGATGCCAGGCAATCATCCGTGAACCGACGGACCGGCTTTCCTTCCCGGCGCGCGGTCTGGGAAGCAAAGTGCTGAACCAGCGCGGGAATGTCCTCCAACCGATCTCGAAGCGGAGGCAGGTGAATCGGCAGCACGTTTAGCCTGAAGAACAGATCCTGCCGAAAGTCCCCCCGCGCGACCGCCTTCGGCAGAT
>JBBSBC010000277.1:0-3392 GCA_038251595.1 Phycisphaerales bacterium | reverse complement strand
CGGGTTTGATCCCGCGCGAGGGCGGACGACCGGTGAAGGGGAGAAGGCGGCGATGAGAATCTCGCTCCGACGGCGGGTGGATGCGTGGGTGTACCTGGTTCCGCTGGCGCTGGCCACGGCGTTCTATCTGCCGGGGATGTTTTTCAGATTCTGGTTGTATGATGCGGGGCTGTACGCGGCGGTCTCGCTGCGCATGGCGCGCACGGGCGAGTGGTGGACGCCGATGCAGGCGAACGCGACATACTTCAACAAGCCGCCGCTGGCGTTCTGGATACACGCGCTATTTGTGAAGGTGCTGGGCGAGTCGGACTGGGTGCTGCGGTTGCCGGAACTGCTGAGCGCGCTGGCGTGCGTGGCGCTGATCGTCTCGATCGCCAAGAGGCTTCAGGGTCCGCGTGTCGCGCTGGTGACGGGTGTGATGCTCGCGGCATCGAGCGAGTATTTCTGGCGAATATCGCGGTTTCGGCTTGACTTTATGCACACCGCGCTCATGCTGGCGGGTGTGCGGATGTGTGTCGAGGGGTTTGTGCGCGGGCGTGTATCATGCTTTGGCGGTGTAAGCTCGGGTTGGGGCAAGCGTGCGAAGTGGTGGATCGTTGCGGGCGGGGTGCCGGTGGGGCTTGCGCTGCTGGTGAAACCGATGTTCGGGCTGGTGGCGCTGGTGCTGGCGGGCGTATGGATGGTGCTGGCGAGGCGCTTGGATCGGCGGCAACTGAGCCGGGGGAGCAAGGGGGCGGTGGGCATGACTGCGCCCGTGTTCCTGCCGGTGCTCGCAGCGATCGGTGTGGCCTTGGCGGTGGCGGCACCGTGGCACCTGAGCATGTGGGCGATCCACGGCAATGCCTTTGCGCACAGGTACTTTGTGCATGAGACGACGATGCGGGCGACAGGGGAGATGTTTGGGCGCGACCCGTGGTGGAAGTACCTCGCGTATTTCCTGAACGGGAACGACTCGGACAAGGCGAAGGTGTTTGAGGTTGAGGCGATGGCCTACTGGCCGATCCTGCTGTGTGCGGCGATGGCGGTGCTGTGGTGGGCGATGGGCAAGCGGCTGTCGGCGAGAAGGTCTACGCGCGGTGGGCTTCTGGCGCAGGTATATACCTTCGGGTTATTTGGAATGCTGTGCGTATTCGGAGATAAGAAAGGATGGTATCTTATACCGGTGATACCGGGCATCGCCTGGGTGGGGGCGATGTGGGCGGTGCATGTGATGCCGCGATGGGTGATGAGGGTGGTGTGGCGCGCGTCGGGGGTGGTAGCGGTCGCGATGCTGGTGGCGGTTCCGGTCTTCGGGTGGACGTTCGAGCGATCAAGCGCGCGCCCGCTGGACACACGGGCGGTGCGCGAGTTTATCCTGAAGCACCCGGAGGGCGAATATTGGAACGCCTCGGTCTGGCGATATGAGAATGCGCCGATCTACATCCGCACGGGCGTGTGGCCCAAGTTGATCGAAGACCCGAACACGGGCGAGCGGTGGGAACCGGCGCAAGGGTCGTATGTTGTATACGACAAGGAACGCAACCCAAAGCCCGACCCGGTTGATGAGGTGGTGGTGGATTCGCCGCGGTTTGTGATGGTGAGGCGCGTGGGAACGGGGCCGCTGCCGCGTGAGGGCACGAGGCAGTAGGATCGGGTCAAGTGTGGACACTTCCAGTTGTTCAACGCTTCCGGCGCGAGAAAGCGCCAATAGGCTGGAGCACGCGTGGTGAGGTGTTCAGTACGCCTTGCGGAGTCTGGCGGAAGGGATGCCGAGCTGGTCGCGGTATTTGGCGACCGTGCGGCGTGCGATGTCTATGCCGCGACGGCTGAGTTCTTCGGCGAGGGCATCGTCGGAGAGCGGGGCGGTTTTGGCCTCGGCATCGATAATGTCCTTGAGCGCGGCCTTGACGGCATCCCACGAAACATCTTCGCCGGAGTGGGTTTGTGTGCCGCCGGAGAAGAAGGAACGGAGGGGGACGACGCCGCGGGGTGTGAGGAGGTATTTCTCGGCGACAGCGCGGCTGACGGTGGCGACGTGGATGCCGAGTTGCTCGGCGACGAGGGTCATGGGGAGGGGCTTGAGGCTCTGCGGGCCAAAGTCGAAGTACTCGCGCTGCGCGGCGACAACGACGTTGATGACGCGGAGAAGTGTGCGGCGGCGCTGCTCGACGGCATCGAGAAGCCAGGTGGCGTTGGAGAGGTTTTTCTTGATGAACTCGCGTGTCTCGCGCGGTGATTGTCGGTCTTTGCTGAGGCGGGCGTATTCCTGGTTGATGCGGAGGTGGGGGAGGCGGGTGTCGTTGAGGTAGCTGACGTAGCGGTCGGAATCGGTGTCGTATTCGACGATGGCGTCGGGGAGGACGATGCCGGGAGGATCATCAACGAGCTGGCGTGCGGGCGAGAGGCTGAGGTGGCGCATGCGCTCGATGGCGGCCTTGACCTCGGTCATGGAGAGGGCGGTTCTTTCAACGATGCGTGGGAGGCGGTTCTGGGCGAGGTCTTCGAGATGCTCGGCGATGAGTCGTCGGACGATGGTCCATCCTTCGCGGTCGGCCGAATCGCGGTCGCTGACGGCGCGTCGCTGGTCGATGATGGCATCGACCTGGATGAGGAGGCACTCGCGTGTGTTGCGTGCGGCGACACCGGGCGGTTCGAGGAGGAGTTGGACGGCCTGGAGGGCGCGTTCGATCTGCTCGATGGAGGGGCGGGTGGCGCTGGCGGGAAGGCGGTCGATGACGGTGGCGAGCGGTTCGCGGAGGTAGCCATCATCGTCGATGAAGCCGATGAGCTGTTCGCCCAGTGGGCGGAGTTCTTCATCGACTTCGACCAGGCCCCACTGCTCGCGGAGCTGCTCCTGGAGCGAGGCCGATCGCGTGGCGGTGTTGTTGAGCGCGAGGGTCTTGGCATCGACATCGCCGCCGGGTGAGTGCGAGGTGAGGCGATCAAAGTCGGGATATTCGTCTTTGTGAGGCTGCTCGTGGACCGACTCGTCGTATTCGTTTTCGGCGGCGTCGGGATGGTCGGTCTCGAAGGAGTCGAGCCGCTCAAAGTCTTCGCGCGAGTCGGACTCATCGACGTTGATGGGCGTGTCATCACCGGCGGTGGAAGGGTCGCCTTGATCGGCGGCGGTATCGCTGTCGGCATCGTCGTCGGAAGGTTCGGGTGGGCCATCAAGCTCGCGGTCTTCGGCCTCGGCGGCCTGTTGGTCGGGGGCATCGTCGGGCGATTCGTCATCGACTTCGAGGGTGACGTTGGATTCGAGTTCCTGCGCGATGCGCTCCTCAAGCTGCATGAGGGGCATCTGGAGGATCTCCATGGACTGGATCATCCTCGGGGCCAGCTTCATGTGCTGGCCCATCCTCATCTGTTGGGAGGCGTCAAATCTCATGGGTTGGGGAGAAGCGTGTGTGGGG
>JBBSBC010000276.1:0-3400 GCA_038251595.1 Phycisphaerales bacterium | reverse complement strand
GGTTCGGCGTTTCGTAGCGGCGGGTGCGGTCCTTGTCGAGGGCCTTCATCACGATCCAGTCCAGTTCGCCTTTGACTTGCGCTGATGTCGGCGTTTCGGCTCGGGGTGTGGGGGTGCCGGAAGTGGGGCCACCAAGGGCCGCGCGGCTGATCCGCACGCTCGGCATCGGCGGCTCTTCTTCTTTGATGATGCGTTGCATCTCGCCGTAGGCCGCGCTGCGAAGGCGCTTGCCGTCGAAGGGGGTCAGGCCCGTGAGCAGTTCGTAGAGCAGCACGCCCAGGGCGTAGACATCGGTGCGCGTGTCGATGTCCGCGCTGCCTTCGGCCTGCTCGGGGCTCATGTATTCGGGTGTGCCGATGAGTTGGCGGTGCTCGGTGAAGAGAGTCTTCTCCGTCAGCGGCTGCGCCGTCGCCTTGGCGATGCCAAAGTCGATGACCTTGGCGAAGGGCTTGCCGTCGGTCATGCTGACGAGGACGTTGCCGGGCTTGATGTCGCGGTGAATCACGCCCTTCATGTGCGCGTGTTGCACGGCGGCGCAGACCTGAGCGAAGAGGTTCAGCCGCTCCTTCACGCTGAGCTTGTGGGCGCTGGCGAAGGCGGTGATGGGGTCGCCGGTGACATACTCCATGACGAAGTACGGCCGGCCGCCGCCCACGATGCCGCCCTCGGAGGTCTGCGGCGTCGCGCCGCCATCAAGCACCTTGGCGATATGCGGATGATCCATCAGGGCCAGCGCCTGCCGCTCGGCCTCGAAGCGCGCGACGACGGCCTTGGTGTCCATACCCAGCTTGATGATCTTGAGCGCGACGCGGCGGCGCACAGGCGTGGACTGCTCGGCCATGAAGACGGTGCCGAAACCGCCTTCGCCGATGACTTGCAAGAGCTTGTACGGCCCGATGATGGTGCCGGCCTTCTCGGTGAGTGGGGTGCTGGTGGGGGCCGCTGTGGTGGCGTTTGCGAGTGCATCGGCCGCGCCGCCGGTGCGAACGGCACCGGGCGACTGGGTCGGGCGAGCGGCGCGAACGAGCGACTCAACCTCGCGGCGGAGTTCGGCATCATCCCCGCATTCAGCATCTAGAAACGCCGCGCGTTCGGCGTGGGGGCGTTCCATCGCGGTGTTGAAGATGCGTTTGATCTGTTCCCAGCGTGCTTCGCTCATGGTTCGCTCAGGTTCTTTCTGCCTTGGTCGTCGGCTTCATCGTCTCGCAAGGCCCGCTCGAGCCAGGCTTTGGCGAAGGCCCAGTCGTTCTTGACCGTGCGTTCTGAGATGCCCAGCACCAGGGCCACCTGGGCGATCTCGAGCCCCGCGTAATACTTCAGGTGAACAACCCGGGCCACACGCGGATCTCTGTCCTCCAAGCGACGAATGGCTTCATCGAGGGCAATGAAATCGGGATTATCGTCGGATTGGTCGTTTTCGGCTTGCGGTTGGGCGACGGCGGCCACTGATGCCACATCGTCAAGCGCGACCCGGGCCAGTCCGCCCCCACGCTTTCGACTCGCCCGTGACCGGGCGTGGTCAAGCAGAATCTGGCGCATTGCTTCGGCCGCCGCGGCATAAAAGTGACCGCGATTCTGCCACGGAATCTCTCTCGGCCCGATGAGCTTTAAATACGCCTCGTGTACCAAAGCCGTCGCGCCGAGCGTGTGCCCGGCACGCTCGCTGGCCATCTGCCTTAGTGCCGCAGCTCGAAGCTGGTTATACACCAGCGGAAAGAGCTGCTTGATGCGATCGGATGCAGCGGCGACCTCATCCAGCAGAATCGTCACCGCGTGAGACTTTACTTGCTCGTCCATGGTCAGCAGTGTAAGTGCTCCATCTCGAACCGCCAGCGACACGATTCCGATCTATGAACACAAACGCCCGCGAGCAACTTGCTCGCGGGCGGTCATAGTTCAATCGGGGTGACAGAATACTTCTAGAGCACATTCCCAAACTTTGTAGCGCGGTTTCCTGGCGCGATTGAGATTGTGTGGCAGGTCTTGCCCGACCAGACAAGGAGGTCGGGTATGGTTTCATACTCGTTGGATCTGCGGGCCAAGGTGCTCGGGGCGTATGACCGGGGCATGAGCACTCGGGACATTGCCGCGGCGTTTGGGGTGAGCACGGCCTGGACGCGTCGGGTTCGGCAGCGACGCCGGGAGCACGGTGAACTCGGGCCGCGGCCGCGCGTTGGCTCGCACACGCTCAAGATCGACCGGACCCGTCTGGGCGGGTTGGTGCAGGCCAAGCCCGACGCCACGCTCGCCGAACTCCGGGAGAAGCTGGGCATCCAATGCTCGCTCTCGGCGGTGTGGAACGCTCTGCGTGATCTGGGAATGTCATATAAAAAAAGACCATCCACGCCGCCGAGCAGGATCGTCCGGACGTGGCGGAGAGACGGGCCGACTGGCTCCTCTGGCAGGTCGGCATCGATCCCTCGCGTCTGATCTTCATCGACAAGACCCCGCACGGGCACTGGAAAACCTCGACGCTCATCGGGGCGCTCGATCATCGTGGCCTTCGCTGCTCGACCCTTGTCGATGGTCCGGTGAACGCCGACGTGTTCGGCGCCTTCGTGGATCAGGTGCTCGCGCCAACACTCAACCGCGGCGACATCGTGGTCATGGACAACCTCTCCAACCATAAGAGCGAGCGGATCCGCCGCAGTATCGAAGCTCGCGGCGCGATGCTCATCTACCTGCCGCCCTACAGCCCGGACCTCAACCCGATCGAGATGATCTTCTCGAAGATCAAACAGACCCTGCGCGGCCTGGCCCTCCGCACCCAGCACGCCCTCTGGACCTCGATGCAGAGCGTCCTCGACCGCGCCACCTCCACCGACGCCGCCAACTGCTTCCGCCACTGCGGGTATATGCTACGTGAGGGGTGAAAGCGCTCTAGATGTTGAGAGCTCGAATCTCTTCCGCTCCATTTCAGGCCTGCGAATCTCACGCTTATCGCGGCGGGTCGGTCAGTTCGCTGCGCACCTTCAGGTCGTGGTATTGCGATCGCCTGACCTCTGACCAGCGCATGGTCGCGGCGTGCCCGTCTTAAAGGACATAGTTCGCCACGTTTCCGTGCCGGTTGTACTTGATCCATCCCTGATCTGCGTACACACCATCACCCGACCGCACCAACGCGGCCTCACCGACCCGCGAATGGTCATCATCTTAAGACAACCGATCCGTAGGCCGCGTTGTCCATGGCGTTCATCGCCTCGCTGATGAGCGGTGGGGAGTACGCACTGGCAAACTGTCGAGTTTTTGCCTCTGATCCGGGCATTCAGTCCGCCGCACGATGGAATGCACGCACGCTCCGTTGTCCTTCGGGCCGAATCGCTACCATCTCGGCTCACCACACACGGAGCGCCCGCATGCCCAACCCAACGCACGATATGAAGTTCGAGATTGATGCCCT
>JBBSBC010000275.1:0-3436 GCA_038251595.1 Phycisphaerales bacterium | reverse complement strand
GGCGGCCTTGCCGAGGGCCAGAAGCTGATCCTCGGTCGGGATCTCCGCATTCGATGGCAGCGAGGCGATGAAGGTGACCTTGGACGGATCGAAGTTGTCCTTGAACAACAACGAGACTTCTTCGACCGTCACCGACGGGAGAATCTGGCGAGTGAGGTCGAGTTCCTGCTGGGCAGACATGATCGGCTCGCCAGAGGCGATGGCCGTGTTCATTATGCGGAGCATCGCGCTCGCGGGCATGGTCGATTCCTGAGCAACGTACTGCTCAAGACTCGAGATGATCTCGGTCTTGACATCATCGACCTCGCTCGTGTTGAAGCCGTTCAAGCGGGCGCGCTGCACATCGGTGCCGAGTTCGGAGAGGAGCTTCTTCCAATCCTCGGGTTTGCCCTCGCTGGAGAGCTGACGCCACAGGGCAAGATTGGGCTGGTTGCGCACGCTGGCACCGGCCGAGAGATAGGCCGTATCGCCCTTGCTCATCTTCGCACCGATGCGGCGGTTGAAGGCCGCGACGCCGATCTGGCGGACCATGTCGCGCCGCATGAGTTCAACGGTGGTGGTCGGGGGCTCGACGGCGCTGATACCGACGATCTCGATCTCGGCCTTGGTCAACTCGGCATCGCTCGCGACAATGGCGCGGCTCGCGTCGTAAGGCTTGACGCGGGGGTCCTGATCGACGGGCTTTGCCGTCTTGGCACCAAAGCTGAAGTTCTTCTTGATCTGTTCGACGATCGGTGCCGGGTCGGCATCGGCCACCACCATGACCGTCATGTTGCTGGGCACATACCACTGGGTGTAGTACGACTTGAAGTCGGCCTCACTGAGCTTGAGGAGCGTCTCATTGATACCGATGGGCAGGCGTTCGCCGAAGAGGGAACCGGGGATGAGCCGTTCGATCACGTAGTCGCTGACGCGCTGCGAACCACCCTCGCGGGTGCGCTTCTCTTCAAGAATCACCTGGCGCTCGCTCTCGATCTCGGAGGGCAGAAGGCTGAGCCGGCCGGCGACATCGGCGAAGAACAACATGCCTTTGTCGAGCGTCTCGGGCTTGGTGTCGGGGAAGGCGAGCTGGTACGTGGTCTGATCAAAGCTGGTGAAGGCGTTCTGATCAGCGCCGAACCGAAGGCCCATCGACTGGAAGAAGTTGACAACTGTTCCGGGCTTGAAGTTTTCGCTCCCGTTGAACGCCATGTGTTCGAGGAAGTGCGAGATGCCGCGCTGAGCATCTGTTTCATTGAGCGAACCGGTCGAAACGTGGATCCACATCGCGGCCCGCTCGGGCGGGTTGCTGTGGCGGCGCACGATGTAGTGCATGCCGTTGGGAAGTTCACCCGTCACAAGCCGACCATCGGTTGGAAGCGGTTGCGCCAAACCAATGGAGCAGAAAGCGAAGCTCGCCGCTGCGGCGGTTGTCCAAAGTGCGATACATGCCATAAGGCTGATCTCCGAACCCCCACCCCGGTGGTGATAAGTGGAAGCACAATGTTAGGCGAGGGCGCGTGAGCAATAAAAACGCCCCGTTCTGGATGATCCAGAGCGGGGCGCACGGAGGATACGAAGGATGAACAAAGACGCGCGAAGATTGCCGGCTTAGGCGCAGCCGGCGAAGTAGGCGGAGAGGAAGTCGAAGATATCCTGCACCGAAATCACGCCTGAATCGTTGACATCAGCGTTGGGCTGCCCGCTGAAGTAGGCCGCGAGAAAGTCGAAGATATCCTGGACGCTGATGATGCCGCTGCAGTTGAAATCGCTGATGCAGGGCAGCAGCGTGGCGCCATTGCTGGTCGCCTCGCCGCAGTCATTGGTGACCACGCAGTCGTACGAACCGGCCGAGCCGGTCACCACCGGTGAGACCACGAGCGAGTCGGCTGTTGCGCCGCCGATGGCGAGCGTGTTCTTGCGCCACTGATGGATCAGCGGTCCCGAACCCGTCGCGGCGGTGGTAAACGTGACCGATCCGCCCAGACACTTGAACTGGCTCTCCGGCTGAAGGGTGATGACCGGAGAAAGGCCGATCGCGACGATGGCGGCATCGGACGAAATGGTCCCGCAAGATGCGCTGATGACACAGTCGTAGGACGCGGCATCGGACGAATCGACACTTGTGATGGTGAGCGTTGGGGTTGCGGTTCCTGCAAGTGTGGAGCCCGAGCCGGTCGGGCCGTCGGATACTGGCGTGGCATTGCGACGCCACTGATAGCTCGTCGCGCCGATCGCGGTGAGGCTGAGGTTGAAGGTTGCACCTTCGCAGGTGCTCAGGCCGTTGGGCTGGAGCGTGATCGTCGGACCCGGCTCGACACCGACGCTCGCGCTGTTGCTGGTGGCGAGGCCGCAGGCATTGGTGACGGCACACGTGTAGCTGCCGACATCCGCCGCGGTGAGGCTTGTGAAGGCGAGTGTGCCCGATGTTGCGCCTGAAACATCAACACCGTCCTTCTTCCACTGGAAGGCCAGAGGTGGGCTGCCCGAAGTACCGACCGAGAGCGCAACCGCGCTGCCGGTGCACGCAGAGATGGCGACCGGCTGAGTGGTGATGGATGGAGGATCAAGCAACGTGAGCGCGGCGCCCGTGCTGGTGAGGCTGCCGCAGATGTTGGTGATGACGCAGTCGTAGGTCGCCACATCTGCGGGCGCGGGGGCCGGGATCGAATATGCGGCTGATGTTGCGCCACCGATAGCCACACCACCCTTTCGCCATTGATAAGTAACGGGTGTGCTGCCCGTGATCGCGACACCGAAGTTCGCTGGTGTCCCCGTACACACTTGCGAAGCCGCCGGCTGCGTGGTGATCGCCAGTGCGTTCTGCACGGTCAATGCTGCCGCATCGGACGTTGCGCTTCCGCAGGTGTTGGTCACCACGCAGTCGTAGCTGGCCGCATCGCCAGCGACAACGACGGCGATGGTGTAGGTGCTCGCCGTGGCGCCCCCGATGGGTGTGCCGCCTTTACGCCACTGATAGGTCAAGGTTGGTGCGCCGGTCGCCGTGAGGGAGAAGGTCGCCCCCGCGCCCAGACATGGCGACTGGGCCACAGGCTGAGTGGTGATGGAAGGAAGTGCGTTCACGACCAACACGCCTGCGGTGGAGATGGTGTTGCCACACAGATCCGTCACAACGCAGTCATACGAGCCCGCATCGCTCGTGATGGCTGCTGCGATCACATAGCTGTTGGATGTCGCGCCGCCGATGGGCGATCCGCCCTTGCGCCACTGATACGTGATCGGCGCGGTGCCTGTGGCTGCGACCGAGAACGAGGCGGGCGCATTCTGACAGACGGTCGCACCAGCGGGTTGCGTGCCGATGGTCGGGCCGGAACTCAACGAAAGTGCCGCTGTCGCGGTCACGTCGATTCCGCAGAGGCTGGTGATGGAGCAGTCATAGTTGCCCACATCGCCAGCAGCGATCACGGGGATGGTGTAGCCGGTGCCGGTCGCCCCG
>JBBSBC010000274.1:0-3441 GCA_038251595.1 Phycisphaerales bacterium | reverse complement strand
CGCACGTTCAGGCGATTGTCAAAGCGCTGAAGGATGCGGGCCTCGTCGATGTTGAAGCCTCGGAAGATGACGATCAGGAAGACCTGGGTGTCATCGTGAACATCGAGGGCAAGAATGATGAGGCCGCGCTCGCCGCGACCTACGAGAAAATCCAACGCATCGCCCACGCCACCAGCGGCGAGATGCTGGGTGTTCAGATTGGCGAGGATGAAGATGCGGGTGATGAAGAGGATGAGGAGTGAAGTCCGCTTTCGACGTAGCGCGGAATGAGAAGCGGGCGGACAACGCGGAGAGCGCCGAGGTTCGCTGAGGTGAGTGCATATCACCAACGATCCCTCAGCGTCGGGTGTCATGGCCACGCCGTTATGGGCGTGGCCATGCCGAATCGCGGCACCTGAGTGACAAAGGTGAACTGACCATGCTTCTCGATAGATCCGTGGATTGATTGAACAATCAGTTGAGCCCTGCGAGCGCGGGGGCTTCGATCAAGCCTGCATAGCCACGTTCAAGGCGGCGTGGCCATACCACCCGCAGCACCATGTCTGCCTGCGTACGTGCCCCGACCCCTACTCAAAAAGGCATTTCGTTCCGAAACATCGACCGCGACCGAAAGGCACACGGGGTGCTGGTGTTGGGCGATGCCACCTGCGGCCGAAGTCTATTAGAAGTCCGAGCGTAAATGGGGCAATCTCATCACTTGGATGTCATTCGATCCAGCGAGGAATGCGAGGTCATCCAAGACGTCCTTCCGATTTGCAAACGCGTGTCTTAGCTCTTCCTGGGTGGGTGGAGGGAGACGGCGATCCAAGAACGCTCTTTTCCAATTTCTGAGCAACAACGGTATAGCCCAGATCGCAAGCAAGAACGACTGAACGATGGAAAGAGGCCAAGTCACTTCCTGTAAGCGAGTGAATCAATACGTACAAAGACTGCTGCTCGCAAACATACGTGGGATACTCCCATGACTCTCGTTTGGCTTCCCAGCTGTCCCGGAATTCCAGCGGACGGATGGTATCGGTTCCCCAACCCACCGCTCGAGCCGCTAGCACAAGTGCATCCCATGAGCGAGTAGATAGCTGGCAGCGCGCAACGGGGGCAGAACCAGTTAGGACGATCTGCATTTGCTGGTCTCGCATTTCGAATCGTTCAATAAGCGTTGCTCACTGCCCCGGAAGTATCATGCTGCGCGAGCCCAGATACTTATCTATGTCCGACTTCTCGATCTTCTTCCCGTTCATCCCGCCACCAATTCCCAATCCTCCACCCTCAGCCCCTCCACCCGCCCGAACTCCGCTGTGTTGTGCGTCACCAGTGTCAGGTTGTGCGTGAGCGCGATCGCAGCGAGCTGCACATCGTGCGGGCCGATGGGTGTTCCCTTGCGGCCGAGGTCGGCGCGGATGCCGGCCGCCTGGTTGGCGGCGGCATCGTTGTCGGGCAGAGACGGAAAGGGCTTGAGGAACTCCCGCAGGCCGCGTGTCTGCTCATCGGGGTTCTTGGAGAATCGTGCGCCGAAAATCAACTCTTCACGTGTGATCGCGTAGATCGCGCCGGTGTCGGATGGGAGCCCTCGCACACGATGCGTCAATCCCGCTGCGCCGGGACGGTTGCGAAGCACATGAATCAGCACGTTGATGTCGAGAAGGTACTTTATCAACTATTCAATCGGGAGGCGGGTTTCGTAGCTCTCCGGCCCGGGGCGCTCGATGTCGGGGAAGTCGGGCATGGAGCCGGCGAAGCGATCGATATGGGTGCGCCAAGCCGCATCGGAACCGTTGGTTGAGGTCGGGCTTGCGGAGCCATTCGTCGCCACCGGGTTGAGCACAACGAGCACATCGACATCGACGTTGGCTATCTCCGGCACGTTGGGCAGATCGAGACGGATGGCGCCGCTGGCGTCGATGTGCGTGATGGTGGTGAGCGTGTTCATAGTGGGGGTGTTCCCTACCTGAGTATTGCACGGTCGAGTCTCATCCCCCAGCACTCCCCTCACCCCCCGGCAGCGTCATGCTCCAAGGGTCCAGATACTTGTCGATATCGCTCTTGGCGATCGCCTTGCCCGCTCCATCTTTCTGGCCCACCACCGTCTCGTACGCCAGTTGCCGAACGGTCTTGCCCTGCTTGAAGGCTTCCTTCGCCAGCGCGGCGGATTTGTCGTAGCCGATGATGGGGACGAGCGAGGTACACATGGCCAGCGAGCCTTCGATGAGTTCCTGGCAGCGCTTCAGATCTGGTTGCAGGCCGGTGTCGGGGCCATCGAGCAGGTTGTCGGTGAAGACGTGGCAAGAGCGCGCGATGAGGTGGATCGAATCGAGCAGGTTGGCGGCCATCATGGGCATGGCGACGTTGAGATCGAGGAGCGAGCCGATGCCGCCCATGCCGCCGAGCGTGATGGCCGCATCGTTGCCGATGACCTGGCAGCAGGCCATGATGACGGCCTCGCAGATGACGGGGTTGACCTTGCCGGGCATGATGGATGAGCCGGGCTGGACGGCGGGGAGGATGAGTTCGCCGATGCCGCAGCGCGGGCCGCTGCCGAGCCAGCGGATGTCGTTGGCGATTTTGGTGAGACCGACGGCGATGGTGCGGAGATGGCCGGAGGCTTCGACCACGGCGTCTTTGGCGTGCTGGGCCTCGAAGTGGTTGGCGGCCTCGCGGAAGTGAACACCGGTTTGATGGGTCAGTTCAGCGGCGACACGTTCGCTGAACTCCTCGTGCGCGTTGATGCCGGTGCCGACGGCGGTGCCGCCGATGGCGAGCTCGCCGAGGGTGTGGAGCGCGCGGTGGAGACGCTCTTCGGCGTGGCGCATCTGCGCGGCGTAGCCGGAGAACTCCTGCCCGAGGCGGATGGGTGTGGCATCTTGCAGGTGGGTGCGGCCGATCTTGACGACCTTATCCCACGCGGCGGCTTTGGCTTCGAGCGATTCGGCGATCTTCTTGATTGCGGGGAGCAGCTCGCTCTGGATCTGCACTGCGGCGGCGATGTGCATGGCGGTGGGAAAAGTGTCGTTGGACGACTGGCCCATGTTGATGTGGTCGTTGGGGTGAACGCCGCCAGCGGAGAGGTAAGCGGCATCTTTGGAAGAGCCGATGGGCTTGTGGAGGCGGACGCAGACGATGTTGGCGACGACCTCGTTGACGTTCATGTTCGTCGAAGTGCCGGAGCCGGTCTGGAAGATGTCGATCGGGAAGTGGGCGTGCAAGCCGCCGAAGGCGGGGAGGCCATCTTCGATTTCGCGGCAGGCTTCCATGATGAGCTTGGTGCGTTTCTCATCGAGCCGACCGAGTTCGAGATTGACCTTGGCGCAGGCGGCCTTGAGCACGCCGTAGGCTTTGATGATGCGGACGGGCACGGCGCGGCCGGACATGGGGAAGTTGAGCACGGCCCGCTGGGTGCTCGCGCCGTACAGGGCGGCGGAGGGGACTTCCATGGGGCCCATGGTG
>JBBSBC010000273.1:0-3443 GCA_038251595.1 Phycisphaerales bacterium | reverse complement strand
GGTCGAGGTAGTTTGTGCAACACCCGAGCACGATGTGCTGGCAGTTGTCGAGCACCTGCCCGGTTCGGGCATCGGTGAAGCTGGTTGCCCGCCCGCCCAGCTTCTTGCGTGTTTCAAGGATCTTTACCGATGCGCCACCCTCGGCAAGCCGGATGGCCGCGGCAAGACCGGCGATACCGCCGCCGATGATGAGCACATCTGGCCGTGGCGATGTTGATGCCGCGCTCACCACCGTCCCATCCTTGCCTTGATGGCGGCGCCGAGGGCGATCGAGGCCTTCTGCACGGCGGGCAGGCGGATGCGCTTCGAGATGATTCGTCGCGGGTCGCCTTCGATGCGGTCGAGCAGACCGGAATAGATGCGTGACATGGCCCAGAGTGTGGGCGCACAGTCCGGATCGATCATCGTTTCAAGGTTTGCCGATGCGGCGTAATGCGAGCGGGCAATGGCGATCTGCTCGCGCAGCAGAGCCTCGCAGCGTGCCGCATCGCGCCAGTTGCGAAGGTCTTCGTGGGCGAGCGCGTGGGCGCGCCAGCACTCGACCGGCAGATAGATGCGGCGTGGGTGTTCATCAAAGTCCTGCGCGAAGTCGCGGAGAATGTTCGTGCGCTGGAACGCCTCACCCCGATGTACGGCCAGTTGGTGGGCGTGCTGCGCATCGACCCCCGGTCGCAGGCCCCAGATGCTCAGGCACGCAAGGCCCGCGGTGCCCGCGACGCAGTAGCAATAGCGCGAGAGCTCGGCCTCGGTCTGAAAGTCGGCTGCGGAAAGGTCGGCGGCCAGCCCTTCGATCATGTCGCGAAAGATCGCGCGATCGACGGGGTATGAGGCGACCGTCGCGGCGAAGGCCAGCCAGTGCGGGCCGAGCGATGCGGCCTTGCGCTCGCCGCGAAGCACCTCATCGGTGGTTCGTTGATACTCGACAAGCCGGGCCTTGCGCTCTTCGTGCGTGCCGGCATCATCGACAGCATCATCAGCGCCGCGCATCCAGGTATAGATGGCGAAGATCGCGGAGCGGCGCGGCTCGGGTGTGAGGCGCAGGCCGTAATAGAAGTTGCGGGCCCGCGCGCGCGTGACCATGCGGCAGTAGGCGAAGGCCGCATCCAACTCTTCAGGGGTTGCCCCGGCCAGCGCGGGTTTGGCCAGCGCGAGTAAGGCCAGCGCGGGTACGGCCAGCGCTGGCCCGGCCAATGCTGGCCCGGCCGGTGCAAGGCTGACTTCGCCGTTCGCGCTCTCCGGCTCGGCCTGAGAGGTTCGAGAGAGGCTTGGGTTGGCGAGGGCCGCCTGATTCAACATCGCGCTCCGAGCACCACCCGCCACACCAGCATGAGTTTCTGGGCTTTGCTCAGCCGCGGGCGTTCCCACAGCGTTGCGCAGCCCGTCCGTTCCACCGCGGTGAGGGTAGCCCCGCCGCCCATGCCGAACAGATGCACGATCCTGGCCAGCCGTGGCTCAAGCATGGCGGGGAGTGCCCTTCCTTCTTCAAACATCGCGGCGGTTTGGTCAACGAGCGGGCGCAGGGCCTTGATGTAGGGCACACGGGCGCGTGGGTCACCGGGCCGATCGGCCCACTCGCGCAACATCTCGGGTGTGATGCCCGTCTCTTGGCTGGGAATGTACACCCGGTCGCGTTCGAGCAGGTCACAGCGCACATCCTGCCAGAAGTTGATCAGTTGCAGCGCGGTGCAGGTGCGGTCGCTCAGGCGGTAGCGTTCGGCGTTGGCCTGGTTGTCGGCATACCCGCCCAGGGCGAGGACGATCCTCCCCACCGGGTCAGCGCTCAAGCGGCAATAGCCCAGCACTTCATCCCAGGTGCGATAGGCCGTGAGACGCTGGTCCTGCTCGAAGGCATCGATGAGGTGGTGAAATGGTGTGGCTGTCAACACCCCCCTCCCCCCCCCCCCCGCCCCATCACTACAGCCACTGCTTGTCACGCCATGCAGACGCACGGTGCGAGCCAGCGCGACAAAGACCGGGTGGGTGGCCTCACCCGCAAAGCATCGGTCCAGTTCGCCGCGCCACCACCCGAGCAGTTCGAGCGACCGCTCGCGCGCCGCCGCATCGCGCCCGGTCTCATCCGCCAGATCATCCGACCAGCGGCAGAAGGCATAGACCGCCCTGTAGTCATCGCGCCACTCTTCGGGCACAAGTCGTGAGATGATGCTGAAGTTCTCGTAGTGGGTGTTGGCCAGCCCGCGGCAATACGCGATGGCCTCGGGCTCGCTCACCGATTGCTCGGAGCGCGGGCCGAACCGCTCGAGCAGGGCCATCGTCGGCGTTGTCGGGTCTATGCAAGGTGTGGTCGCATCGGTCATCACGCGGGGATCGTATCCATCGCGTGCTCGAGACCCCCAAAACCTTCTGGGCTTATCCATCCTAAACTCCCCCAATGCGCATCCTCCTTTCCAATCCTCGCGGGTTCTGTGCCGGTGTTCACATGGCGATCGATGTCGTCGATCAGGTTCTCGACCTCTACCCCGGCAAGCCGATCCACGTCTATCACGAGATCGTTCACAACAAGCACGTGGTCAACCGCTTCCGCGAGCGGGGTGTGAAGTTTGTCGAGGAGATTGATGAGGTGCCCGAGGGGTCGATCATCGTCTTCAGCGCGCACGGAATCTCGCCCGCGGTCAAGCGCGAGGCCAAGGCCCGCAACCTCACGATGGTCGATGCCACCTGCCCGCTGGTCACCAAGGTTCACAACGAGGCCATCCGATACGCGCGGCAGGGGTACGACATTCTGCTCGTGGGCCACGCCGACCATCAAGAGGTTGTCGGCACGCGCGGTGAGGCTCCCGAATCGATCCAGGTCGTCGAGCATCCCGAAGACATCCCGCACCTCAAGATCCGCGATGAGAGCAAGATCGCCTACCTCACGCAGACGACGCTCTCAACCGACGATGCGGCCATCATCATCGATGCGTTGAAGAAGGCCTTTCCGAAAATCAAGGACCCGCCCAGCAGCGACATCTGCTACGCCACGACCAACCGTCAGGTGGCCGTCCGCCAGATCGCCCCCGAGTGCGATCTGGTGCTGGTGGTCGGCAGCAAGAACTCATCCAACTCCGTCCGCCTCACCGAGATCAGCCGCAACGCAGGGTGCCCGGCCTTTCTGCTCGATGATGTGAGCGAACTGAAGGATGAATGGTTTGATGGGCTTGATTCGGCCGCGCACGAGGCGACGGTGCTCGTCACCGCCGGCGCCAGCGCGCCCGAAGACCTCGTGGCCGAACTCTGCCGCACGCTCATCGCCCGCTACGGGGTCAACGGCCGGGGTGTGATCGAACAGCGCGATATCTTCCGCGAAGATGAAGAGTTTGGCCTGCCCGCCACGCTCAAGAAGCTGATGCGTGAAGAGGGCATCGACCCCGAGACCCGCAAGATCAAGGTCGGCACCTACGACATCACCGAGGAGTTTTATGGCGCGGTGCCGCTGACGGTGG
>JBBSBC010000272.1:0-3492 GCA_038251595.1 Phycisphaerales bacterium | reverse complement strand
TGGGGTGGAAACGACCGAGGGTGCCTGTTGCACACGCGGTGGGTGAAGGTTAGGCGAGCATGGTGCGGGGATTGTGCCGCGAATGGCGAAGGGCGAAGTGGGTAGGTGCGGGATCTGACTCGTAAAGCCGAACATCGCCCAAAGATGACTCTTGCTTGAGGCCGACAACCGCCACTCCGCCACTTCCCCTAGACTCGCCATCATGTGGCGCGGCATCTCACTGGCCAACAAATGCCTTCTTCTCTTCGGCGGCGCCGTGCTGCTGGTGGTCTTTGCCGCGCTCTCAATTCCCTGGCTCCGGATGAACGCGCTCGTCGATGAGGCCCAGAAGGAGCTTTCACGCCAGTTGGTTGAAGTCTGGCGGCACGGGTTGGAGCAGACGACGGCGGTCGGGCCGGTCTCCGACCCCGCAGTCTCCGACCGTATCGGCGATGCTCAGGTCGAGTACATGCTCCCCGAGGTGGCGGCCTCGGGTGGGGGACGGATGGCGGGGGGGACGGGGGGCGATCGTCCGCGCGACAAGTTCGTTGCTGCGGCGTGGAAGAGCTTCCGCGAACGCCCCGACGATACCGAGCGCCACCTGGCGGCGTGGGTCGGGACCGACCGTGAATACCGCTATGCGCGGGCCGACCGTGAGAGCGACGGCCGCCTTCGCGGCATGTACCTGCTCACACGCACATCGACCGGGGCTGCGCGGCTGCTGGTCATCAACACGGCCTATTTGTTGAGCGCAGGGCTGATCGCGCTCGGGCTGGCGGTGCTGGTCTTCTACCTCATCACCAATCGGTTGATTCTTTCGCCGGTTCGGTCGCTCAAGGAGACGGCCGAGATGGTGCGCGAGGGCAACCTCGCGACGCGCTCGGATATCCAGACCGGTGATGAGTTTGAGGAGTTGAGCGAGACGTTCAATCAGATGCTCGAGAACCTGACCGAAAGTCAGATGCAGCTCACCTCGATCAACACCTCGCTCGATCTCAAGGTCAACGAGCTGAGCGAGCGAAACGTCGCGCTCTTTGAATCCAACAAACTCAAGGGGGAGTTTCTGGCGAATGTCAGTCACGAGCTGCGCACACCTCTCAACTCGATCATCGGCTTCACCGAACTGCTCCTCGAAGCGGCGGACAAGGAGGCCGAAGCGGGCGACGACTCGTCGCGGCTGAGCAAGCGCCGCCGCTATCTTCAGAACATCAACAACGCAGGCCGCTCGCTCCTTGAAATGATCAACGGCCTGCTCGACATGGCCAAGCTTGATGCGGGCAAGATGGAGATCAAGCTCGGCCCGGTGAACCTCAAAGAAAGCTGCGAGGGATGGGCCGCGCTCTTCCGCCCGCTGGCCGACCGGGGCGGGGTCGAGCTTGTGGTCGATGCTTCTCCAGATCTGCCCACGGTCGAGACCGACTCGGAGAAGCTCCAGCAGATCGTTGTCAACCTGATGAGCAACGCGATCAAGTTCACCAGTGAGAAGGCTGAAGATGAACGCAAGGGAACCAGCGCGGGACAGGCGCGGGTGACGTTGCGGGCCGAGCGGCTGGTGGCGCGAGGGAGCGAGGGGCACGCCGCCGAAGACCGCGTGCGGATCAGCGTGCTCGACACCGGCCCGGGCATCGCGCCCGAGGATCAGAAGAAAATCTTCGAGAAGTTTCAGCAACTCGACAGCGGGCACACGCGCCGACACGCGGGGACGGGCCTCGGGCTGGCGATCTGCAAGGACCTGACCGCGATGCTGCAGGGTGAGATCCAGGTCGAGAGCGAGATCGGCCGCGGATCCATGTTCAGCATCATCCTTCCGCTTTCGCTGAGCCACGATCGGGCCAGGGAAATGCGGCTGGAGATGGCGTTTCGCGGGCAGCTTGCCGGCCAGCAGTTGGGCCAATAGTTGGACCAGCAGGATCGGATGCACTCGGGTGATGAGGAACCTACTCTTGCACCCCCCACAACACATCGAATCATGGAGACAACGATGGAAACCACGCTCATTATCTTCAAGCCCGACGCCGTTCAACGCGGAATCACGGGCCGCATCCTTGCCCGCTTTGAAGACAAAGGCCTGCAGGTCGTCGGGTGCAAGCTGATGCAGATCAGCCCCGAACTGGCCGCCACGCACTACGAGGCCCACAAGGAACGCGGCTTCTATAAGGGGCTTGTCGCGTTCATGACCAGCAGCCCGGTGCTTGTTCTCGCCCTGCGCGGCAACAGCGCGATCACCATCGCCCGCAACCTGATGGGCGCGACCTTTGGCAGCAAGGCCAACCCGGGCACCATCCGCGGCGATTTTGGTGTGAGCAACTCGTTCAACCTGATCCACGGCTCCGACAGTCCCGAGGCGGCCGAGCGCGAACTCGGCCTCTTCTTCGGCAAGGGCGAGGTCCTTAACTGGAAGCGTGCGGGCGACTCATGGATCTACGACATGAGCGGTGGCAAGGCCGAGTGAGGTTGACCGATATCGGTTGCCACTCAGGCTGGACCAAGCGGTCCCAGGCATTCTCCAAAGCCATCTGGAGAATGCCCAGAGAGACTGAAGTGGCGGAGTTGGCGGCAAGTCGGTTCGATTGAGGTCGACAGGCCAGCGGCCCGTTTTACGCAATGCCGTTCTTGTTGATGACGCCGATCACCTGTGGGCGATCTTCGACAATCTGATTGGCAACCTCGCGGCGGTGGACATCGATGTTGCGTGGGAAGTCGAAGGCGAGTCGGACGCGGTCGCCCTTGATCGAGGCGATGCGAACAATCCCGATCGGATTGCTCGGATCTCCGATGACGACTTCTTCATTTTCACGTCGAGTGATGACAAGCACTTGGACCTCCAGTCCCCTTGGCCGTGTACCCCGTGCCGCGTTTGTGACCTCAAGGTCTCAAACCGACACCGCCATCATACCACAAAGGCCGCACGGGCCAAGCGTAAAGTTTGCAGTCGTGTGCGAGAGAAAAACACCCTGAATAGGTGGATTCAATCGACCGAAAGAACGCCGGTAATCTCCGGAATGTGCTCACGGAGGTTTCGCTCGATCCCGACTTGGAGCGTGACCGCTGAAGATGGGCACCCGACGCAGGCCCCGTGCAGACGGATGCGGACCTGTTTTTCCGGGGTGATGTCGATCAGCTCGACATCGCCGCCATCGGCCTGCACCGCGGGGCGAATGAGGTCGATCACCATCGCGACGCGGTCGATAAGCGCATCAGAGCGCGGACCGTTGGGGGGAAGCGGGGTGGAGAGGGGCTGAGGAGAGTTGATGGGAGCTGGATTGGGGTGTAGGCGGGCCACGGTCAATCGTAGGACCGCTGCTGGCCCGGGCGTGCGCGGATGCGGGGCACTACGCTTGATTCCATGAGCAACTTTCTGCTGAGCGTATTGGTGGGTGGGCTGGTTCTGCTGGGTGCCGCTGGGCTGGCAAATGGCGATCCGGTCGAGGACACGGCGATCGTGCTGGATGCCGAGGCGGGGCTGAGCAAGCGAACCGCTGCACTGGAGCGCCTGTGGGCGGCGGGTGGTGT
>JBBSBC010000271.1:0-3497 GCA_038251595.1 Phycisphaerales bacterium | reverse complement strand
TCGTGGATCGCGGCGCTGGCGGTGGTCGTCAGAACGATTCGTTTGCCCGGCACGCGGTTGACCAGCAAGTCCATGTCGCCGGCCGCCTCGAACACACACCCCGTCAGGCAGAGGGTGGTCTTGCCATAGTCGGGCATGGCCTGCTGGTGTCGAAACTCAATGCGGTTGTGGCCGAGGTGGCAGTGCGCAAAACTCACCACATCCACCGGCGTGCCGATCGCCAGCAGCGGTGCGGGGTGGTCGTGAAGGATGCGCACGTTATCCATCAGAATGTGCCGCTGCACGGGAATCGGCGCTGAGGGATAGTACGATCGGCTGTAGCGATCGTTGTCGAAGTGAATGGAGAACGCCGTGCGGGGATTGTGCAGGAAGATGTCGCGGAAGACCACGTTCTTTACGCCGGCGGTGTAGGTCACATCGTTCTGCACGACGCCCCAGTTGATGCCGTCGAGGATGGTCGAACCGCCGGTGTGCGCGGGCTGGGTCGTCGAGAGCAAGACGGCGCCGTCGGGTTGGGCCTGCACGCGGTACAGCCGGCCGTGCGAGACCACCGTGTCCGAGTGCTGAACCTCCATGCCGGGCCGCCAGTCGATCCACGCCCCGGCCAGAATCCGGCAGAAGAATCCGGTGGGCTTTTTGTTCTCAGGTTCGGCCAAGTCGTGGCAATGCTCGATCACGCCATCTTCGATCCATCCCAGTTCCGGGTTCGATGTGGCGTAATCGTGGGCGTTAAGCGCCACCGCGTCATCGTGGGTCTGGAATACGCAATGCTTGATCGCAAACCGCCGACCGCGCCCGAGGTGCACGCCGTCCTTCTTGCCTTTGATGATCGCATCGTGAATCCGCAGGTCCTCGAATGTGCAGACGTGAATGGCAAACTGCATCGACATCAGGTCGTGGCAGCGGAAGCGTTCGATGCGAAGATCTTTCACGTAGAAGAAAGCGATCTGCCCGCGCAGGCCGTAGACCTGATCAAACGACTTGTCCACGCCGTTGACCTGCAGATGCAGGCCCTCGATGGCGATGCCTTGGTCATGGGTCTTGGTCAGCGCGCCCTTGTTCAGCAGCACGTGGGTGAAGTCACCTCGCTCGGCCACCTTGCGGAGAATCACCCCTTGGCCAAACACCAACGCGGTATGGCTGCCGATGTAGACCGTGCCGGCGATGTCATAGGTGCCTGGTCGGCTGACGACAATCGTTCCGCCCGGATCAACGGCCCGCTGCAAGGCGGCAGTGTTGTCGATCCCGCTGGCGTCAGGTGCAAAGCCAAAGTCGGCCGCGTCTCGGAATCGCGGCCTGTAATCGTTCGGGGTGCTTGTTGACGGGATGTCGGATGGGTTCATCATTTTCAGTCTCATTCTTGTAGTGGTTTCACGCGTCGAGCATCTGGTACTTGAAGAATGCCCAGGAACCCGGCTCGGGCAGGGAGAAGAGCCAGCCGTTGGCCGCGTCCGGCTTTGGCCCGCCGCGTTCGGGTTCGAGCAGGTTCTGCCAGGTGCAGTCGGCACCCTTCATCGCGGAGATCTCGATCGACCGATTGGGAGTGGTGCTGTGGAGTTCGCGGAATAGTGTGATATAGCCATGTCGGGATCCTTCGTCGTGGCTGACGAAGCCGGCCCAACTCTTCCCATCCGGCTCATCGCCGATCGGCGTCACGATCCCATCGTAGATCGCTCGGCGGTGCCGGCGATACAGCGCGATCAGCGGCCGGAGTTCGCTCCGGGCCGCGTCCGACAGGAACTGCGTCTCCATGAACAGCAGTGGCAGTCCCATGAGGGTGATGCCGAAGCAGTAACCATGGTTGTGGCGCTGTGCATCCGACAGTTTTGCCGGCACGGTCTCCTTGTCCACGAAGGTGAGGAGAACCTGGTTGAGGTTGACGTACCGTGAGAGTTGCCAGGCATCGCGAAGCGCGAGGTGCGGTTTGTAGACAACGTGCCGACCGGTAAGCCCGGGCTGCTCGCGATTTTCAAGGAACAGTGTTCCGTACTCCCGCCCGTAAAAATAGCCCAGGCGCACCATGTTCTCGGTCGTGTCGCAGTTCATCCGCGTCCGGTGGCCGGTGGCTTCGATGAGGCCGCGTATCTTTGCGGTAAACTCATCGAGTTGCTGGCGCGTGCGGAAGTTCATGAAGTCCTGCTTGAACGTGCGGAAGTCACCTTCCTGAAGGTTGCGGAGCATGTCAGGCTCCGGAACATTGCCGGGCATCCAAATGCCCAGCTCCACGCCGGCCGCCGCCGCGGCCGTGCGCACCGCCCCCCAGCCACCGGGAAAACGCTCTGGGTGCGGCCGCCACGCGATGGGCCGTTCGGTGTGCGCCTGTCCCCGGGGGTCATGCTGCCAGCCATCGTCGATCTCCAGAAGATCGACCCCCAGGTCAGCGCAACTGCGGATCTCACCAAGCACATTCTGCTCCTCGGCGGCGGCGCGTGAGGCATCACCTGAACCACGGCTGCCCCACGTGTTGGCTTTGAGCCGCAGATCAAGGTCCGGCTGCGGCGCGAAGCGGGCTCGGTCAAACCGCTTGATGGCCGTTGCCCCGGCGTGCGGAGCGGCGGGATCATAAGCAATCAACCATGTCGCCCAGGCATCGATGAATGTCTCGGTCACGTTGAACTTCCGCGAGGCGTCGTAGTTGTTTCCAACCCCGTCGTAACCAAGCCCGGTCACGCAGATCATGCCGGGGGTCAAAACGAACTCACCGGTGTCCATACCGGCGTTGTTGACCGCCTTGTGAGATTCCTTGACCACGGCGAGCGCCGCCTTCGGCTTCTCGACCAATAGAAGACTGGCCCAATCATGAATCTCACATCCGACCAGCTCGCCATCGCGAACCTCCTGACGCAACAGGGGCGTGTGATCGAAATTGCGGTGCTGGGTGTCAAGGTAATAGCCGGCCGCCACGCGGCGTGTATGAACGATGTCGGCGCAAAATCGCTCTGCGACCGACCCGCACCAAAACGTCGGCAACTCGCGGGCGCCAAAGGCCCGTCCCATTCGTAGTGCAAGCTGCGTGCGGATGCCGGAGGTGCCGGGATAAGCCATCATCCGCCATCGGACGTCGACGTGAGAATCGAGGTAGGCATAGCGGAACAGGAGCGTCGCGAGCACGTGTGGGGAGGTGAAGCGATCAACGACTGCGCTACTGACCTCCGCCTCAACCAAGGTGCCGGGCGTATCGCCTTCGGCCAACGCGAAGATCGACCAGTCGACCAAGGCGGCTCCACCGTCCTTATTCCAAGTGACCCCTGACTGAACATCGCGGAGCACCGTAGTGCTCAGGCCCAAGGGGCTTACCCGCCAGACCCGCTCCAGCATTCCCGCCTGGACGCTCAGTTGGCGGCCGTCCCAGGCAGCGCGGACATCACCCATTTCTGCAGTCATCATGTGGTTCCTCTCATCAAGAATGCCGTCAAGGCGTCGTCAACTCAGGGCTGTTGCGAACATGAAGGTCCTCGACACCGCTGCACCATAGCGAGGGTCGGACATCCGGTTCC
>JBBSBC010000270.1:0-3564 GCA_038251595.1 Phycisphaerales bacterium | reverse complement strand
TGTTGTCTCGAAGCGTGCCCGCAGTTCAATAAGGAAGATGACGCCGCGGCATGGAATACCGAGTTCCTTGGGGCACACGCCATCAGCCAGGCGCGGCTCTTCAACATGCACGAAACAGGCAAACAGTTGAAGGGCGACCGACTGGACGAGCTTATGGGTCCGGGTGGTATCAGTGATTGCGGAAACGCTCAGAACTGTGTGAAAGTCTGTCCGAAAAACATTCCGCTTACCGAATCGATCGCCGCGATGGGGCGCGCCGTCACCATCCACGCCGTGACCAAGTTCTTCCGGACGTAAGAGGAGAGGCATCCGCACGCCCGAGAACGGCGCAGTGCGGTTGGATATCAGTATCCACCGTCGGCACGACTGCCAAAGTCACCCGGCGCAGGGTGGTATCGCACACTCGGAGATTCACACGCTCTGATCGAACGCCGATTCTCCCGGCCCATGCCGACCAACTTCCATCCGCACACTCAGCGATCCTCTCTCCTCCCGATCTCGGCCCAACCGACACTCGGTCCGAGAATGAACACTCTTATCGCTTCATGTGTACTCGTGCTTACATCGCGTGCGCTTGGTCTGACTTGGCTTGAGCAGCCCATCCTTGCTCTGCCGAGCGGCCTCTGGGCGATCGGTCTGGCCATGCTCATTGCACAGTACCGTCACCAGCGCAAGCTCGAACTCTCAGAGGGGGCCGATGCGGGTGTTCTTTCCACTCGCCTGAGTGTGCCGCAAATTTCAGTGTCAAAGTTGATAGAGCGTCTTCCCAGCAGCGAACATATGACGGGCATGATGGAGATAATCGGGGTTCCCGCGGCCTCGTGGCAGACCGCTCGCAAGAAGCTCTACGAACTTGGTTCACGCATCGCCCCTGGCACGGTTGCCCACACCAACACCATTCGAATCGGCGTTGATCTCTGCGATGCCGAAGCGCTCGCGCTTATCGCGGCGGGCAAGGCCGAAGACGCGATTGTCGGTGGCGCTCCGGCGATCGAGTGGGTCCGATCTCGCGCGGGGCTGATCTCCGATGTTGAACGCGATCTCGCCGCCGAAGGTCTCGATGCCCTTGTGCGTCGTGAACGCCGGGGCGACATCAACATCTTTGTGCCCGAACACCCGAGCCGGCCCGCCGCGTGGTACGACTGGTCAACGCCGATGCCGCTCGGGTACGCCTCAGTCTTTCCGCCACGATTGGATACCGCTCGTATCGCGATCGCTCACGGCCATTTCGATGAACAGGAGACTGCACGCGCCACCGCGCAGCTCATCCTCGCGAGCGCGATGCTGGGTCGTACAAGCATGCGCGTCGGATCGGGTAGCTGGATATCCGGCCGAACCGCAGTGCCCGAACTGATGTCCGCCGGAGGCCCGCTCGACCGACTCGTGATCAGAATGGGCTCATCACTCATCGAAGGTCAGCCCTCCGATGGCCGACCGCTCAGCGCACCGACACGCGCGGTGCTGAAGACTACCGCCCGCGTCGTCGGGGCCTGGTTGACCCAGAGCGGATCTTCCTGCGAAGATGATGAACGTGTCGCGCTCGCGCGAGCCGCTGCAAAGGCCCTCTATGACGAACCCGAGGCCCTGCTTCGCTCCGCCGCGATGGAGTTTGCAGCCGGACAGACAGATGCCGGACTCAAGACACTCGCGAGCGCGTGTCAGCAACTCCGCCATCAGGGACGCCGCTGCGAGAGCGACCCGCTGGCATTCATCATGTCCGAGGTCGAGCTTGGATCACCGGGTCGTGTAACGCTCGGGCGCATAGCTTCGGGAATCGGGCTGCTGTGGGCCACCTCCGCGGTGAGCAACCATGCGTATCTCCGCGACGATCTGATGGATGATCTCTCGCACGCAGGTTGGCTATCGCGCCGACCCGCCGATGTGCAACTCCTGCAGAGAGTCGTCGAAATGCTGCAGCGCGAGGCGCCCGCCGCCGAACAGTCCAAGGCGCTTGCGGCCTGAAACCCGTATCAGCCTCTTACATCCAACCGCGACCGATCGGTTTCTGGCGGTGACGAACTCTGCCCTTGTCGCTTGCGATCCGAACTCGCCTCATCGCGTTCGTTCCCATCCGGATCTCGAACCGCATCGGTCGTCTGCGAGCTTTGCACTTCAACCTCGTCTGTCCCTCGCGTGCGGGTCGGTTCCTGCGCCTGCTTCTTGCGTTCGGCATCGCGGTTCTTTGTCCGCTCGGCCTGATTGAGCCCCGCGACGGATTGGATGTTTGGCGAGCCGAAGACGCTCATACGTCGAACATCGGTCCTGTTTGTCCCACCAGTCAAAAAAAAATCGTCCCGTGTGTGTTATCCGGACACACATCGAGCGAAACACACGGCAAGCATCAGGTTACAGACCCATGATGTTTACGCCGCAATCGACGTAAATTGTCTCTCCCGAAACACCCGAACTCAGCTCGCTGGCGAGGTAAACGGCTGTGCGGCCAACATCATCGCCCTCCACGTTTCTTCGCAGCGGGGCTCGCAGCAGGTTCGCTTCGAGCATCTGCTCTGCCCCGCCGACTGCGGATGATGCGAGTGTGCGGAGGTATCCGCCCGAGATGATGTTGACACGAATCTTCTCCGGTCCAAGCTCATACGCGAGGTACCGAGCGGTCGTTTCAAGGGCCGACTTGGCCACACCCATGACGTTGTAGCCCGGCACAACCTTGTCGCCGCCGTAATAGCTCATGGCCATGATTGAACCGCCCCCCGATCTTGCGAGCAACGGCCTCGCCTGCCGCGCCAGCGCCAACAACGTGTAAGACGAGATGTCAATGGCTTGCAGATACGCCGCGCGAGGTGTTTCAACAAACTTACCCGGAGCCAGCCACTCGCGCTCGGCATAGGCGATCGAGTGAATGAGGTAATCCATTCGATCGAACGAATCCGCGTATCGGGAGAAAGCCTGTGCGATCTCGTCATCCTTGCTCGCATCCAGCGGCACAAGCCATGGGTCATTGATGCCCAGATCATCAACCGACCGGCGCGTGCGCCGCTCATTTTTCTCACCGGGCAGATGGGTGAATGCGCACCGACCACCGTGCTCGATAATGCTCTTGGCGATGTAGTACGCGTACGAGCGTTCGTTGGCGATGCCGACCACCAGGCCGATCTTTCCGTCGAGAAGTCCCATGAATGCTCCTTGCGGTGTGAGTATCCGTAGGATAGGGGACAAGCGGTCGCTCGTCCGTTTGTCGCTTATGCCCCAAGATTTCGGACTGATCAACCATTCGAAGCAATTGTACTTGTTCATCGCCGCGATGAACACCGGTCGCAACGTGATCATGCGCAAAGCGCGGCGTTTTGCTACTATGACAGCCGTGCAAGACCTCAACACGCTGCCGCTTTATGACCTGTTCAACGCCCTTCACACCACCGACTCGCTCGTCCGATTGATGGCAATTGCGGCGGAAGAGGATCTCGGCCCGGGTGGCCGTCCGGGCGATGTCACGACCCAATGCTGCATTCCTCCCGCCAAGTGGGGTGATGGTGTGATGGTCGTGCGGACGGAAGGCGGGGGTGTGCTCAGCGGCATCGCCGGTCTGCCGATTCTGATGTCGATCCT
>JBBSBC010000269.1:0-3645 GCA_038251595.1 Phycisphaerales bacterium | reverse complement strand
CAGCTCGCGCCCGCCGTTGTGCTCGATCGGTGTCGTGTTGATCGTCGGTGGCCCTCCGGGCGGGTTCGGGTGCGCCGCGCCGATCAGGCCGCGCGCCACGTGGTGCCCACGGAGGGCGTGGACACGCGACTCGGTCCCCGACCCGGTGAACGTCAGGAAGCGCGGGCGCGTGCCGATGAGTTCGGCAAGATGCTTGCGGGCCAGGTCGATCTGCTGCCGCGCCGTTTGCCCGGGCCGATGAATGCTCGAGGGGTTCGGCCACCATTCTTCGAGGGCCCGACGCATCGCCGCCACGACATCGGGTGCGGGGCGCGTCGTGGCGTTGTGGTCGAGATAGATCATCGCGTGATGATCGTAAGCCCGCGGTCAGACGGCGTATGCGGGCGTCATGTGGGCGGCACTCTCGTTTGCAAGCAGACGGCCAAGGGCAAGACGCACGCATCATCCCCGTCGGCTACACCCCGCCATCGCGCTTGTAGTTCTGCCCGAGCATCAGTTCGCCCAGCAAGTCGCGGATGCTCCGTCCATCCTGATCGACCCCGTGGTTTGGCACACCCATCGCGCTCAGCACCCCGAACCCGAGGCCGAGGTGGATGAGCGCCCACGAGGTGAGTTCCGGGCTGAAGCGTTTGCTGACCTTCCCCGATTCCTGCGCAAGCAGGATCTCGGCGAGCAGGAACTCGTGCAGCTTGCCGACGTGACAGTTGAGGGCTTCCTGAATCTGTGGGTCTTCGACCTCGGTCATGGCCTGCACGATCACGCGATAGATCCCGCGGCCGCGGTTGGCGACCATCGGGTTGGCACCGATTAGCCGGGCCAATCGCGCTGCGGGGTCGGGGGCCTCGCGCAGCTCGTGTTCCCAAAGACGGATCGTCACCTCGCCCGTCCGCTCGATCAGCGCAATGAACAGGTCGCGCTTCGATTGGAAGTGCCGGTAGATGATCGGCTCGGTCACACCCGCCGCGCGTGCGATCTGCGCGGTCGTCGCTCGCGCATACCCATGAACAGCAAAGAGCTTGGCCGCCGTGTCAAGCAACTGCTCTTTGCGTTGTGCGGCCGGAAGTCGTCCCACAAAGACCTCGAAGTCATGGTTCAGGCTTGGACAGGATCGCCCTGTCGGGCCAGGCGCAGTGTGCGCCACCCCTAACTTAGCATACACTCACTTTTCGGACTTGCTGGTCAACTCGCCCGATTCGGGCGGAACCGGGTCGAATCCGTGCGGGCCGAAGGGGTGGCACCGCATGAGCCGGCGGAGCGTGAGCCACGAGCCCCGGATCGGACCATGGGACAGATAGGCCTCAATCGCGTAGCGGCTGCACGTCGGTTGAAAGCGGCAGTGCCCGCCAAGCCATGGGCCGAGCGTGACACGATACAGATAGATAAGCGCGATGAAGGGCCAACTGGCCGCACGTCCGAGCGTCATGCCCGTATTATTGGGCTCGGCGACGCCACTCGTTGGCGGACTCGGCCAGCAGTTCGCCAAGCAGGCCCGAACAGGCCGCGAGCGTGAACGGGCGCGAGGTCCGCACCGAGACCACAATATCAAAGCCTGATCCGTCGATATGGCGAGCCAGATCGTGCTGAGCAAGACGGAAGGCTTCGCGGATCAACCGCTTGGTGCGCCCGCGATGCACGGCGTTGCCGACCCGCGTGCCGACGGCGAGACCGAGCCGGTGGTGAGGCTTGGCGTTGGGTCGGGTAAAGATCATGACCCCCGCGCGCGACTTGCGCATTCGCGCGTCGTAGACCGCGGCAAACTCGAGCGCGTGCGTCAGTCGATGCCGCGTGCGGAAGGTGAGCGCGGCGGGCTCGGGGATGGGGGCGGAGGGTGAAGTTGATGAGGACACGCGCAACTTTAGCGGGAGGTGCGTGTGCCAGAGCCCATTCCGATCGCGGGCAGAACCCCGATCAGGATGCTCAGCACGCCACCGGCGATCATCCAGAGTCGAGACCGCTCACCGGTGGCGAGCTTGGTGAGCAGGCTGGGGTTCTCAAGCGAGACTGGTCTGGGCGGGTAGACGATCGGATCAGGCTCAAGGCCGGGGAAGGGTGAGGCGCTTACCCGTCGAGGATCTTCCGGCGGCATCAGCGGCACGCGGTGGGCGGGGGAGGTGTTGAGCTGGGTCGCGAGCAGGGCGAGCATGACGTCCTCATCGCCGCGTTGAACGGCGGAGAGATAGTGGCCATAACGGTCGAGACGCGCGAGGCGGTGCCGCTCGATCGCCAAGGCCTTGTTGCGCTGCCAGCGTGCCTCTTCCAAGTCCGACGCGGCCGGGATCAGGATGGTCGCGGCGACAATCGTCAACCCAGCGATGAGGAAGAGCCAGCCCGGATCTAGCCGGAAGAGGGCCGTCCGGACAATGGGCGCGGGGAGGTTGGCGGGGTTGGGGGCGTGGGTGATGGCGGACATGGGGAAGAGGAGTATCGGTCAGATCGGCCTCAGGTGATCGGAAGTTCATACGTAGGTCGGTCCTCCGACCCGAGGCCTTAGCTCAACTGTCTGTCAGATCGGGGTACGGGGGCACGGTGGAGAGCAAGGAGAGAGCGAAGTTGGTTGGTCGCATGAAAAACCCCGAGCTTGTGCTCGGGGCTTTCTGGGCGATTTTTGCGGAGCTTTTGCTTCAGGGGCAGGTGCCGAAGAACGCGGTGAGGTAGTCGAAGAGGTCTTGCACGGTGGTGGCACCCGACTTGTTGAAGTCGCCGGGACAGCCGACGTTTACGCTGATGTGGTCTTCGGTCTGGTTGGTGTTGCCTGAGCAACTGATGCCCGCGGCATCGCTCGCCACGAGGCGGATCGTGTAGGCACAGGGGGGAAGGGCGGCGGTGTTCCAGATGCCGAGGGTGTTGTTGACAACATTGCCGCTGCCGGAGTTGATCGTGACCCATCCGTGCGTGGTGCCGCCGGAGTATTGGAGTGTCCACCCGGCCATGTGGGCATCGCTGGCGGTGCCGGTGATGGTGACCTGGCCGGCGACGTTGGAGCACGAAAGGGGTGAAGCGATCGTGGCGATGGGTCGTGTGTTGTCGATGGTGACATTGCGGGTGACGGTCTTGGTGTGGCCGCAGAGATCGGTGCCGACGACGCGGAGGCGGTAGTTGCCATCGGCGACGGAGGCGGGGCCGGAAGCGGTCTGCCACCCGGAGCCCAGGCCATCGTTGATGACCTGCACGGAGTAGGTCGGGGTCGCCGGGTTGACGGGGAGGAAGGGTGTGGCCGCGGGGAGCGGGGCGTAGCTGATGGTGTAGTTGCTGATCGGGACGGTGCCGTTGTTGTCGGAGATGGTGCCATCGAAGCAGACCGCGCCGCCGAGGAGCTGGCCCGTGACCGGCGAACGGAGGATGACCGAGTCGAACTGCTTATCGACAAAGACGATGTTGGTGACGCTGCTGGTCAGTCCCCCGGCGTTGGCGGCCGTGAGCCGCAGGAAGTAGTAGCCCTGCGCGACGTTGACGGGGCTGTTGGTGTTCCATGAGCCCAGCGGGCCGGTCGAACTGACGGGGTTGGTGGACGTGGTGATGAGCGTCCACGGGCCGTTGGGGCTCGATGCGTATTCGAGGTCGTAGCTGTCAAAGCCGTTGGGGTCATACGCGCGGCCGGTGATCGCGGCGGGGCTGCACACGCTGTCGAGCGCGTTCGGCGTGGTG
>JBBSBC010000268.1:0-3698 GCA_038251595.1 Phycisphaerales bacterium | reverse complement strand
GCCACATGTCCGTCGGCAAATCCGATGTTTGTTGAACCACGCAGCGCGTTCAGATCGCTGATGCGCTTCGGGTGGCGATAGTAGGGAAGATAAGATTTCGGGAACGAACCACCGCTCTCCGGAGCTTGCGCGACGAAGTTCAAGTTTGGGAAGGCGTAACCCCCGAGCCCCATCCCGCCGCCAAACCGCAGGCCCGGCATTCCGTAATACCCAACCAACCCGCTGGCAAACCAGGTTGTGGGTTTGCTCGTGTCTTCTGAAGGAAACGTTCCCCACGCTTCGGTAATCAGCATCATCATCGATGGCAGATCAACCGCAGTGTCGAATGCCTTGCCGAGCTGGCTCTCACCGTTGGTGATGGCATCGGAACCCGGCGGAAAGACCTGCGATGTGCCATCCGGCCGCCGCCGCCAACTTCCCGAGCTCGCCGCCCAGTAGTTCATGCTGAACGACCGTCCCGCGGATGGATGGTTCGGGCATTGCATGATGCCGCCGCCAACCGTGTTATTCTTGATGTTGCCGGGCAGAAGATTCGAACTATCCATCTGAGGCAGGTACTGCCCGATTCGAGCCTCGTCATACCAGATCATGCTGATCTTCCCGGTGTCGGGATCGGGGATGCTGTCGAGAATCGGCGGGAACTTGTTCTTGAAATCTCCTGCATAGATCAGCAGCGATGTCACCAGTTGTCGTTCGTTGGCCTTGCAAAGCACATCCCTTGCCGCATCGCGTGCCCTTCCGAGCGCGGGCAGCAGAAAGCCGACAAGCAAGGCAATGATCGCGATGACCACCAGCAGCTCAATGAGCGTGAAGGCGCGTTGATATTTCTGATCGCGATTGCTGCTTGAGAGCACTCGGCGAGAAACCAAGTCTAACCCTTTCAGTCGTGTTGGTAACACACGGAACAATTGGCGTTCCGGACGGGTGTCAGCGAGTCTTGAGTCCACCAACGGCAGCACGTGTGCCGTCGGGAAGGAGTCGATACCGCTCACGCGATGGCCGCGCCGTCGTGCGGTTGATTTCAAGCATCGTGGGGCGGATAAGTCGCAGGTGCGTCTCCGCCTGTCCCAACAGTGAGCGTGTAAGCCAGAGCGCGGCCTCCTCGCCGAGCATTCGTGCATCCTGACAGACGGCCGTAAAGGCAGGCCACGTGTGCTGTCGAATGTCGCTGTCGTCGAAGCCGACGATCGAGAGGTCATCCGGAATATCGATGCTGAGTTCCTGGCACCGGCGCAGCGCACCGAGGGTTGCCAGCGGATCGGTGAAGAAAATCGCAGTGGGGGGCTTGGGTTCGCCCATGATGCGGTTGATCGCGGCCACTCCACCATCGAAACTGGCGACGATCTCGAAAATCAGCGTTGGGTCGAGCGGAATCTGATGATCGGCGAGTGCTTGCACGTAGCCCTCACGTCGATCACGGTGATCGGTATCCGGCACGTTGTGGATCGCGCACGCAATCCTGCGATGGCCGAGTTGGATGAGGTGGTCAACCACCCTGCGGCTGTCATCACGCGAATCGCAGCAGATGTAGTTCACCTTCGGATCATCGAACCGATCGGCCACTACGATAGAAGGAAAGCCCTCGGCCGCGATCGCCTGACAGACGCTTCTGGTCGATTCAAACGTGCGCAGAATCACGCCGCGCAATCCCTTCCGCATGAAGAACTGGGTGTACGACTCATCCGTGGACTTGTCGCGATGCAGACTCACGAGCTTGACATCGAACTTCTGTTCATTGACTCCCCGCAGAATACCGGAAAGAAGTGCTGAATCGAATGCGCCGTAGTCGGCCTTCACCGGCTCGGCGGGATAAACAAGCCCGATCACCGTCGTGATGCGTTTGCCGACACCCGGGACGTAGCGGCTCTTGTTGGCCGCGGCCACCACACGGTCTCGCGTTGAAGGATCCACATCGGGGTGGTTGTTCAGCGCACGCGAGACCGTGGCAACCGAAACCTTGGCAAGCTTGGCGATCTGGCGAACCGACGACATAACTTTATTCCTTCAAGTGCGATTCAGGATCTGCCATCAACCGCCACGAAAGATACCAGAACCGTGGACCAGGAGGCCACACTCAACGCGGCGAACTCATGGTGAGCCTCGTGGGGTGCTGATTAGCAACCGGCGAAGTACGCGGACAGGAAGTCGAAGATGTCCTGCACACTCACACCGCCCGAGTTGTTGAAGTCGGCCGGGCAGTTGGCCACAGGGGTGCAGGGGTTGGGAACGCAGAGGGTGTTGTTGCCGCTGAAGGTGCCGCCGAGCGAGGCACAAGCGGTGTCCGTGACAACGGCGCACGCACCCGTGGAAGTGTTGCAGCACGCACCCGTGAAGATGGGCTGTGGGCACGGGTTCGGCGAGCAGACACCCGCGATGGTGAAGGTGCCGCTGCACGCGGCAGCGCCGAAGACAACCGAGCACGAGCCATCGGCGAGGCAGCAAGAGCCAGAGGGCTGCGGGCACCCATTGGGCGAGCAGACCGAGCCGGAAGCGAGCGGTGTGCTGTTGGGGGGGCAGGCGCCGATCAGGGCGACTTGGCATGATCCATCAACAAAGCAGCAGGCATTCTGCGTTGGAAGAGAGATGGCCGCGAAGGACACATCGTCGAAGTACACGCTGGTATCGAAGAGCGGCGTGACCACATTGAACGTGAACGTCTGAACAGCGAGAACCAGGTTGACACCCGCGACCTCAGCCGGAGCGACAGCCTGCAGGGTGAACTCCTGGTATTGGTTGGTCAGCGAGCCTTGGATGGGGGTGTTCAGCCCGAACTGGTTTCCGATGAAGCCGTTGGCGATATTCGTCCACTCGAAGCGGAACTCAACGCCGTTGTTGACGGCACCTGCACTGCGTGCCCAGATCTTCATCTCATACGTGACGCCGGGCTGGACGCCGGAGATCGGCTGCTGATGGCCAACAAATGCGTTCGCGTCGCCTGAGGCTGAAAGGCGGAGTGCCGACGCGCCGGTGCGGGGCGCGGTGTTGTCCCGGTCTCCAAACAGCGTCGTTGACGGCGAACCACCAAAGAAGCCGACCCAGTTCCCGAGAGCGGGGGGGGTATCAAATGTGAGGTTGGTCTCAAACCCGCTGTTACCGACGGGTGACTGGGCCAGAGCGGTTCCGCCTGTACAGGCAAGGACCGCGGCCGCAACAAAGCTCAAACAAGTGCTACGCATCTGAGGATTCCTTAGAAGTTGACATTCAAGAATATCACAGAAAGACAATGGTTCATCGAAACAAACACGAACGACGACATTACGTACAACGGTTGATTTCTGGCGAATCAAACCCTGCGACGACGACGGGCCAGACATCCACCCGCAAGCAGCAGGCACGCGGCGGTCCCGGGCGCAGGAATGAAGTTGGCATCATCGATCAGGACGGCACCCCCGTCGGTTCCGGGCTGAAGGTAGAGGAAAAAGGCAAAGACACTCTGGGTTCCCGCTGGTGCCGCCAGCGAGATCGGCGCGGCGTGAAGCCATGTATCGGTGGGGCTGGTCCCATCAAGCACCACACTCTCGACCGCTCCGCCGGGCACGACCACATCAAAGGCATCGCGGAACTCAAACTTCATGACGACCCAGTTGAAGTCCGGCAGGCCCGCACCCGTCATTGCATCACCGGTGTTGTGGCGGAAGTGGGCATCGAACGACCAGAGTTCGCCGGCAGTTGCAGGGAATGACTGGAAGAGACCGCTG
>JBBSBC010000267.1:0-3739 GCA_038251595.1 Phycisphaerales bacterium | reverse complement strand
GATCCCGTCGAGTACCACCTCGACAACGTCACGCAGATACCCATCGATCAGAACAAGGGCAACACCTTCGGCAGCCTGCTGCGCAGCGTCCTGCGTCAGGATCCCGATGTCATCCTCGTCGGCGAAGTGCGCGATGAAGAGACCGCCCGCACCGCCATGCAGGCCAGCATGACCGGTCACCTGGTCTTCTCAACCGTTCACGCCAAGGACACGATGTCGAGCGTCTTCCGCCTGCTCGATCTCAAGGTCGAGCCTTACCTCGTCGCCAACTCACTCGAGGTCGTCCTCGCGCAGCGGCTGGTTCGCGTCCTCTGCGACAACTGCAAACGATCCATCCGCGTCACGCCCAGTCAGTCCACACGCATGGGCCGCTTTCTCGAGAATCAGAACGAGATCCAGATGGCCACCGGGTGCGCCGCCTGTCTCCGTACCGGCTATCGCGGCCGCAAGGCCATCTACGAAGTCCTCGACTTCACCGATGAACTTCGCGATGTCATCATCAAAGAACCGACGATCGCTTCTATGAAGAAGGTCATCGAACTCGGCATGTTCTCCACGCTCGTCCAGTCCGGCTGGGTACAGGTTGCCCGCGGCGTAACCACGCTCGAAGAGGTCGATCGCGTCGCGACTTCCCGATGATTCGTCTTGACCAGCCTTTACGGGGCTGGCACTTGCCGAAGCCAAACACGCCCAGACCCATCGCACCTTCACACCCGTACCGGTGCAATCCTCACAACCCTCGTCAATATATCCCCTCGCGGCAGTTGCTCATGCACGATGGCCCCCACGATGCCGACGATAGTGACGATGGGATGGTTCCGAAAGTCCGAGAACAAAGCACCCGCCGCCCTCTCACCCTCGGCAGGCGGAGCAGAGAATCGCCGCGCACTTCGTTTCCCGACCGCCGTCATCTCTTGTATGCTCGGACCCGTGGTTGATCTCTCGATCGGTGGAATGCGCATCCATTCCGCCAAAGTGCCCCCGTTGGCCGTCGGCGACCTTCTGCGGCTCGAACTTCAGTCCCCCAAGGATGAGCTGCTCGTCGTCGGTCAGGTCAAGCGCATCCGCAAGCGTCGGCCGATGGGCTATGAGATCGGTATCGAGTTTCAGCAGTTGACCCCCGACATCCGAGCGGCGATCGAGAGCCTGGGCCGCCACGGCTGCATCAAAGGCCGCAAGCCCCCAGGCCGTGATGATGCGACGACGCCAAGCGGTGGGTCAGCCAACCCGAATCAGTTTGTAGCCAAAGCCCATGTGCCCGATCTTTACGCGCTCATTGGTGTTACGCCCGACGCGACGGCCGAACAGATTCATCGAGCCTTCCGCGAAGGCGCACGCAAGGTCCATCCGGATCTCAACCCCTCGCCCGAAGCCCAGTCCAGGTTCATCGAGCTGCACAAGGCCTACGACGTCCTCAAATCACCCGAGGCGCGTACCGCCTACGACACCGCCGTCGCCAAACGTACCGCAGCCTGAAACACCTGCACGCAGCGACATTCATCGCCGTAGACTCTTCCCGCCTCACCACCCTTCAAGGGCCCGTGGCGGAACGGCAGACGCAGCGGACTTAAAATCCGCGGCCGGTTCACACCGGCGTGTGGGTTCAACTCCCATCGGGCCCATTTTTTCCCAACATCTCGCCGCTCCCGCGCGAGCGTCTTGTGTGCATCCACCCTTGCCAAGCACCCGCGCTCGCTCCGGCGAAGTCAATGTTCGGTGAAGTGTGTCCCGGCACTCTCCACATCCAGTGTCCACAGCAGCGGGGCGGTCTACAACCGGACCGGCCTCACACGCACCCTGCAAAGTACGCCGCCAGAAAGTCGAAGATGTCCTGCACGCTGTTCGCGCCCGAACCGTTGAAATCCGCCGCGGGCTGGCCCCCGAAGTACGCGGCGAGAAAGTCGAAAATGTCCTGAACCGTCAGGTTTCCGCTCCGGTTGATGTCCGCCGGGCAGCCGACAAGAGCGGCACGCGCCAGCAGGGCCGCGCCATCAACGTGGAACTCCCCGTTGACACCTACATCGAAGGTGAGCGGCGCGACCAATCCGCGCGGAACATTCGTCTGCGGATTGGCCATCGATCCCCCATCCGAGACGTTGATCAGTTGATTGTTCGATATGTTGGCACCATATCCGCTCGACTGGCGAATGAGCGAACGCGCCTGCCCAATCACCCTCACAACATTGTCGGCGATCGTGATCGTTGCGTAGTCGGTCGCCTGCCCACCGAGCGCGGGGCTCGATTCCCGGAAGCTGAACAGGCCATCGGGGTACTGCGACGGAGCCAGCTCGTTGCAGAGAATGTGGTTGTTGATGAACGACAGGTTGTTCCAGACCACGTCGCTCCAGAACACGCCGCGCCCCGGGTTGATGACGATGTTGTTGGAGAACTCGAGCGGACCGCTCGCCGCCGGAGATTCGCTGTACGGGTCAAAGCTGCTGAACAGGTTGCCATAGTCGCTGTCAACCGGGAAATCGAACACATTCTCCGCAAACGTCATCCCGTTGTGCGGACCTTCGACCGAGTATGATTTGGTGAAATAGTTCCTAAGGATGCGAAACGTGTACGGATTTGAACCCGTCGGGGGCAACTGACCCCCAGCGTACCGCGGAAGCGAGACCACGCCGTCAAGGTAGTTGTTCTCGATATCCACATAGTAGTCGTTCTCGAACGGCAGCTCGATGGCGAAGTCGCACACCACGGTGTTGTTGATGATGTCAACACTCCGGAACTCGCGCCCCTTGATCCCAAAGACGTTGTCAGTCCGCGCAGCCCCGCGCTCGAAGCGGTTGTTCGCGATCACCGAGTTCGACAGGTACGTCAGGTACACCGAGCCGCCTGTCACGCCGAACGACCCGTCGGCGTTCACGGTCTGCCCGCCCGCGCCCGTGAATCGGTTGTTCGTAATCGTCGCGTTGGTCATGACATACACCCGAACGCCGCTCCACATGAAGTTGCTGAAGTGAATGCCCGTGAGCGTCACGTTCGTCACCGCGACAGCGTGTACACCCCCATACACCTGCGGCCCGGTCAGCGTCATGTCGCGCAGCGCGATGTTCGCTTGGTCTCGCCCGAGGTCGAACAGATAGGCGTTTGGGTTTGAGTACTCGAAGTTCACATCCGCATCGTACGATGGTGCCGCGACAAACTGAAAGGTCGCGCTGTTCCTCACCGTCGTCAGACCGGCACCAGCGCCGGCGATCGTCATCCCGCTCTTCACCCGCAGCGATGACGTCAGCTCATACACCCCCGCCGCGACATTGACCGTCGTCCCCGGCGCGCCGTTGTTCACAGCGTTCATCAGCTCCGCGGCGTTGGTCACCGTGACGCTCAGCTGCGCGCCGCACGGCGAAACGCTCAACAACGCAGCCGCGAGCACAGACAGTCCTCGGAGGCGCCACTCGGTCGATCGCATGGAAACACCTTTCGCAACCTCACGCCCCCCGCGCCCACACCCGCCAAGACTAAATCTGGACCGACCGATGTCAAGCGTGCGCTGAACTATTAACGTTCAGCGCATCAACATTCCGCACCTCAGATTCCTTGCCCTGCCCGCCACCCTCACCAACCATCGCGACCCACGCTTCATCAACCCGTTCATTGCTGCCGATTGACGCCCAATCGCGCTCGACCCTTTCGATCATTCTCCGCGGAAGCGTGCATCCCCCATCGCATGGACTCACACCCACAACCGCAAAAACACATCCGCAAAAAAACAACAAGGGCACCGGTTCAACCG
>JBBSBC010000266.1:0-3741 GCA_038251595.1 Phycisphaerales bacterium | reverse complement strand
CTACGCGCTGATCCTGGCGACGTTCGATTCCGAAAAGACCCCCCTGGCCGCCGGCGCGAGTTACACCGGCAATCACACGGTCCAGCTGTCTCAATTCCCCGGCGGCAGCGCATTCCTGATCTTCCGGGCGGATCGGTTCAGACCGCACCATGTCCGCAGGCTCATCCTCGATCGCGCTAAGCCGATCGAGAATCGGCATGACGGTCGGTGTGTTTTCCCAGCGACCGACCACGCTCGGGTCGAAGAACGAGTCGGTTTCGCACCCGCCCAGCCCCGCCAGCGCAAGCAGCAGTCCACAAGATGTTGCTCGTCGAGTCATCGTCATGCCGGAACCATTCATTCGTTCGCTCATCCTGGCCTCTAGCCTTTAGGTGGACCCGCTTTCCAAAGCGGGTCGGGTCGTCGGCCTACTTCGCCGCTGCGCACCTTTCGAGTTCTATAATCCATCCCGCTTCACCGAATCCGGAGAGTAGCAGTTTCCGATCCCGCGTGCCTGATTCCACACTCCCCGGCCTTAACCTACACTCTACCCACCATATGCCCGACCCCTCTCCGCCATCCTCCGGCATCGCCAAGACCCTCGCCCGTCACCCGCGTCCCCTGGGCGGAGATCCTGTCAAACAACTCGACCGCCCCGCCATCAGCCTCTCGGGCATGGTTCTCAACAATCAGGCCGATTCGCCGCACCAACTCACCACCAAGAAAAAGCCCGATTGGCTCCGTGCCAAGGTTCCCGGTGGTCCCGGATACACCCGATTAAAGGGGATCATGGACGAGCACCGGCTCGTGACCGTCTGCCAAGAGGCCGGATGCCCCAATATGGGGGAGTGCTGGGCCCGAGGGGTCGCCACCATCATGATTCTCGGCGACACCTGCACCCGCGCCTGCGGCTTCTGCAATGTCAAGACCGGTCGCCCGGCCACGCTTGATCGCGATGAGCCACGTCGCGTGGCCGATTCGCTCGCGCTCATGGGCCTTAAGCACGTCGTCATCACCAGTGTCAACCGAGATGAGCTTCCCGACGGCGGCGCGGCCATCTGGGCCGAGACCATCGAGCGTTCCAAGATCGCCTGCCCGGGAATGTCGATTGAAGTCCTCATCCCTGACCTAGAGGGCAACTGGGAGGCGCTTCAGCTCATCATCGATGCGCGGCCGCACATCATCAACCACAACCTTGAGACCATCCGGCGCATGTACCCCGCTGTTCGACCGAGTGCGAAGTTTGATCGCTCGCTCGAACTGCTCAGGCGCGTGAAGCAGGCCGGCATGGTCGCCAAGACCGGCATCATGGTCGGGATCGGCGAGCGCGATGATGAAGTGCTGGCCCTCATGGACGAAGTGCAGCACGCTACCCGTCCCTCGTTTCCTGATGCCCACTGCCCAGTGCCCGATGACCGCTCTTCCTGCGACATCCTCACCATCGGTCAGTATCTCCAGCCGACCCGCAACCACCTGCCGATCGACCGCTGGGTCACTCCGGCGCAGTTCAATCTCTTCAAGACCGAAGCGCTGGCACGCGGGTTCAAGGTCGTCGAGAGCGGGGCTTTGGTGCGGTCGAGTTATCATGCCGACCACCAGGCCGATGTACTCTCGGAAATTATCAGGCCCCGATAGGTCTCTCGTGAACGAATCTCGCTCCCGCGATTGCAGTACAATACTTTGATTCATACTGGTGTTGAGAGGACAGCCCGTGAATCTTCATCAGATGTTTCGTGTGGCATGTATGCTTGCGATGCTTCTGTGCAGCATCCCCGCTTGCTCCACCCCGTCCATCAACCCGATCTATTCACCTGATGAGTCCGAAGTCGTAATCGATGATCGCCTTGTCGGGCTGTGGGGTTCTGATGATCCTAAGAAAGATGGCACACGCTACCGCGTCTTGGCAAACGAGCACGCGGCCGACCCGAAGCTGGCCGACCATCCTCCCAAGTCGTACCGCCTCACCGTCGAAAGCGAGGGTGGGGCAAAGAAGCACGCGGCCTTCGAGCTTCGTCTGATTCGTCTTGGGGCTACCGACTTCATCGATTGCGTTCCCGCCGCATCCGAGACGCGAACACTCGGCGATCGATACGGTCTCGCGGCCATCCCCACGCACATCATCATGCCCATCGCGATGAAGGATAATCACGCCACGATTCGCCCGCTCGATCTGGGCAAGATCCATCAGTTGCTCACCGAAGCGCCCAACATGACCCCGCACGTCATCCGCGAGCGCGATGTCATCATTCTCACCGGCTCGACACGTCAGGTGCAGGAGTTCTTCCGCAAGATCACCGGCGATGACCACGTCTTTGCCGAGCCAATCGAACTCATTCGATTGAAGGACGAACCTCTTCCCAATCCCCCCGACGATGCCGGAATGAAGCCGCGTGAGAAAGTCAAACCCAACACGCCACGCGGGCGCACTCGCCAGCCTCATTGAGAACCCGCCTAACGTCGCCCGTGGCCCCCGACATCGTTCAAGCCTTCGTCCGCACCATCGAGCTCAAAGACCTCAGCACCGCCGCGCACACTTGGCGGGTGGTGCTTTATGCTCGTGCGCTGGCCGAGCACTTTCAGCTTGATCATGGTCGAATCCTGAGCATCACCGTAGGCGCGGCCCTGCACGACCTTGGCAAGCTCGATATTCCCGATGAGATCCTGCAAAAGCCGGTCAAGCTCACGGAGGCCGAGTTCGAGATCATCAAGCGGCACCCCGCGCTCGGGCACGAGCGGTTGGTCAACATGGGCGAGGCCGACCGCGCCGCCGCCGAGGACCGACGACTTGGCCGTGTAGTAGGGCGCGGTGTAGGGCGCGGCGGAATCGGGCGAGAGGATGATGGTGTTCGGTGTGTTGGAGCCGATGATGACCTGGCCGGTCCAGGTTCCAGGATTGGTCGATGCGTTTTCACCCTCGTTGATAATGATCTGCCCGGCAAGCCCGAGATCTTCGGCGATGCGGATCGCGCCGACCAGCGACATGTCGTTGTCACGGGGTGAATCATCGATCGCCACGGGGTCGGCGAACTCGGGCCAGGCGTTCGGAAACAGGGCACAATCATTCGGGACGAAGTACACCAAGTCAGAGCAAAGGCAGGTTTCCAAGGCCTCGCCGAACGGCCCAACACCAACCCCAAGCGAACTTCCGATGGTGATCAACTCACCCGCGGACAGCCGCGGCAAGTGCAGCTCTCCAAGAAGGCTGTTGGCAATCGTGGTCTCTGGAGTGCCAAAATAGTACATGTCGGCACCAGGACTCACACAGCCGAGTTCGACTTTGGCGATTTCTGAGTAATCGTTGGTGTCATCCTGCGGTGTCAGCAGATTCGGACGACCCGTGGCCGCATCGATCGTTGGGTTGCTGTTGGCATCGAGCACGCATTCAAGATGCCCAGACCACACCAGACCTTGACGGAAGTCATCGATGATGAGGGTTCCGATCTTCGGGCTTTCGATCCGGGGGGCGTAACGCTTATCACCTGCTTGAAACATGTTCGAGATGGTGATGGTGCCGATCTCGGGTGCGGCGATCATCGAGTCAACCTGCGGCTGGTTGAACGGCGCGGGCTGCCATGGACGGAAAGGAATGGTCTGAGGTTCGGAGTCCGAGCCGAGCATACCGGGGCGATAGGAATTGGCCGTCGGTGTGCGACCGATGGAAATGTAAGGAATCCTGCCGTTTGCGGCCGTTTGCGGCCGTGGCGACCACGGCACCGTCGAGTGAGTGGTCGATGACGATGTGACCGGTGTTGGGCATCTCAT
>JBBSBC010000265.1:0-3779 GCA_038251595.1 Phycisphaerales bacterium | reverse complement strand
GGTTTCCGGCACGATCCTTGCCAAAGCGCGCGACCTTCAAGCCGATGGGGTCGAAGATGCGAGCTTGCATGTACCCCATGACCGACTTGGTGGGCACAGAAGACCTTTCGAGTTTGCGCTGCAGCAACTCACCAAAGGCGAAGAAGTGGCTCGGGCCATACTCGAACTTCTCTCCCGGCTTGTGGTTCATTTTCACGGTCAAGGCGGCCGCGAACTTGTCATCGGCCTCGTCGCGCCCGCGTGATTGGTCTTTGAGCGTGTTGCGCCCGGCCCCGAGAATCCTGCCGCCGCCCCGCGTGCCGAGCACCTCATCGGCGGGGTCAAGCCCGCTCGAGAGCGCGAGCAGGTGGCGGATGGTGATCCGCGACTTATCGGGATCATCCTTCCACTCGGTCAGCGTCTCGCACGCGCGCTCATCCAGCGTCAGCAGACCATCCTGCACAGCACACATGGCCAGCACGCCGGTGAAACTCTTGGTCCCGCTGGCCAGCGGGTGGGGATACGCGGCCTGCCACTTCGCTTGGTACCGCTCAAAAACCACCTTGCCATCGAGCATGACCAGCATGGCCCGCCCGGAGTGCTGCGCGGAATAATCGGCGGCCGCGGCGTAGCGGGCATCAAGCGATGGTGTCGGCGCGGTCGGTGGGTTCGCCAGGCAATCTGTGGTGGTTGCGGTTGCCGCGAGGCCGATGGAGAGGCCGATGGAGAGGCCAATGGAGAGGCCGATGGACTGGCCGATGGGCATGGTTCGTCGCATGGGTGTTGAACGAACGAGACGGAGACTCATTGCCGGGTGTCGCGCACGCCTGACCCAACCAAACGTTATCGCTCTCTGTCCGCCTACCGCGCGAAGGCTTGCCTGATGTCCAGCCACCAATCGCTTGATCTATCCGCTTTGTCAATCGTGATGGTGACCATGGCCACCGACCGGCCCGTGTGCGTGCCCCGGTTGGGCTACGACTTTATCGATGAGTTGCACGACCGACTCCGGGGTCAGGTTCTCATGCAGTGTTTCATCGATCAATGCGGCGGGAGCTGTGCCGCACGAGCCGAGACACTCCAACTCGATCAATGTGAACTTTCCGTCGTCGGTCGTCTCGCCCACATCAATATTAAGCTTGCGCTTGCAGGCTTCGGTGATCTCTTTCTGGCCGCAAAACTCGCACGCGATTGAGCGGCAAACCTGTACAAGGTGCTCACCCTTGGGCTTCAGCCAATACTCCTCGTAGAAGCTCGCGGTATCGATGATGTCGGCGGGCTTCAGGCCGAGGAACTCCGCGATCTCGGACATGGCCTGCGCAGGCACCCAGCCGTACTCGTGCTGAATCATGTGCAGGCTCGGCAGTACGGCCGCCTGCTTGTTCGCATAACGGGGCAGAACCCGCTCGGTAAGATCCTTGCGCATGGCACCCGTGAGGTAGGGTTCGGCGCGGTGCTCGATCTTGGCGGCGGCGGAGTTTTTGGTGATCCAGGCCATGGGTCGGATGATACGCCCGCCCATGCACAACGTCCCGGGGCGACTTGATCGCCCCGGGACGTCGGGATGAAGGCTTGGGTGATCAGATCCGTGAATCGGAAGTCGTGTACGTTATGCGCACCCGGCGAAATAGGCCGCCAGGAAGTCGAAGATGTCCTGCACGCTGATCGTGCCGGATCGGTTGATATCCGCCCGAGGATCCGATGAGAAGTATGCGGCGAGGAAGTCGAAGAGATCCTGCACGGTTGGAGAACCCGAACCATTGAAGTCGGCGGGGCAGCGGACCACGATCTCGGCGCGGAAGGCGGCTTTGTTCAGGTCATCGGAATACGCACGCACGGAGATGCGGCCCGCGTTTGTGGGGTTGATGGCCAGCACGACATCGCCCGAGGCGTTGGCGTAGGTGTTGGTATCAAACTCACCATCTTTGAAGATCGCGACCAAGGCACCGGGCAAGGCCTGGCCACTGGAAGTCTGGACGTGAACCGCGAGCGATTGCGGGCCGAAGCCGACCGAGGAGGGCAGACCGGGGCAGTAGAGCGGATCGGGGTTCGTGCGGTACATCTTCATCTCCGGGTCGCCGAAGAAGACGTACTGCGACATATTCTTGAACCGATCGGCATCGATCGAACCACCATCCCACTCGACCGCCTGATAAGCGAAGAGCTGCGAGAGGTTGCAGAGCAGCGAGAGGTTGCAGACTTCGTAGGTGTAGAGCAGCTCGAAGAAGTTGAAGGTGAACAGGTCGTTGATGTCGCGTCGGCTGGAGCTTGTCGCCCCGTAGGTTGCGATTGCACCGTTGGAGTTCTCCATCAGTTCTTCGCAGATGCTGTCAACATCAATCGCATGGAAGGCACCGTTGGCGCACGCCGAGTTGATGAAAATGGGTGAGAGGTTCGGATTCTGAGGCTGGTAGTCGTACGGAATATCATCCTGGTGCAGGTGCTGCCCGGTGAAATCCCACTCGTGCCAGCGCGTCACACCGCCGTGACCACGGTAGTAGATCAGGTGCTTGTTCTCGTTGATCTCCGCGAACGCATTGGCGGTCGTTCCGTTGGCCTCGGTCCCCCAGAGGTGCGTGAAGTTTGGCGGATAGGCGTAAGGAGTTGCCTCGATGATCTTCATGTTCTTCACGAACCCGGCATCGACCTCCCGGTGCGCGGTGAGCAACACTTCGTTGTAATAGTTGCTCGAAAGCGGGTGATCTTCGTACGCGATGATGCGGTCCACAATCTCCGCGAGATCCGCGACCGCGGGTGTCGGGTTGCCATCGCTGTAGGTGATACGACCGAGGTTGACATCGACGTAGTAGTCATTGCCGACGCATCCGTAGTAGTAGTCTGATTTCCACGGAATCAGCGGAAACAACGGGCTTTGGCCGATCGGCAGCACTTCATGGTCACCGACCAGCAGCACATAGCGGTCGGAGTAGCTGTTCTGGAGATACCAACCGTTGATCGCCGTTTCAATATCCGAGTAGGTGATGCCCGCTGGCGCAAGATCGATGTTTGCGGTCGTCGCCACGGTCACCTTGAAGCCACGCTCCTTCTTCTGTTGAACAAGCGGCTCGATGTCGCCAACCTTGTCAGGCGCGACGATGAACAGGTACGCCCCGTTATAAGTCTGCGTATTGACCACCCAGACCGAAGGATTGGCGGGAAGGTTCGGAACGATCGGCGCAAGGTTGCGCATGCCCCGCTTGGTCAGTTCGATCGGTGCCGAAGGCACGCCCGCATGAGCAAAGGTGAGCCGCATGTGCGTACGCACCGTAAGTTGGCCGGTCGCGGGGTTGAGCTTGAACGGGCTGATGCCCACCGACTGCACGCGCACATCGCCCATCGCGCCCGGCGCGGCCGTGGTCTGGGCATCTACGGTCGGGTAGTCGGCACTGGTTGCATAGAACGTTCGATCAAACTCGAACGGGGGCTGCGTGAGCGGCTGGTCCTCGATCTCATCGGCATCGGGCTGATCAGGAATGGTGTCGCCGTAGCCCGTGAGGGTTGAAGTTGCCTGAACATCAACGCCGCCAAGAACAATCCCGGCCGCGTCGGTCGGAATGCCCAGCATCATGTTGATAACAGGCAGTGCGGGTTTGCCCGGCACCTGCAACGTCTCAAGCGGCGAACGTCGCGGCAGCGAAAGCGCCTTGAACGTGCCCGAGCCAACCTTGATCACGGATTGCGAATAGAAACCAGGGATCGCAATATCCACCACCGTGTGCTGCGTGTTCGAGAGCGCGGCGTTGACCACGACGGTTGGTGGAGATCCGGGACCGGCGAGCGGATCGAGCGAAACCCAGGTC
>JBBSBC010000264.1:0-3907 GCA_038251595.1 Phycisphaerales bacterium | reverse complement strand
GCGGGCGCGGCGGGGGGTGCTGGCTCGGGCACAGGCGTAGGTGGAGGCGTAGGTGGTGGCGTAGGTGGTGGCGTAGGTGGTGGTGGTGGGGCAGCGGGTGTTGGGGGTGAAGGTGGTGTGGCTGGGGTGATCGATTTGATGAGCGCGCGGGCGAGCGACATCTTCCCGAAGACGGCGTGTTCGAGCACCACCGGATCAGCATCGGGAGCGGTTGCGAGTGGTCCCATCAGGATCTCGCCACTCACGAGGAGGACTGTGTACGGCGAGGGAGCAGGTGGTGATGCAACCACCGCCGGATTCTCTGCGGGCTGAGCGCCGAGATTCCCGGCAGTCCCGACCAGTGCGATGACGACCGCAGAGGTCAAGACCCATGTCCACGATGCAGGCCAGCAGGTGTTGTTGGCCCGGGCGCGGCAAGGGGACGGAGTGTGGGGTGCTAGGTGTGGACGCACTGGGTTCAGTATACAAGCTCTTGGCGGTCTCGCAGCGGGTTAATTTTCGCGAACAATAGTGAAGATGGGTATCGGCGATTCCTGCGGTGGTGGTGGCCGAAATCAACGAAAAATCCTGCAAGCCAAGCGCGTACACCCGAGGGGGTGTGCAGGCTCGGCTTGCAGGATATGCGTCAGGCTGGTCTGGGCGAACACGCTTAAGTGAGCACTTTAGAAGTTGTAGACCAGCAGGGCGAAGTACGTGAAGTCGCTGCGTTTGCGGCCTTCGGGTGAGCTGTCGTAGCGGTCCTCAACCCCAAGCTTGAGCGATAGGTTGCTGGAAGGATCGACCAGGATCTGATACCCCGCCCGCAGCCAGAGGCGGTAGTCGGGAATTTCATCGAGGACCCAGTACGAGTCGCCGCTGGCGAAGAACTTGCTTCGATCGTCAATCGTGTATTCAAAGTCCACCCCGAGCAGGCCTTCGATGTGGAACTTGTTGTCAGACCCGCCGATTTCTTTGCTGAACCCGAGGCCCGCGCGGGGAAGCAGAAGCACCTTGTCGGTCTTGATCAGTTCATACCCTAGCCCGGCCGCGGCGGAGAAGCGGTAATCCCAGTTCTGAAACTGGTCGTACTCGATCGCGCCCAGCACAAATGGCCGCCACTTCGAGTCGCCCTGCGGGAGCCAGTCGTTACGGATATCAAAGCGGGCATTGTCTTTCGACTTGTTCCCATCATCGGTCGCGTAGTTGTAGTTGAAACTCGAGGTGGTCTTGGTCTCGGTCGTCTCGCGGACGAACCCCAGCCCGCCACGGATGTTGAGCGACTCGGTGTTTCCGCTCGACCCATTGACCCCGAGTTCGGCCGAACCCTTCCAGCCCTTCCAGAAGGAATCGGGGTCGGGCGGCGCGGGGGGAGGCGGGATTTTGGCCGCGGCAGCAGTGGCGGCGGCGGTTGCCTTACCAGCGTTCTCTGCGGACATCGTCCGCACATCGGCAACATCGGCGCGTTTGAAGGTCAGTTGCCCGAGGACGGAGTGGTTGATGATGAGGGGGTCGGCCGCGGCTTCGGAGATGAGGGTGCCGCGCAGGATATCACCGTTGGTCAGCGTCACTACGGCCTGAGTTTCAGGAATAGGGGCCGGTGTTTGGGCAATGGCCGCAGACGAAAGGGCGGCGACGATGAGGGCAGAGATGATGTGGCGGTTCATGGGGGCCAGAGTGTAACAAAGCGGTGATGCTTGCGACAGGGAAGGGTGTCGGGTAGCCCGAATCAGGGAAAGGTCGGTGTTGGTAAGTGCAAGATGGTCGATTTGTGACCACATGGGCAGTTTGAGCCGCTGACGTGCGGTCATACAGGCCTGCTTGGACAGGGATTCTCACGGGTACTGACTGAATTTCGGGCTGAAGATGCCTGTCTGCGGCGGCGAAAGCAGTTGGGAGATCGCCGAACCCTTAGCAGCTCAAGCGCGAACTACAATGATGGCTCAATGCCCCTCCTTTCATGCTCCAACATCCATTATGCCATCGGAACCCGAACACTTCTGGAAGGGATCTCGTTTTCTCTCGAGGCGGGAGAGCGCGTGGGGCTGGTCGGACGGAACGGGTGTGGGAAGACGACGCTGATGCGGGTCATCACCGGTCGGGTGAAGCCCGACAGCGGGCTGGTGAGCCTTGCCAAGGGGGCACGCATCGGGTACTTGAGCCAGGACCCGGAGCTTGACCTGAACAAGACGCTGCGCGATGAGGCGATCTCGGGGTTTGCCGAGTTGTCGATCCTGCATGAAGAGTTGGAAGAGGTCTTTCACGAGATGGCGATGCCCGAGAACGGGACACCCGAGAAGCTCGAACGCCTGATGCGTCGGCAGAACGACTTGCAGGAGCGCATCGAGGCCTGGGGTGGCGAGGGTGGTGGAGGCGGGTACGCCGTTGAGCACCGGGCCGAGGCGGTCTTGCACGGGCTGGGCTTTGTTGATGCGCAGTTCGGCATCATGGTGAAGGACCTGAGCGGCGGGCAGAAGGGGCGCTTGGCCCTGGCCAAGCTGCTGCTCGAGTCGCCGGATTTGCTGTTGCTCGACGAACCGACCAATCACCTGGATATCGCGGGGCGTGAGTGGCTTGAGCAGTTCCTGAGCACCGAGTACACCGGTGCGGTCATGCTCATCAGCCACGATCGGTACCTTCTTGATCGCGTGGTGGATCGTATCGAAGAGGTTGAGCAGGGAAGGTTGATCGAGTATCCGGGCAACTACACGGCCTTTGTCGATATCCGTAAGCAGCGGCTGCTGACGCAGAATCGGGCGTACGAGAATCAACAGTCAAAGTGGGCGAAGGAAGAGGAGTTCATCCGGCGGTTCAGGGCCGGGCAGCGCGCCAAGGAAGCGCAGGGCCGGCAGAGCAAGCTGGAGCGCGAGAAGGAACAGTTCGCGATCGAGCGCCCGCTTGAGATGTCCACGCTGCGGATGGAACTGCCCGAGGCACCGCGCGCGGGCGAGCAGGTGGCGGCCGTGCGCGGCGCTGGCAAGTGGTACCCGGCCAGCAGCTCGCAAGAGAGCGGCGCCGAAGAGCAGCACATCCGGCGCGAAGCGATTGCGGGTGACAAGGTTCTATTCAAGGATCTGGATGTCATCATCGCACGCGGCGAGCGCTGGGGTGTGATCGGCCCCAACGGTGCGGGCAAGACGACGCTGGTGCGTGCGATCCTTGATGAAATGCCGCTGAGCGCGGGGCACACCAAGATCGGGTACAGCGTGGTTCCGGGGTACTTCCAGCAGTTGCCCCCGGGGACCGATGATGGCCTGCGGGTGTATGAATACTTGCAAAGCGTGATCCGCAAAGAGAACCCGGGCAAACCCTTGAGCGAGCAGGCGGCCCGCAACCTGGCCGGTGCGTTCCTTTTCACCGGTGACGATCAGAACAAGCCGATGGGCGCGCTGAGCGGAGGTGAGCGGGGAAGGGCACGGCTGGCCGCGCTTCTGGCGTGCGCCAAGAACCTGCTGGTGCTCGACGAACCGACGAACCACCTGGATATTCCCTCGTCGGAACGGCTCGAGGAGGCTCTCGCCACGACCGAGGAAGGTGGGACATACGACGGAACACTGATCCTCATCAGCCACGATCGTGCGCTGATCGATGCGGTCTGCGACCACTTGCTGATCCTTGATGGCGAGGGGGGCGTAACGGTCTTCCACGGCAACTACACCGAGTGGCAGAAGCGCAAAGCGGCGGGAACAACCGCGGGCTCGTGGGCGAGCACACCGGTCACAAAGGAAGTTGGCGGGGCGAGCGGGGGGGGCGGGGGGGGCGGGGGTGGTAGCGGAGGTGGGAAGTCGAAATCCGGCAAGCCCGCCCGAGCAGCCTCGGCATCAACACCCAAGAACGCCGCGGCCACCGCCTCGGCGGTTGTTGCGTCCGCTGTCGCTCCTGCAGGTTCGGGCGCCGGATTGGGCGGTGGGGCGGGCGGGAGTTCCGGGTG
>JBBSBC010000263.1:0-3911 GCA_038251595.1 Phycisphaerales bacterium | reverse complement strand
GCGCCGAGGTGTACATCGTGCATACCTCGTGCGACGAGGCCGTCCGTGAGGCCACCCGCGCGATCGAACGTGGTGTCAATGCCCATATCGAGGTCGTGCTGCCGCACTTGGTGCTCGACCAGTCATACACGCTCGGTGGTGGTCCGGCTCTCCGAGCTGAGTCTGGAGATCCGTTCGAGGGCGCGAAGTACATCATGTCGCCGCCGCTCCGCGACAAGTCGCAACTTCCCAGAATGTGGAACCACTTGCGATCGCGCGCGATCAGCACTGTTGCCACCGACCATGCGCCGTTCGACTTTGAACCGCAGAAGTGCATGGGCAAGGATGCGTTCACCAAGATTCCCAACGGCATCCCAAGCGTCGAAGATCGCATCAACCTGCTCTACACCCATGGTGTGTGCGAGGGTCGTATCGATCTCAACACCTTTGTTGATGCCGCCAGCACAAAGGCTGCACGTATCTTCGGACTCAAGGGCAAGGGAACGATCGCCATCGGCGCGGATGCTGATCTGGTGGTCTTTGATCCCGCATTTCGCGGCACCATCAGCGGCAAGACTCACCACATGGCGACCGACTACTCCGCCTTCGAGGGCTGGCCAATCAACGGCCGCCCGAGCGTGGTGACGGTGCGCGGGCGCGTCATGGCCCGCGATGGAAAGTTCGTGGGCGGGTCGGGACACGGACGGCTTGTGCCACGCGGCTGAGATCTGCGGTCTGCTGATGAGCGAATTCTGCAACCGTTATTGTGGTGTCGGCGTAGCGAGAGCGCGGGCGAGCGCGGCATCCTTCTGGGCTTCGTTCATGTTCGCCCAACGAGGCTTGCATCCGTTGCAGCAAAAACCGACCTTCTGGCCCTTCCACATCGCGGGTTCAATGGCCGGGTTCACGGGATCGTCATTCACAACGGCGCACATTTTGTTGACCGTGGTTATGGTGCCCGGCTTGACAACCTTGCACTGGGACTCATCCTCGGCCATCGCGGCCTGATTGTTTGCACACCCGACGAGTGTGCAAAGTGCAAATGTGCCGACAAATACTGCGAATGTATTGCGATTCATCGTGCTTTCTCCGTATGGTTGTTCGACCGAATCAAGGGTAGACACAGTTTGTCAAGCAGGCTTTATCACTCTTGCTCACCGATTGCCACATCAAGCACACCGAGCAGGAAGTCGATATCCGCTTCGCTCAGGCACATCGGTGGCTTGATACGAAGGACGTTCCCGAACAGCCCGCCCTTGCCGATCAGCACACCAAGATCCTTGCACCGTTCAAATATCGCGGCGCACTGTGCTGTGGCGTGAGCCTTGGTCGTACGATCGGTGACAAGTTCGATGCCGCACATCAGGCCGCGGCCGCGAATATCGCCGATCATCGGGTGGCGTATCTGCAACTGGTGAAGTCCGGCGAACAATTTCGCGCCTAGCGATTTGGCACGCGACTGGTAATCTTCATCAAGCATGACGTTGAGTGTGGCAAGTCCCTGCGCCATGCTCACGGGATTGCCGCCGAAGGTGTTGAAGTGAATACGACTGGTGAGAGCCTTGGCGATATCGGGCCGAGTCACAACGGCCGCGAGAGGGCAACCGTTGCCGATGCCCTTGGCCATCGTGACGATATCGGGATAGACACCCTGGCCTCCGACGGTCTGAAATCCCCAGAAGCTTTCGCCCGTGCGCCCGAAGCCCGTCTGAACTTCGTCAGAGATGCACAGCCCGCCCGCGGTGCGCACGTGCTCGTACACGCTCTTCAAATAGCCCGGTGGCATCTCGACAACACCACCAACACCCTGCATCGGTTCGGCGATAAAGCCCGCGAGTCTGCCGCTGGTTCCGTTGCGGATCAGGTCGAGGACGTCGGCCGCGTATTTGGTGCCGGCGTTCGGATCGTCGTAGCCGAATGGTCCGCGGAAACGGTCGGGGAGGAGTGCGTGCTGAACACCCATGTTGTGGGCGACGTTGTACTTCCAGGTGTGGTGCGCGGTGAGGGCCATCGGAGTGGCGGTGCCGCCGTGATAGGCGTTGCGGAGTGCGATGACATCGTGGTTGCCGGTGAACGCGCGGGCCATCAAGATGGCCAGATCGTTGGCATCGCTCCCGCTATTGACAAAGTACACGCTGCTCAGCCCAGACTCCTTGGGGAATGTTGAGGCGAGGCGCTTGGCGTACTGCGCAATCGTGGGGTGAAGGTAGATGGTTGTCGTATGTTGCAGCAGCGCGTTCTGAGCATTCACCGCCGCCATGACTTTCGGATGGCAATGCCCGATGCTCACCGTCACAATGCCGCCGAAACAGTCAAGGTATCGACGCCCCGTCTCGTCGAAAAGGTACTGCATCTTTCCTTCGACGATCATGATCGGATCTTTGTAATACGTCACGAGCGCGGGAGTGCAGAACTCGCGGCGCATGGCCAGCACTTCGGCCTTGCTGGGGCCGGTGTACTTGGCGGGCTCATGGCTGAAGGGAGGCAGCGATGCGCGGTGCGCGTGCGATGTTGATGTTGGTGGAGAGATCGGAGCTTTCGAAGGTGCGGTGGTCATGGGGCTACCTCGGGCGAGTGGTGATCTGTGAGGATAGGGAGCGTGGCCTCAGGGGCTTGTTCACACCCTGATGCCTTGTAATTTGTCGCTCATGCTTCAGCGATCCGTGTGTACGTCTCAGGGCGTCGATCCCTGTAAAACTGCCATGTGTTGCGGACCTGCTCGATCACGTCAAGATCAAGGTCCGCAACCACGACTTCATCCTTGTCGCGTGATGCTTCGACGATGATCTGGCCGCGCGGATTGCAGAAATATGACTGTCCGTAGAACTCACCGATGCACCAGGGCCTTTCGATCCCCACGCGATTGATGGCCCCCACGTAGTACTGATTGGCGACCGCGTGCGCTGGCTGTTCGAGTTTCCAGAGATACTCGCTCAGCCCGGCAACCGTTGCGCTCGGGTTAAAGACGATCTCTGCGCCGTTGAGCCCGAGTTCGCGGGCACCCTCGGGAAAGTGCCGGTCGTAACAGATGTAGATGCCGATGCGCCCGAACCGAGTCTGGAAGACAGGATAACCACCACCTTCGCCTTCGGCATTGCCCGGTTTGAAGTAGAACTTCTCCCAGAACCCGGGCAAGCAGTGGGGGATGTGCTTTTTTCGATACTTCCCGAGGTAACACCCCGTCTCATCAATCATCGCGGCCGTGTTGTAATAGACCCCGGTCATATCAACTTCATAGATCGGCACGATCATCACCATCTCGTGCTTCTTCGCCAGATCCTGCATCAGCCGAATCGTCGGGCCATCCGGAATCGGCTCCGCCATGGCGTACCAGCGCTGGTCCTGTTCGGCGCAGAAGTATGGCCCATAGAAGATTTCCTGCAGACAGCAGACCTTGGCACCCCTGGATGCCGCTTGCGCGATGAGCGCGACGTGCTTCTCGATCATCGCGGCCTTGACCTTCTTCAGATCAGGTTCGGCGGGGAGCGGGTTTGAACATTGAATAAGCGCGGCACGGGTGATACGTGGCATGGCGGGACCTCCGTTGGAAAGTCTATCGAACTCTTCATCGCACTGCTGGACGATGGCGGACCAACTCACTATCGCCGACAATAGCAACCGGCTCGGGATAGTCGGCAGAGCACTCACGCAAACCCGCTACTACGCTTCGGCCGTGCGAACCAAAGACGATATCGTGCGCGACTGGCTTCCCCGATACACAGGGCTCGAACTCAACGCCTTCGGTCGGCACATTCTGCTCACCAACTTCATCCATTACGTGGAGATGTTCGCGGCCCGGTTCGGCGTTCCGATCATGGGTAGAGATCGTCCGATGCAGACCGCGACCGCCGAAGGTTTGACGATCCTCAACTTCGGAATGGGCTCGGCGATGGCCGCAACGGTCATGGATCTGCTCTCCGCCGTCCAACCGG
>JBBSBC010000262.1:0-4053 GCA_038251595.1 Phycisphaerales bacterium | reverse complement strand
GGCCCTTACATCCAGGGTTGCAAACGTGCTACAATGGCGCATACAAAGCGACGCGAGGCCGCGAGGCGGAGCAAATCGCAGAAAATGCGCCCCAGTTCGGATTGCAGGCTGCAATTCGCCTGCATGAAGTCGGAATCGCTAGTAATCGGAGATCAGCTACGCTCCGGTGAATACGTTCCTGAGCCTTGTACACACCGCCCGTCAAGTCATGGGAGCCGGTAGAGCCCGAAGCCGCCACGATACTGTGGTGTCTACGGCAAGATCGGTGACTGGGACTAAGTCGTAACAAGGTAGCCGTAGGAGAACCTGCGGCTGGATCACCTCCTTTCTAAGGGATTTCCTTAGACTCGGCCAAGCTTCTTAGAAGTCCGTGGGGCGACCCACACCGAGTTCGTCAGTACATCCTCGTCTCGGCCTGCCGAGATATTCGTGTGGCAACACACGGTCAACGGACCCCCAACTGTCTTTATGATATATCCTGCTTGTCAGGCTCAGCACCCGTCGCGTCTCGCGGCGGGTGTTGTCGTTTTTCAACACTTCGTTTCCGTTCAATCTCCTTCTCTGTTCAGATTTCATCAGAATCTGCACAGATATCGTATCTCGTTGGTCGGTGCGTTCCTCCGTCGCATAATATCGACTCGGGAGCTAGCTTGAGCTTGAAACGTGCTCACCCCAGCCAGTTCTCGATCTCTTTGTCCAGACGACTTGGTGACCGTTTTCGGTGTTGGCTTCGGCAATGGCTTTGGTTTCAGGCCATGCCGATACTTGAGCCCGATCCATTCCATAAACCATACCCCGCCAGGTTCAACCTGACCCAAGTCGATCAACCCCTTGACAAGCCTCACACGTTCCATTTCGCCGAGTGAAGCCGCCGCGATCAACCACGAGGCTGCGAGCGCCAGCTTAGCCGCTCCCGCATCCCTTGGTGCCAACCGGCTCAACGGGATCGACTTTGCTCGTTTGATCGCAGGATTGGCGATCGTCTTCCATCACGCTCCGAGGTCCGACGGCTTCATCAAAGACATCTCGATGGTCGGGCGTTTTTCCACGCCGTTGTTCAGCCTGCTGGCCGCGTTCTTTCTTGTACGCCATGTGCGCATGAATCGCACCGAAGGCATGGCACTCTACCTTGAGAGCCGCCTCAAGCGCCTCTTGGTGCCCTTTGTGGCTTGGAGCGGAATCTACCTGATCGCACGCGAAGCGAATCGTCTGGTCTTCCAGAAGCAATCAGATCTCTTTTGGATCTTTGATCTCTGCAGATCGCTCCGGGCCGAGCCCAGCTTCAGCACATTCTTCAGCGCGATGAACGCCAACAGCGGGTGGAGTCTTTTCTGGGCCGGCACCAGCTATCAGCTCTGGTTCCTGCCCTTTCTCTTCACCATGTCGATGCTCGCCTTGCCCATCCTCTTCGTGACCATCGGTCATCGACGGCGCGAGTTGTACCTGGCCACCGTTCTGGTCGCGATAGGCCTGTTCATGACATTTACATTCGACAAGCCGTATATCCCGGCATGGCTCCGTTTCTTTGACACGCAAACGTTTCTTGGTTTGTTATACTATCGTTCGCCTTCATTTTTCTGGGGGCTTGCGCTCGGTCTGCTCTGTCGCTCTGGTCGTCCACCCGAACTGAACCGGCGTGCCGCGGCATGGGTTGCTGGGGCCGCCGCGGTCTTTCTGATGCTCTTCGTAATCGTGTTCAGGCAAGAGCGGCTTGAGTCGAACGATGGCATGGTTGAGCCTTCAGAGGCCATTCTCTTCGTCCGTCTCGCCGCGGCGTGCATTCTCTTTGTGGCCTTTGCCAACTGGAAAAGCCCGCTGATCAACCGCATCTCGGTCCTTGGCACCTATGGGTATGGGATCTACCTTTCGCACGTCCTTGTGATCGAGTGTCTGCACTCGTTCAGAAGATCGCAGCGGATTGAGCCGGCCTGGTGGGCCGATCTGCTGATCTTCGCTGCGGCCTTTGCGGGCAGTCTTGCGATCGCCTGGCTGCTCCGCCGCAATCGTTGGACAAGCTGGCTTATCCCATGACGAGCATCACGGCTGCTGCTCAAGCTGCGCTCTGAGCCGCTTCTTGGTATGCCGAATGATCTCGCCTGTTACAAGATAGACAATGTCTTCAGCGATGTTGGTCATCAGGTCGCCCACGCGCTCGAGCTCGCGACCGACCCGGAACATCAGCAGGCCCGTGCTGTGCGGATGGGTGAGCGAGGTCATCAGATCAATGACCTCGTCATACAACTGACGGTTCAGCCGGTCGATGGCCTTGTCGCCGATCACGATCTGGCGGGCCGCGTCCGCATCTTCATCGTGCATGGCGCGGAGCAGGGCGTGGCAGGTGATAGGCACGCGCTGCCCCATTTCCGTGAGTGATATGGGCCAGACCGGCGGGGGACTGTCTGCGAGCTTGAACGTGATCTTGGCGATAGAACATGCGTGATCGGCAACGCGCTCGATATCGCTGTTGACCTTGAGAATGAATGTAAGCAGGCGGAAGTCACGAGCGACCGGGGCCCGCAGGGTCATCACGCGGAAGCAGGCTTCTTCAATCGCCACTTCCTCACGATCGATCCGGTCATCGAACTTCAAGGTCTCGCCGGCCTTCTCGGTATCGAGATTCCAGAGCGCGGTCAGCGAAGTCTCAAGCATGGCGACCACGCTGGTGGCCTCTTCACCCAGGCGTCGCTTCACGGCGCGGATGTCGCGCAGCATGTGCGGTTCGAGCGAGCCGGTCGGAGCGATGGGCATGGCATCCGGTCGCTGCGCTCGCGAGCTGTTTGGGTCGGATTGGTCGTTCGGATCGATCATGGCCTGCACCCTACCATATTCTGGCGCGTGGCGGTCTTCGGGCTGGTTCGCCCGCCGCGGCGTCTGCATTGTGAGCATAGGTCGCGGCCGTGTCTGCGGTCGCACCCACAGGTGCTCAAGCGTAAAGTTCCCGGCCTGATTGGGCCATACTTCCGGGTCACCATCGAATGTCTGACCAAGGTTTCGCATCCCGGATCAAGTCGGCCCTCAAGCCGCTCGCGGCACGGGTTATCCGCCCGGGACTTGCCACGGTGCAAGAGCGTCTCGACCAGATCGAGCAGGTGCTGACGCTTGAAAAGGAAGATCGGTACAAGTACCAGAGCGAGCTTGCCTATTGGCGATACCTGGTTCGTGAGGGTGGCTCACAGCGCGACTTCGGCGATTCGTTCGAGGTGGTCTTTGGGCGATGGCAACGCCGACGGCTCGACAAGCTGGCCGAGTTCATGAGCATCGCGATCGATGGTCCCGGCGGCATTGACGATTGGTGCTCATCGCGTTCGGCGATCGAGATCGGAGCCGGGCCTTACCCAGCACTCGGGGCGGCGGCCAAGGGTTGGAAGCGCGCGGTTGCGGTCGATCCGATCGCGCGCGGCTATGTTGAAGAGAGTCTTGTGCCCGACTGTTGCGGAGACATTGTCTACATCGAAGCCAAGGGCGAACAGATCCCGCTACCATCAGGCTTTGCTGACCTGATCATCAATGAGAACTGCCTCGACCACGTGACCGATCCTGATGCGGTCATTCGCGAGATGTTCCGATTGCTCAAGCCCGGTGGTTTGATCTGGTTCTTTGTCGATCTCTCGAACCACATCGATCAGATGCACCCGCACGCGATGAACGAGCAGAAGGTGCGCAGGTTGCTCGGCGAAGTGGGGGGCTTCACGTTTGTTCGTGATGAGGTCTCATCGCACAAAGCCCACCCGCAGGCGTATGGTGGTTTCCGCGCCCTGCTTCAGCGACCACCGCTCACATTGTCGAGCATCATCCAACCCGTCGTCGATACTCCAAGGGTCACAATCGCGGCAAGTTCTGCGCACAATGGTGCCATCTCGGGGGCCATCTCGCGTCATTGATCGTCCGTCGTGAGTTATTGTGATGCCCTAAACCCTGTCGTTGTCCGATGCTTGTCAGCACACCTATGCGGATCGATCCTTCAAACGCCGGTCAGATACCTCCCGCACCGAGCAACCCCTTTCATGGTGCTCGCGCCTATGGCGTGCGGGCGCAGCTACCCGCGGTTGAAGC
>JBBSBC010000261.1:0-4065 GCA_038251595.1 Phycisphaerales bacterium | reverse complement strand
GGTCGCCACCAAACTCATCCTTGCCGCTCAGCCTGATCAAGGCGCGCACGGCATCTGCTGTCGCCGTGCCATCCGACTTCGCAAGATCGATCAGCCACCGGGACGCATCGCGTGTGCGGATACTCCCGATCGCGGCGAGAACCTCCGACCGTCGAAGACGATCGGCTGGAGTCTGGCCACAGCTCTCGGCGATCGCCGCGAAGGGTTCCATCAGCCAAGGGGGGGCAGCGGGCATGAGGGCGACTTCACGGATCAAGAGCAACTGGGCATCTGGCGCGGCCTCTCCGGCGGTAGTCGTCAGGAGTATCGGTTCGAGCAGGCTCAGCATCAGGGCTCGGGCCTCGGGTGCCGGGCTGATCAGCAGCCTGCGTGCAGCGGCAGTTCGGGTGGGCAGTTCAGCCTTCAGGTCGGCAAGAACCGCCGCATCGGCGGCTGGCGACCGAACTGAGCCAGGCGTTGCGGCTTCAACCGGTGGTTGGCCGGTCGCCCGATCGTTCGCCCCCAGGGCCGGGATGCCATGTCCCATACAGATGATGCACAAGGCCATCACCCAAACGGTGGTGAGTTTGGTCCCCGAAAGCAATGCGTGGGGGTACTGGCCCGAGAGTTGGGCCGAAGGTGGGGGTGGGGATGGGGGGATGGGGGGACTCATGGGTGCTGGCAGGGCATTAGTTGTATGTGGCCTTGATATTGCCCAAATTCCTACCGGCTCAGGCCACAAACGTCGCGGCATACGCTCGTGTGCAATGGGTCGATCGATCGACGATAGCGTTCGGAACGGACAAGCCTGGCCGGATACTCGGTCTTCACTGCAAAGATCTTTTCTCTGTAGTGCTATCGGCGTGGAAGACCTTGGCTGTCCCGAATACAGTCCGTTGATTCTGAGGTTGCCGGGTCGCCTTTTTACGTGCGCTAGTTCTGGTGGAAGGCATGAACGATTGGTCGGATGCGGAAACTCACGTCGAACGAGCGCACCAGCTTTACGAAGATGGTCGCTGGGATGAGGCGGAACAGGAACTTCGTCGAGCCCTCGAGCTCAATCCTTACAAGGCGGAGTGGCACTTCAACCTCGGTTTGACGCTCGAAGCCGCGGGACGATTCAAGGATGCGCTCGAGGCCTTCCGCGATTGCCACATGCTTGATGGTGAGGATAAGCAGGTCCTCCTCATGCTGGGCATCAACGCGCTCCGCACCAACGACCCGAAGAGCGCGATCGAATGGCTCGAGAAGTCGCAGCAGGTCGATCCGCAGAATGCCGAGTCGTATGTCCACCGGATCGAGGCGTATGCCCGGCTGGCCGATCACGATCAGGCCGAGGTGATGTTCTACCTCGCGCAGCAGGTCGATCCTTCGCACGCCGGGGCCTATGCCAACATGGCCGAGTCGCTCCTCGCACGCGGCGCGCACGAGAAGGCCGTATGGTGCCTGCGTGAGGCGGCACGCCACGACCCCGATGTTCCTCGCATCCATGCCCGGCTGGCCGAGGCCTACGCCGCGACGGGTCGGCTCGAGCGGGCCCGCCAGCTCCTGCTTCGCGAGTTGCGGAACGATCCGGGTGATATCCACGTCTTGCTCGATCTCGGGTGCCTGCTGAGCGATATGAACCGGCTGGGCGAAGCCTCGGAGAAGTTTCGCCGCGTGCTGGAGATCGAGCCCGACAACGCCGAGGCCCATTTCTTTCTGGGTGATCTTGCCGACCGGCAGGCGCAGCTCGACCGCGCCATCGAACAGTTTGGGGTCGTGCTCAGGCTCGATCAGGACTTTCCCGCCGCGCGGGCCAGGCTGGCCGCGCTCCTTCTCCGGCGCGATCGCGCCAGCGATGGTGAGACCGGGCGTGCGCTGCTCACCGAGGAGTTCGCCGCGTTCAAACATCGCGAGTCCGACCACGCGCGGCCGGGCCGCTTCACACCCGACGACCTCGACTTTCTTGGCCGCACATTGCTCGATGCCCGCATGGCGAGCGAGGCCCGCACGGTGCTCGATCACCTGACCACGCTTCGACCGGAAAATGCCGAGGCCCTGCACGGCCTCAGCCTCGCCTGCTTCCTGCTTGGCGATCGTGACCACGGCGCGGCTTGGGCCGAGAAGGCCCTGCTGCACGACCCCAAGCTTGTCTCGGCGATGCACAACCTCGCCATCGCCGCAGTGCAGACGGGCGAGTGGCGACTTGCGATGAACTGGATCCGCCGCGCCCTCGCCATCGAGCCCGACGATGCCGCGCTGCGCCGGTTGCGTATGCGGGTGGCCATCGGTCGGGCCATCGGTTGGGCTATCGGTGGGGCCATCGGCGGAGTCTCATCGTGTCTGGCCCGCGTGCGGCTTGGCCCGAAGCGGCTGCGCACACTTCACTCCCTCAAGTAAGCTGCGCTACACATCGTCTCGGGTCAGCTTCTCAAGCAGCTTCTCAAGCAGCTTCTCAAGCAGCGGCTCAGGCAGTGGCTCAAGTAGACAGCTCAAGCAGGCGGTTCAAGCAGACGCGGTTTCACCGATCAGCCTGATCGCCTCATCCACATCCTTATCGCCCCGGCCCGAGAGGTTCACAACAATGTGCCGATCGGCATCGAGTGTGCGTGCCAGCTTCACGGCCTCGGCCAGCGCGTGCGAAGTTTCGAGCGCGGGGATGATCCCCTCGGCCCGCGCCAGCAGTTGAAAGGCTTCGAGAGCCTCGGCATCGGTCGCCGAGCAATACTCGGCGCGCCCGGAATCCTTCCAATACGAATGCTCCGGCCCCACACCGGGATAGTCGAGCCCCGCCGAGCACGAGTGAACATCCGCCGTCTGCCCGTGCGGGTCTTGCAGCACGTACGAGAGCGAGCCGTGCAGCACACCGGGTGAGCCATAGCTCAGCGGCGCGGCGTGATCGCCCGCCTTGTTCGATCGTCCACCCGCTTCCACCCCGATCAATCGCACACTCGCATCATCCACGAATGGGTAAAAGATCCCCGCCGCGTTGGAGCCCCCGCCCACGCAGGCGATCACCGCATCCGGCAGCCGGCCGATCGACTTCAGGCATTGCTCGCGGCATTCGCGCCCGATCACGCTCTGGAAATCGCGCACGATCATGGGGAAGGGATGCGGCCCGACGACCGATCCGATGATGTAGTGCGTCGTCTCGACCGAGCCCATCCACTCGCGCATCGCCTCGTTGGTCGCATCCTTCAGCGTGCGCGAACCGGAGTTGACCTCGACCACCCGCGCCCCCAGCAGCCGCATGCGCACCACGTTCAGCCTCTGCCGCCGCACATCTTCCGAGCCCATGTAGACATCGCACGAGAGCCCGAAGTGCGCTGCGGCCGTCGCGCTCGCCACACCGTGCTGGCCCGCGCCCGTCTCGGCGATGATGCGCTTCTTGCCCATGCGCAGCGTGAGCATGGCCTGCCCCATGGTGTTGTTGATCTTGTGCGCCCCGGTGTGGGCCAGGTCCTCGCGCTTGAGCCAGATGGTCGCCCCACCCCCACCGTGGCCCTTGATCGCGCTGTTGCGCGCGTGCGCGGTCAGCCGATCAGCCCGATAGAGCGGTGTGGGCCGACCGACGAACGTGCGCTGCAACTCTTCGAGCCGCTCCCAGAATGCGGGGTCGATGCGGGCCGCATCGTACTCGCTCTGCAGTTGCCCGAGCGCGTTGATGAGCGTCTCGGGAACGTACGCGCCACCGAACGCGCCGAAGCGGCCAGCGGAACTGGGTACCCTGGACAAGACCGGTGAAACATCTCTGTGCTGGGCCATGCTTGAATGTATTCCGTCATTGCCCCCTTCGCCGCATCTTGAAGTCGAGGCGCGCAGAAATGCGCCGGATTCGCCGGGAAGACCGTGCGTTATGGGTGGGTTATGGGCGCGGAGCCGCCCTCATCGGTCCTGATGCACGGTCTCGCGTCTTCACAGCGCCCACCTCTTCTGCTCTGCGCAACTTTCCTAACATCGCCGATGGCCCCCCATCCGCCAAGCACCCCCCCCAAAACCCCCACCACCCCCCCCCCCCCCCCCCCCACCCCCCCCCCCCCCGGCGCCCCCGGGCCGGCATCGGCATTGGGCCAGCCATCGCGGGGCGCCACCAGCCGCAGGTCG
>JBBSBC010000260.1:0-4079 GCA_038251595.1 Phycisphaerales bacterium | reverse complement strand
ATCCCCCTGTTGGCCATCTATGGCCCCGGTCTCAAAGAGCCCCTCAAGCTCGACAACTACACCCCCAGGCAAGTCCTCGACGCCATCAATCAGGCTCGCGGCAACAAGATCGCGGCGGGAAACGGGCGTTGACTGCCGCCCACCTCGTTCGTACACTCCTCTTCACGCTTTGAGGGCGTAGCTCAGTGGTAGAGCGACACGTTGCCAACGTGTAGGTCGAGGGTTCAAGCCCCTTCGCCCTCTTTCTTCAACCGCCGATCCGAAATGGGTCGGCGGTTGTGTTTTTATCCAACCTCTTGCCTGCCAACACCTTATATGCGGTAAATGTTGTCCTAATAAAAACCTTCTAAAACCCCTTGCATTCGTTATCCATTCGGGTAAGCTCCTCACCTGACTTCGTTTCGTCGTACACACCTCAATCACACACCACGAACCACCCACCACCGGTATCCCCATGCCCACACTCACCCCCGACACCCACCAACTCCTCCTCGCGGCCTACTTCAACGCCGGCGAAGATTTCTTCACCGCCGCCGCACGCCATGGCCTCACCATTTTGCAGGCACTGACATGGGCCGAGTCTACCGATGCCAAAGCCGACATCGATCGCATCGGTGCGTTCCACCGCCAGCGCGCTCTCGCCCTCGCCGAGGCCGCGCTCCCCGCCGCGGTTGAAGCCCTTGCCCGTTCCAGCGACAACCTCGCACGCATCCGCCCGAAGCCGGAATCGCCCATCCCGCTCAAGCTGCGACTCGCAGAGTCCACCCGCAAAGCCACCACCGCAATTGCCCGACTCGCGAGGCCATCCCTCCGCAGTGCGACGCACCCACAAGCCATCGCTTCAACACCCGAGTCATCCTCGATGAATCTCCGACTTGCGACCGCCGCGCCCAATATCCCCGCCACAACTCCGCCCCCAGCCCACGTCCGCCCGATATCTGTGGCGTGAACCTCTTTACCGATTCCCCTCTTCGCTGGGCCGATGCCGCCGTCCTCCTTGGTTACTGCGCGCTGATCGTCTTTTCCGGCATCCTCTTCGCACGCCGTGAAGCCAAGACCACCGGCGAGTACTTCCTCGCCGGCCGCCGCATGCCCATGTGGGCCGTCGCCGTCTCGATCATCGCCACTTCGCTCTCCGCCGCGACCTTCATCGGCGCGCCCGAGCAAAGCTACAAGGGCGACCTGACCTACCTCTCCACCAACATCGGCGGCATCATCGCCGTCATCATCGTCGCCATCTTTTTCATCCCCGCCTTCTACAAGCACAACTGCACGACCATCTACGAACTTCTCGAACGTCGCTTCGGACGCGGCGCCAAATACGCCGCCAGCGCAGCCTTTATGATCGGCCGTGTCTTCGCCTCCGGCGCGCGCATCTTCATCGGTGCCATCCCCTTCGCCATGATCCTCTTCGGCCCGACCAAGGCCGCCGAACCGCAATACCTCATCATCTGCATCGGCCTCATGTGCGCGGTCGGTGTCGTCTACACCCTCGTCGGCGGCATCGCCAGCGTCATCTGGACCGATGTCATCCAGACCATCGTCCTCGTCACCGCCGTCATCGCGGCCATCATCGTCCTGTTCGTCAAGATCAACTTGCCTGTCGGCGAGCTCTGGTCATACCTCTCGACCGCCGGCCCCAACGGCTCATCCAAGCTCACCGTCGTGACGACGGGTCTCAAGCCCTTTGATCCCGCCGCACAGTTCACACTGCTCACCGCCATCTTCGGCTTCGCCCTCCTCAATGTGGCCGCCTACGGCACCGATCACGACATGGTGCAACGCATGTTGACATGCAAGAACGCTGTGCAAGGCTCGCGCTCGGTGCTCGTATCGATGGCGATCGGCGTGCCACTGGTCGCGATGTTCTTGACTGTTGGCCTCCTCCTCTTCGTCTATTATCAACACACGCTCCCGCTTCGCGCATGGTCTGAGCGGCCAGGTGCATTCCCCCGCGCCGAGCCGCCGCCCGACTCCGCCCAGGTCTCCTCAACTTCATCCTCAAAGACATGCCCCCCGGCCTCGCCGGCCTCATGCTCGCCGGCCTCTTCGCCGCGGGCATCGGCTCGCTCATCTCCGCCATCAACGCCATGGCCGCCACCGCCATCAAAGACTTCTACACGCGACTCGCTCCCAACCGCGACGAGCGCCACTACCTCAAAGCCTCGCGCATCGCCGTTGCCGGGTGGGGCCTCATCCTCGGCGCGTTCGCCGTGCTCTGCGTCTTCTGGAAAGCCTCAAGCCCAAACACCACGCTCATCGGCCTCGCCCTCAGCGTCATGACCTTCGCCTACGCCGGTCTCCTCGCCGTCTTCCTCACCGCACTCTTCACCAATCGCGGCAGCACCCGCAGCGTCATCGCCTCGCTCCTCACCGGCTTCATCACCATCGCCCTCCTCCAAGCACCGATCTGGAAACTCTGGACCTCCGCACTCTTCGGACCAACCTCTTCCATCGCCACGCTCGAACTCGCCTTCCCGTGGCACATGACCATCGGCACCACCATTGCCCTCATCGTCTGCCTCCTCGGCAACTCCCGGTCCCCCCTCCCAGAGGGAGAGGGCTAGGGGGAGGGTTCACGCGGCACAACTCGCACAACGCTTAAGACAGTTCCCCATCGACACAAAGCCGCCGCACACCTCTACCATCATCCCATGCGCACCCGCCTCATCCTCCTCCTCGCCATTTTCCTCCCTTCACTCTCTGCCGCCCAGGACATCAAGTACGAGAAGTACACACTCGACAACGGCCTGACCATCATCCTCCACGAGAACCACGCGCTCCCGGTGGTGACCGTCAACCTCTGGTACCGCGTCGGCGCGCAGAACGAGCCCAAGGGTCGATCCGGTTTCGCGCACCTCTTTGAACACCTCATGTTCATGGGCACCGAGCGTGTGCCCGGCAGCGACTTCGACAACCTCATGGAAGCGGGCGGCGGGTCGAACAACGCCTCCACCAGCCTTGATCGCACCAACTATTACTCTTCCGGCCCTTCTTCACTTCTGCCCACGCTCCTCTGGCTCGAAGCCGATCGACTCGAAGAGCTTGGCCCCAAGATGACCAAGGACAAGCTCGATCGTCAGCGAGACATCGTCCGCAACGAGATCCGGCAGAATGTTGAGAACACTCCCTACGGCCGCCTTGAAGACTACATCACCCGCTACATGTACCCGGTGGATCACCCCTACCACTGGGCCGTCTACGGTCTGCACGAAGACCTCGAAGCCGCAACCGTTGATGATGTGAAGGGCTTCTTCGCGACCTTCTATGTGCCCAACAACTGTTCAATGGTCGTCGCTGGTGACTTCGATTCCGCAACCATCAAGCCCATGATCGCCGCGCTCTTCAACGCAATCCCACGCGGCGGCGATGTTGCTCGGCGCGCACCCGCGGATGTTCCCAATCCCCATCTCGGCCGCATCGTGCGCACAACCATGCTCGACAAGGTCGATCTTCCACGCATCCGCATGGCCTACCACTCTCCCGCGCACTTCGCCGAGGGCGATGCCGACCTCGATCTCGCCGCCGCCGTGCTTGCCGATGGCAAGTCCAGCCGACTCTACAAGCGACTGGTGCTCGATGAGAAGCTCGCCACCGAAGTCGCGGCCGTGCAGGACTCGGGGGCGCTCGGTTCCGAGTTCTTCATCGACGTGAACGCGGTGCCGGCCGCCGACCTTGCACGCGTTGAGCAGGTCATCGATGAAGAGATCAAACGCTTCACCGAGAGCGGACCAACACAGGCCGAGCTCGACCAGCGCCGCGCCACGATCGAGCTGGCGACACTCGAGCGTCTTGAATCGATTGATGCGGTGGCAGATCGCCTCAACGCCTATGAATACGCCTTTGCTGAGCCCAACTCATTCAAGCGCGATCTTGATCGCTACCGCAACGCGACCATTCAATCCGTGCAGCAATGGGCCGCGCGGACGCTCACACCCGAGAGCCGCGGCATCATCCGCGTCGTGCCCGAAGAGACCGAGCGCGCCGAATCGGCCCGTGACATCAAGCCAATCAACTTTGACACCAAGCCCTTCGCGCCCGCGCAGCCCGAACAGTTCAAACTCTCCAACGGCATCCCT
>JBBSBC010000259.1:0-4079 GCA_038251595.1 Phycisphaerales bacterium | reverse complement strand
GGTGCCGCCGATCAGGTGACGGAGCGAGTGGCACCCCAGCGTGTATGAGCCGAGCAGGATCGGGTTGACCGTCAGTATCAATGAGCCTAAACCGATGCCGAACCGCGTCTTGCCGTCGCCGGCGGTGAACATGTACGCATTCACCGCATCCCACACCAGCAGCACGATGAATGCGAGCGCGAGGTAGAGGAAATAGCGGTGAATGTTCTGGATGATGAGCGGGAACTTGCGTTCACCGCGATAGTTTTTGCCGCGAAAGCCCGGTTCGCCGACGGAACAGGAGATGGGGTCGGCCCAGAAGGCTTTGTAGTACGCGCCTCGGTAGTAGTAACAGGTGAAGCGGAAGCCGCCCGGTGCCCACAATATCAGCAGTGCGGGTGAAAATGGGATGAACGAGGGCCACAACTTTAACAACCATTCGGGAGGAAGGCCGAACAGCGAGTGGCCAGTCGCTGGCTGACCGGGCACCTCAAAGATCAGTGGTGAGTAGAAGGGCGACAGGTAGTTGGCCCCACCACCGGAGAGGCCCCCGTGAAAGAAGTGCGCTCCCTGCATCGCGGCCCACGTCGAATAGACAATAAACGCCGAGAAGCCCAGGAAGACCAGCAGCGGTTGGACCCACCATGCGTCCGTGCGTTTGGTTGCACCCAGCGTGCGTAGTTGCGGCAATTGCAGGTCGGCCCCGCTCATCACGATCCTCCTCGACAAAGCTCCGGCCCTCACCCCGATATCTCCGACCATTCGACTAGATCATACCGGAAATCCGACCATCTTGCACGCACACTGCCCCCCACAACCGACCATCGGCGATATGCTTCCCCCGACCAGCCCCCACCACCTCTGCACATCCATCACGAGAGCACCGCATGGCCCGACTGCATGAGTATCAAGGCAAGGCCCTGCTGGCCGGTGGTGGTTTGGGTGTGCCGCGAGGCATTGCGGCGGCCACTCCCGCCGAGGCCCGCGAAGCGGCGGTCAAGCTGGACTGTGGGGCGGGAAAGGGGTGTGTCGTTAAGATCCAGGCGTGGACGACCGGGCGCGCCGCAATCGGAGGTATCGTTTTCTGCACCACACCAGCCGAGGTTGAAGCGGCTGCGGCAACGTTGCTCGCCATGATCGTGGGGCAGTTCCCCATTTCGCATGTGCTGGTCGAAGAGCGGTTGGAGTTTGTGGCCGAGCTTTTCCTCTCGATCTCGATCGATGAGCGTGAGCGGCGGCCGGTACTGCTGATTGCTGCGGGTGGAGGCTCGGGGGTTGAAGAGCGTGCGGCGAGCGTGCAGCGTGTGGTCTGCGATGTTGCCACCGGGCCGGATGATGGCGCGTTGAACGATGCGGTCAATGCGCTCCCCATCGCGCCGGCCGTGCGCATCGGTGTTGCCGACTTCGCACGCACCGCCTTCACCATCGCTCGCGATTGCGAGGCCCGCTCGCTCGAGATCAACCCGCTGGCCATCACTCGTGATGGGCGATTGATTGCCGCCGATTGTCGCATCACCATCGATGACTACGCCGTCGGACGCCACCCGGAACTGGGCATCGACTTCGCACGCGAGCTTGACCATCCGCCGACCGAGCTTGAGCGCATCGCCTATCGCGTAGAGCAGGAGGACCATCGCGGAACCTTCTTCTTTGCGCAGATGAACCGCGTGGCGAATCTGGTACCCCGGCACTCCGTGCCAAGTCAAGATGATCATGGTGAGCAGAGAGCCGGTTCGGAGAACCGGCATACCGGAGGAGTCGGCATCATCGGCTTTCACGGCGCGGGCGGTGGGGGAAGCATGATGAGCATGGATGCCATCAATGCCGAAGGGTTCACCATCGCCAACTTCTGCGACACCAGCGGCAACCCCTCACCGGCGAAGGTCTACCGCGCGGCCCGCATCATCCTCGCGCAGCCGGGCCTGATCGGCTACTTTGGTTCTGGCTCGGGAGTGGCCAATCAGGAACAGTACTGGTCGGCGTACGGACTCGCCAAGGCCTTCTGGGAGCTTGACCTCGACATCCCCGCCGTGATTCGCCTCGGAGGCAACACCGAGGACCGCGCGGCCGACATCCTGCACAGCGCATGTAAAACCGCAGGTCTTCGCGCACGCGTCGAGTGTTACAAGAAATCCGACACACCTTCCAAAATCGCCGCACGGTTCGCCGAACTCGTCCGTGCCGTCGGCACGGCCAACGCCGCCAGCACAGCCGGCTGGCAACCCCGCGCGCCGCGCAAGCCCCACTTTGTCGGTCATCCCTCGGCCTTCTCATTCCCGCTCAAGAACGGCACGCTCTGGATCGACCCCACCATCTGGAAATCCCACGCACCGGCGATCATCGCGCACGCAAATGGCCTGCTGAAGGATGTCGGGGGCAGACCCGCGCTCGCACCTCCCCTCACGCCCGAGGCCTTCCTGAGCAAAGACTCAGAGATGATCGCCTGTGAGGTTGAGTGTCGGCGCGATGGGCTTCCGAGTGATGGGGGATTTTTCGTGGATCTGCCGATCGAGGGGCTGGATGTGGGATTGGTGCTGTGAAGAAGGAAGATGGAGGCGCTTAGCAGAATGAGGATGTCGCAGAAGGCGCCATGAGGGATGGTCTTCAGGACCGTGCTGCGATTCAGACAGTTCCAGAATGTTGGTTGTGATGTTGAGCTCGGTGCGCGGACGAATGACCATGTAAAAAACGAGCCGTCACTATTCATACAACTACTTGAGCCAAACTCAGCAGCGATTGGGCTGTCTGTATCGCATGGTGGGTTTTTGCGCCTTCGACAATGTGTACGACCTCGCAGCTAGCCCGTTTCAGCGTCGAGTTTTAATCAGGTGCACAGCGACACCTTTGGTGCTGTATGCTTCACCCATGTCGATCCTGATAGATAAACGCAAGCGGGTCATCGTGCAGGGCATCACCGGTCGCGAGGGGCAGGCACGCACGCGGCTGATGCTTGATTATGGTACAAATGTGATCGGTGGTGTGACACCCGGCAAGGGTGGGACCGAGGTCTTCGGGCTGCCGGTCTTCGATTCGTGCAGGCAGGCGGCGGCCGCGCTTGCGGGTGGTGATGGTGATGGGGGCATCGACGTCTCCGTGCTCTTCGTCCCCGCGCTTGGCGTGAAAGATGCAGCGATTGACGCGATCAACGCGGGTGTGAAGCTGGTTGTACTTGTCGCCGATCGTGTGCCGGTTTGGGATACGATGGCGATCGCGGCCGAGGCCGAGCGCTTCGGGGCAAGGTTCGTCGGACCCAACACGCTGGGCATCGCCTCGCCGGGTGAGGCGGTGGTGGGCATGATCGGAGGGCGGGCCGAGAGCGCACGCGAGTGGTTCAAAGCCCCGCTTCCCGGCGGAACGGGTGTTGGCATCATCTCTCGCTCCGGCGGCATGAGTTCGAGCACGGCTTACTACCTCGGTCAGGCTGGCGTGCGCATAAGCTCGATCGTCCACATCGGTGGTGATGCGGTGCTGGGGCTGCGCATTCCCGAGGTGGCCATGATGTTTGAGGCCGACCCAGCGACCGATGCGATGGTGCTCTTTGGTGAGATCGGTGGAACTCAGGAAGAGGAACTGGCGGACCTGATCGCGGCGGGAAAGATCACCAAGCCCATCGCCGCGTACATCGGCGGCAAGGCGGCGACCGCGGGGACACGCTTCAGCCACGCTGGGGCGATCATCGAAGGGAATAAAGGAACACACGCGGGCAAGGTTGCCGCGCTGCGTGCGGCGGGCGCCACCGTGGTGGAGGCGTTCGGCGAGCTGCCCGACGCCGTCGTCGGCTTGCTGCGCCGCAAAGCGAGCCGGTCGCTGATGAGCGAGGCCGAGCGCAAGGCGGTCTGGACAACCGCGATCACGAAGATCGAACCCAACAAGGTGGCCGTTCGCGGCCACAACATCGCCGACCTGATGGGCAAGACCTCTTTCGGCGCGGCGGTCTACCTGATCCTCACCGGAACGCGGCCCGATGAACGGATCGGGCGGTTGATGGATGCCATTCTTGTCAGCAGCATCGACCATGGCGCAACACCCCCATCGTGCCTCGCCGCGCGAACGGTGGCCAGCACCGGGGCCTCGCTCTCGCAGAGCGTGGCCGCGGGGAT
>JBBSBC010000258.1:0-4088 GCA_038251595.1 Phycisphaerales bacterium | reverse complement strand
GGTCAAGAAGATGCAGACTCATGGCGCATCCATCGCCGGCGCGGCGGCTGGTGTCGGTGTTGACACCGGTCGATCAAGCACACGACCGGGAAGTCGCTTGAAATACTCACGAAGCACACGGTCGTAGCGACTCGGCACGGTGCGATCGCCAATGGCCTGCTCAGCACTCTCGGCGGCCTGCTGCAGGCGGCTTTGTGCGGCGGCCTGGTCGGACAGACCACGATGCTTCTCGCCATCACCCAGCCACTCCGCGACCACCTGGTCGCGTGGTTCGCGGTCGGGTGTTTGCGCTGCGGGCTTTCTTGCATCGATCGGTGTTGTGGCCACATCGACGGGTGAGGCGGGCGCGTTCATCTTCGGAGTGCGCTGACCCCCGACCTTGCCGCCCGCGCCCTGACCCTGTGCTTCTTGCGCTTTGCCTTGCGGGGCGCGCTCGACCCATCGCTGCAACTTCTCTTGATCAGCCGGGCTTGCGGAACGGTACATCTCGTTGGCTCGTTCACGGAGTGTGCGCGCTGATTGTTCCTGCTTGGTGGCCTTCTTCGCAGGCTCACCCATCCTTTCGATCTGTTCTTGCAATCGCTTCATCGCGTCGCGATTGCCCGGCATGTCATCTCGACGCGTGCCATCTGGTGATGAAGTACGCGGAGAGTTGTCGCCCTGCTCAGTCTGGGCCTTGCTGTCTGAACCCGAAGCTGGTGATTGTTGATTCTTGGACTTTGATGGTTGCTCCGCAAGTTCAGGTTGCTTGCCTGACTCTTGCCCTGAAGCAGTTGCTTGCTTTGCAGCTTCGTTGGTCTTGCTGCCCGATGGCGAGGGCTTCACGCCGCGTTGTGACTCCTCGGGCTTCTCCGATGTCGATGGTGTTTGCTTTGTGCCCGTGGGCGATTGAACCTTGTCGCGGCTCTCAGATTGCCCCGACTTGGAGTTGTCGGACTGCTCAAAACCATTCCGTGGCTCTTTGCCACCACTCGACGGACTCTTTGCAACTTCAGAGGGTCGAGCCTGGCCTTTCTGCTCTGGCGACTTGGATTCGGCTGGCGCACGCTGCTCAGGACTCTCGGTGCTCTTCGCACGCTCTGTTGAAGGCTCTTTGGTCGAGTCTTTCGACGATGGATCGGGCGCAGGTGCATTGCTTCCACTTGGTTGCTGCTGAGCAGACTTCACCCCATCCACACTCGACGAGGTCTGTTCGCGATCCTGGTTTGCCTCACGCGCTTGCGGCTGCTGGCCACGCTCTTGACCTCCACCCTTTGGCTCGGTCTTTGGCTTGGCACTCTCGCTCTTTGCATCGCGTGCGCCTTCTGTGCCCGGCTTCTTCGCCTGTACATCCTGCTTCTCGCTCTGTGTTTTTTCAGGTTCACGACTCTCCGCACTCGTGTTGTCCGGCGCAGCTTTTTCAACTCCGCTGGTCGCACGTTCTGTGCCGCGCCCACCAGTTTTTGGTTCTTTGTCCCGATCAGGCTGAGCACGGTTTGGCGAATCCATTCTGCTCTTGCCAGTGCCGGGTGGGTCATCGCCCTGCTGGCTGTTCAAACGCTCGCTGGGCGTTGACTTTGCGTCCGACTTCGCCTCTTTCTCGGATCGCTTCTCCTCCTCACGCCGTTCAGCCCGCAGTTGTTCAACTGCGTCCTTCAGCCTCCGTTGCAGCTCCTTCACCTGCTCATCTGCACGAGATGCAGGCTTGGTCGAATCCGCTTTGCTCACATCGTTGCTGCCAGCGCTGCTCTCGGACTTTGCGGACTCCAGATCTTTCATGTCATCCGCGCTCAATGAACTCGAGGGCTCGGCGGCACTCTCCTTCGTTGCATCTTCGACACGATCACTTGGCGAGGATGCTTCTGCCGCCTTTGCAACCGCCTCTGGACTCGACTCGCGTTGCATATTTTCCAACGATCGCAGATCTTCCGCCAGAGCTTGCAGATCGCGCGCGACCGACTCACGTTCTTGTGCGGTCAACGATCCGCCCTTGCTCACCAGTTCCGAAGCCGCTTTTCTGGCCGCGTCGAGGTCACCACTTCTGACCGCTCGTGACAAGGCCGTTCCCTCATCAGTTGATGCCCGAGGAAGATCGGCCAATCGCTCCTCAACCTCCCGGGCAATCGTCTGAGACTCTCCGGCGGCCATCTCCTGAGCTTTTGCCAGTTTCTCCAATGATTCTGCGGTTCGTGAAACCGCATCGTCCAACCCTCGCGTGCTCGACATTGCCGAATCGCGTGTTCCTGACGATTCCTTCATACCTTCAAGTTCACGTCGCAGTTCCTCCAACGAGCGGATCTGCTCTGCGGTTGTTGCGATCGTGGGATCTGTCGCTTCCCTGGCCGTCTCGATGGCCGCATCCACACGCGCCGCGACTTCCGCCGTGCGCTGTGCAACCTCCTTCGCGGCTTGCTGCTGACGAAGTGCTTTGGGCGACCAATGCGGCAAGATCACGCCGACGACAACAGCGCAGAGTAGGACCAGTGGCCAGATCCGCCACGCCCTGCCGAATCGTACTGCGATTGCACGATGCACATCCACAGTGTCCGCCGCCAACTTCCCTGCATCGATCGCGAGTACCGAGAACGGATCATCACGAGCAGCAATCGCCATCGCGGTTGAGAGTCGATCGGAAAGCCGAAGGTTTGAATCCACTTCCTGAGCCGAGGCGATCAGCGTGGGCCGTTGTCGAATCGCACCAAGCACAACGATTGTGGCCGCGAGAACCAGTGGTGCAACAATCAGCCACGCCAGACCCACGCCGGTATCCGCCAACCGATTCACCATCACCAACACAAACCCAATGCTCGCGCCGACAAGCAGGGCCGGTCCAAGCCCGACGATGGTCGCCCGTAGCAACAGCCTTCGCCTCGCCATCCGCGCAATCTGCTCGATGCGTCTCATACCCTAATGATATGATCGGCCAGCCATCCGGTTGAGCTTCTGCACCATTTAGCCGATGATTTCACGAGACTCCCGCCGCGCACGTCATCAGACCGCCATGAACTTCAATGATGCCCTCAATCACGTCGCAGCGGGCGCAGCACTCAGCGAGTTCGAATCGCAGGCAACCTTCGAGAGTCTGCTCGCGGGCTCGATCTCTACGACCGATATCGCATCGTTTCTGACGGCGATTGCGTCTCGCGGCCCCACGGTCAACGAACTTGTCGGCGCGGCCCGCGTCCTCCGCCGTCGTTCGACCCCCGTCCCACGCCCCACTGCTGGCCCCTTTGCCAACGGGTTCATCATGGACACCTGCGGCACAGGCGGCGCGAGAAAGCTCTTTAACATCTCCACACTGAGCGCGATCATCATTCCTTCCGCCTCAGATGGCGGCATCATGGTCGCCAAGCACGGCAACGTGAGTCGAACCGGTCGAGGCTCTGCCGAGGTCCTTGCCGCCCTTGGCGTCAACACCCGCGCCTCACCAGACCTTCAAACACGCTGCCTGGGTGAGATCGGTGTCTGCTTCTGTCTCGCTCCCGCCCACCATCCCGCGGCCCGACACGTCGCGGCTGCTCGCAAGTCACTCCCATTTCCTACCGTCTTCAACCTGCTTGGCCCACTGGCCAATCCAGCCGGCGCAGAGCGACAGTGCATCGGCACATGGTCTCACGCCAACGCGAGGCTCATGGCCGAAGCACTTCATCGACTCGGCGCTGGCCCCTCCTGGGTTCATTCAAGCAACGATGGCCTCGACGAGTTCACACTCTCCGATACGAACATCGTGCATCAGGTTCGGGATAAGGTCACAACGCACGATTACGATCCTCGCGCTTTCGGTTTTTTGACCACTCCGATCGAAGACATGCAGGCCAACTCTCTTGATGAAGCCACCAGCATCTTCCGCCGTGTGCTTGCTGGCGAGCCCGGGCCATTCCGCGATATCACACTCTGGAGCGTCGGCGCAGCCCTCGCCGCGTGCGCCTTCACCACAACAGTTCAAGAGGGCATCGTGCTCGCGCGCGAGGCTCTCGATTCCGGCGCGGCCATGCGCACGTTCACACGCCTTGCAGACATCTCAAACAGTTGAACAACCCGTGCATAGGCCCGTGCATAGGCCCGCGCATAGGCCCGCGCATAGGCCCGCGCATAGGCCCGCGCATAGG
>JBBSBC010000257.1:0-4089 GCA_038251595.1 Phycisphaerales bacterium | reverse complement strand
CCGCCGCCCTTACGAAAGGCTCGCCCAACATGGTCACTCAAGCCCGCATCGGCCAGCACTTGCTCGCTCGGGTAGTAGCGCGTCGCACAGGCAGCACAGACCGTTCGTGCCAATCGCTGCGCCACCGCGCCAACCAGCGCACTTGACAACAGGTACGACTCGATGCCCATATCCACTAGCCGCGCGACCGCGCCGGGCGCATCGTTCGTGTGCAGCGTCGCAAGCACCAGGTGCCCCGTCAGCGCGGCCTGCACCGCAACCCGCGCGGTATCGTGATCGCGGATCTCGCCGACCATGATCACGTCGGGATCCTGCCGCAGGATGCTGCGAAGCGCACGAGCAAACGTAAGCCCGATCTGTTCACTCACTTGAATCTGGTTGATCATGTCCAGTTGATACTCAACCGGATCCTCGACCGTCAAGATGTTGATTTCGGGCGATCTCAGCAGATCCAGCGCTGAGTACAGAGTCGTGGTCTTTCCGCTGCCCGTCGGTCCCGTCACCAGCGCGAGACCGTGCGGCTGCTTCATGATCCTTGTAAACGTCTCCATCGTCTCGGTACGAAAGCCAAGATCTTCCAGTCGCACCTTCAGATTGCGCTTGTCGAGCACACGCACGACAACCTTCTCGCCCAGCAGTGTCGGCATCGATCTTACACGCAGATCGACCTCACGCCCTTCGACCACAATGCGTACTCGCCCTTCCTGCGGCAGTCGCTTCTCCGCAATGTCCATCTTTCCGATGACCTTCACGCGACTGACGATCGCGGCGTGCATTCCCAGCGGAGGCTTCATCAGATCGCGAAGCACGCCGTCCTTGCGATACCGAACGCGCGTTCCTTTTTTATCCGGTTCGATATGGATATCGCTGGCGCGATCCTTCACCGCTGTCAGAAAGGCCACATTCACCAGATTCACGATCGGGCTACCCGCCACCATGTTGTCTAGATCTGTCGTTGGGCCTTCGTCGACCTGCTCGCGCTCGATCACCTCAACATCCGTCTCGGCAAGGCTCGTCAAGAACGCATCGATATCAACATGTCCGCCCGAGTATTTCTTGACATACTCAAGGATATTGGCCTCGAGCGCGAGCACCGGACGAATCTTCAACCCTGTCAGTTGCTTCAGCCGGTCGATCGTCGGCAGACTCTGCGGCTCCGCCATCGCCACCGTCAAGGTATCGTGGACCTTGAACAGCGGCAGCACTTTCAGCCGCTGAGCTTCCTCATCACCAATCAGTTTGATCAATGGTGGGTCGATCAATCCGTGACGAAGGTGGCAGCCCGACACATCAAGACACTGCGCGAGCGCACGAACAAGCACCGAGTTGGAAATGATCCCCTGCTCAACAAGCAGTTCGCCGAGCATCCGACTGCTCTTCTTCTGGTCCACCAACGCGCGATCCAGCTGATCGCGCGAGATCACACCCTGCTCCACCAGCGTGTCACCGACGCGGCGACGCGATGACCCGCCCGACGCCGCGTTCTGCGGCACCGGTGGCGTGTTCGGAGTCATCTGCTTTTCACTTTCGGGCACACTCATGACTTGTCCGGTCTGGATCGATATCCCGCGTTCTGTCTCAGCACGTTCCTCGATCTAAGGGTCTACAGAAAGCTCCTCACCGCCGAGCCCACATCCTGATAATGCTCGAACAACTTGGCCAAGTCCGTGAGGTCCAGCACTTCTCGCACCGTCTCATTGCACCCGCACAGCCTCAAAGCCTGTCCACCTTCCGAGAGCTGCTCGGTGGTTTCCTTCAACACCTCGAGCCCCCGGCTGTCGATCCATGCAATCGATCCGCAATCAACCACAAACCTCCCGAGGCTCTTCTCCATCACTTCTCTGATCCGCGCGGCAAAGTCGTCCGCATCGGACCCGCTGAGCGGGCCTTGGGGCTTGAGAACCGTGACCGCGCCTTGTCGTTGCTCCTGAATATCCATGCTTTCTCGCTTTACGCCGCCGCAGGCAGGCTCATGGTGAATGTGCTGCCCTTGTCAATCTGCGTTCTGATCGTGATGTCGCCCCCATGCAGACGCACAACCTCTCTGGCAATCGCCAACCCAAGACCCGTGCCTGTCACGTTGGTGATACGTCGATCCTTCGCCCGATAAAACTTCTCGAAGATCAGCTCTCGCTCCTCTTCGCGCACACCAATCCCGTTGTCGATCACCTCGACATTGAACTGCCCTTTCTCCTCGCTCACACGCACGGTGACTTCCCCACCCGCGGGCGTGTACTTGATCGCATTCCCCACCAGGTTGTGCAGAGCCATCACGATCTTGTCGCGATCACCCCTGATCACCGGCAGTTTCGGCGGCAGATCAAACTTCAGCTTGATCTCCTTCTGCGTCGCCTGCTCTTTGAAGTCTCCCGCAAGTTCATCAAAGATCGTGCTCACCCGCACATCATCTTTGTTGAGCTTGAGCGATCCCGCCTCGATCTCCGAAACGCTGAGCATGTCCCCGACAATCCGTTCTAACCGACGGACTTCCTGGCTGATCACGTTCAGGCTCTCCGACCTCTTCTGCGGGTCCTCCGCCCCTCCCCCATCGACCAGCATCTCCACATACAACCTGATGTTCGTCAGCGGCGTCCGCAGCTCATGCGTCGCCTGAGCCACAAACCCATTCCTTGCCTCATCCGCCACCCGCTGCTGCGTTACATCTTCGATCACGATCATCGCCGTGGCAATGTCCTCTTTCCGCAGCGGGCGCACCGTGATCCGCAGCACACTGTTCGCCCCACCCTCGCTCTGCCGGTTCACCTCCGCCACCGTCCTGTTACGCAGCGTCCCGCTCATCACTCCGCGAATCGCCTCTGTCACCTGCGCATCATCGAGTGTCTGCCGAATCTCCGAGCCGACCAGATCTTCACGCCGAGCACGCAGAAAGACCGTCGCCGCACCGTTCGCGTACTTTACTTTCATCTGCTCATCGATCAGCATCAGCCCCATCCACAATCCGTCGCACGCGCTTCCGAGTTCGCCATCACGCGTCCGCCGGCTCGCCAGTTTCTCCGCAACTTTCCCGCCCGCAAGGTGCTCACGCAACCTCTGACGGTCAGACACCATCTTGTTCCACGCGGCCGCTTCCACACCCAGTTCCGCGCTCACCACCAGTTCGCCCTCGGTTGAATCCGGGTGCGAACTCGAACGCAGCGCCTCACCGATCGCGCCTAGAACCCGAACCCGCCGACGCATGGCTCGATACCCCATCCACATCGCCAGCAGCGCAGAGGTCGCGATAGCGCCGATCCCCGCTTGCAGAGGCCAGATCTCCGCAACCGTCATCCTGTGCGCATCGTCGATCTCCAACATCGCCCCGCCTCGTCCCGGAATCGCCAGCGGCACGCGAACCTCCAACACACCATCGGGGCGACGCGAGACCGTCTCCATCGCCGATGCCGCTGTAATTGCCGTCGCATCGCTCTCCCACCGCTCAGGAAGGTCTACATAGGGCGATTGCCCGCTCGGTTGACCGTCCGCAACCACCAGCCCATTGGCACCAGGCAGAACAATCCTGCACTTCTCAAACTCCTGCGCGAGTGTCGCCTCGCCAACCATCCGGCGCAGGGCCGAGGTCTCGTTGCTCGCCAGCAGCCCCTCTGCACTCCTGCTGATCAGCGCGGCCACCGCACGCACGCGCTCCTCGCGCGAAGCATCCGCCGTCTTCGCATAGTTATGGATCGTCCACCACGCACACGCACCAAGCGCGGTCACCATGATCGCCGCCGCCACAAGTCCAGCGGCCGCAACGAGCGATTCGCCACGGACCAACACACGCCTTGCAGCGCGAGCAATCACTGAGTTTCGTTGCCGATCTACCACACAGCCTCCGAACACTCGGCGTTTCACCAATGTCGGGCAGCGTGGCCCTTCGTTCTGACCCGCCCCCACCTGTTAATCCAGCCGAGCAACTCGCTATCGGCGATTGCTCATCCACAATTCATCCGCACACGACCCTGGCACCCTGTGCAGCCGAACCCAGTGTTGGGCCGTATGATTGTGCGTACTGTGCGGCTAACGCTGAGACCGGGCCGCACAGCTCACTGGATCGGACACCCACCGATTCAAGGGAGAGAGAGAGAGGGG
>JBBSBC010000256.1:0-4106 GCA_038251595.1 Phycisphaerales bacterium | reverse complement strand
TATGGGGGTAGGGGCGTGGGGGGTGGGGCGTGGGGGGTGGGGAGTGGGGAATGGGGGGTGGGGGAATGGGTCGGAATGCCGAATGTTGTACATGGAGCCAAGCCCGAAACCGTGGAAACCGAGCACCCTGAAAACTTGAACGATGCGTATCAGGAGGTTCCCAAAGGGACCAGCCCGCACTCGCTGAGCAATCGACTGGCTCGAATGCTGTGGGCCGTGGTGTACACGCTTCTGGTGCGGCCATCACCGCGGTTTGCCCATCGGTGGCGGAACTGGATCTATCGCCTGATGGGCGCAAAGCTGCACCCGACAGCCCGGATCTATCCGACCGCGCGGGTGTGGGCACCGTGGAACATCACGATGGGCGCGGTGGCCTGCCTGGGCGATCTGACCGACATCTACTCGGTCGCCCCCATCACGCTCGGCGCGCATACGACCGTCTCGCACTATTCGTTCCTCTGTTCGGCAAGCCACGACTTTGAAGACCCAAACTTTCCGCTGACAACCGCCCCGATTACGCTGGGTGCAAATGTCTGGATTGCGGCGGATGTCTTTGTTGCGCCTGGGGTTACGATTCCCGATGGTGTGGTGGTTGGCGCACGGTCAAGCGTCTTTACAAGCAATCTGCCCGCCTGGCATCTTTGTGCGGGCAACCCGGCCAAGCCGATCCGGGCGCGGGAGTTCAAGTCTGCGGCCAAACCCAAGTAGCCCCTAGGCCCGAATCCGGCGGGTTCATGATGAACGCCATCCATCCCCTGAACCATGAGCCGAGACGGGGAAAAGAGCACGCTGTCGGTGCGCTCACGCTCGGTGATTACGGGACGGATACCCTATCAAGATCCGATCGCGTAGTCAAATCAAGCGCCTCTGCGGGAAAGAACTAGTGCAGAGCGATCAAATCGGGTATCTTCAGCGGCCGCGAGGCGGGCCAGCGCGGCTCGCCGCAGATCATCTGGAGAATGTCTGCTAACGTGTCCGACTCCGGCCGAGTTCGCGCTGGCCGCACCCACCACCTTCCGACCTCGCGACCCACCACCATGGCGACCATTGAACAGTACTACGAGAGCTACTGGGAGAATCCTGAGTCTTACTCAGACCCCACCACGCCGCAGCGACAGGCGCTCCTCCGCAAGGTGCTGCCGAGCATCCCCAAAGGCGGGTTGATTCTCGATGTCGGCTGCGGCCGGGGCGAGTTCTGCGACTTCTTTGCCCACGAGGGCTTTCGCGCCGAGGGGACGGATATTTCCCAGGCCGCGGTCTCCTTTGCCCGGAAGGCCTACCCGACCGCAAAGTTCCACGCGTGTGCGGTAGAAGACCTGCTCCCCGACCGCGCCAGCGAGTTTGATGCCATCTTCTCGAGCGAGGTGATCGAGCACTTGTTTGATGTGGGGGCGTATCTGCTGGCGATTAACCACTTGCTGAAACCCGGCGGCACGCTGGTGCTGACCACCCCGTACCACGGACTGATCAAGAACATCACCATCGACCTGCTCAACTACGCCAACCACTACGACGCGATGGGACAGCACATCCGTTTTTTTGACAAGAAGGGAATGGACCGCTGCCTACGCACGTTCGCCTTCGCGCCTAAGCATTGGTGGGGCTACGGACGCCCGTGGCCGCTTTGGAAGTCGTTTTTCGTCGTTGCCCAAAAGACCGGCGAGGCCAAGCAACTCGAGGTCGGCACCCAGGGCCGCTGCCACTGATCATCCCCGGTCGAAAGGTTTCCACTTCGTGATTGCCTGAGCAGGACTTCCCGCGCTGACGCTCTCGGCTGGAGCATCCGTCGCCACCATCGCCCCCGCCGCGACAATCGAGTTGTCACCGACGCGCACATCCGGTCCGATGAACACATCAGCGCAGATCCACACGCCCGACCCGATGATATTACTCGATCGAACCAGCGGAATTGCCGAGTTTCACCAGTTAGAGTACTTGCCCGAACGGCTAGCTTCAGGTTTTGCCAAACGCATTTGGAGTCTCGCTCATGCTGCTTACATGGGGTCCGGTCGTCAAGCTGCGCGGCCTTGATCGCTCGATGGGCCGCACGCGCGTGCTCGTCCGGTTCCCGAACTCAACAACCTATGACGAGCGCTTTGGAAAGGCGATGTGGGAGAACCTGCGTGCCGGCGACACCGTTTGGGATGTCGGCGCCAACATCGGGTTCTACACCGAGCAGTTTGCGGCGAAGGTTGGTGATGGCGGAAGGGTTGTGGCGTTTGAGCCCGTTCCTTCATGCTACGACCAGATGGCCGCGCGTGTCGGCAAGATCGCCAATGTGCGGATGGTGAAGGCGGGGCTTGGGCGTGTGTCGGGAACGGTGACCCTTGATGTCGGCGACTCGGACCAGGCGCTCGGACGCATCGTTGATGACAAGTCGGCCGCGACGGGCGGCAAGCTGCTGGAGTTGCCGATCTATACCGGCGATGAGGCGGCAAAATCGCAGAACCTTCCCGCGCCGACGTTTGTCAGAATCGATGTCGAGGGGTTCGAGCTTGATGTGCTGATGGGGATGGCCTCGCTGCTCAGGTCAACGACCTGCCGCGACGTGTTTGTGGAGATCCATTTCGGGCTCCTGAGCAAGCGCGGGCTGGCCACCGCACCGGATGACATCGTGCGGCTGCTGCGCGAGCATGGGTACAAGATCCGCTGGGTGGATTCATCGCACATCCACGCAGCGCGGGCGTAAGCGGCACGGAAACAGGCACATGTTGATCGAAGCGGAGAATCTGGTTCACGGCGCGCATCTGCAAGCCGATGTCACGATCGCCGGCGCGGGCGCGGCGGAAATCGTCATGGCCATCGAGCTCGAACGCGCCGGGCTGGCCATCAACCTCGTCGAGAGCGGTGGGCCGCGATACTCGCCGCGCGTTCAGGCGCTCGCGGATACCGAGCATCTCGACCCGAAGGTTCACCCGCCGATGTCCGAGTGTACACGCCGCCAGGTGGGCGGCACATCGGTGATCTGGGGCGGGCGCGTGGTCCCGTTTGATCCGATCGACTTTGATGACCGGCCCTACCTGCCGAACTCGCGTTGGCCGCTGGGCTACGAGGCGTTCGAGCCCTACTTCGCCAAGGCGTGCGGGTATCTTCAGGCGGGATTGCCGGGGTTTGATATCCACACCTTTCCCGGTGTGAAGCAGACCTCGATCGTGCCCGGGTTGCCCGATGGAGATATGGTGACCTCGACGGTCGAACGCTGGTCGGTGATGAACTTCGGCACGGTCTATGCCAACCAGTTGAAGCGATCGCAACGCAGCATCTGGGAGCAGGCGGGCGATGGTTTCCACCAGATCGGCACAACGCGCTTGTCCGAGCACGCAGCAGATGGTGTTGTCGGGCCGAACGGTAACGTACACGGTTTCAATGACCTGTTCATCGCCAGCAGCACCACGTTTGTCACGGCGAGTCAGGCCAACTCCATGTTCATGATCCTTGCGCTCTCGCTTCGCATTGCCGACAATCTCGCGAACTCTTCACCCACGAGCGCGGCAGCAACAGCCGGCGCCGGAAAGCAGGAGTGACGCGGTGCGGATCGGCCAGTTCATCCAGTGCATTGATGTGACCGCGGGGGGCACATCCACCGCGTTTCTCAACATGCTCGCCGCGCTGCGCACGCGCCCAAGGTTGAATCTCCACGCCTATTGCACGCCCCCGGTCGATGGCGATCCTTCGGCCGCGGAGGTTGCCCGGCGACCAAATGACTTCACGTGTGTGAAGGGGTACGGGCGTGCGATCGGCCCAGGCCCACTCGGGCGGGCTGTTGTTGCGGATGTTGAAGCCCGCAAGTTTGATCTGCTGCACCTACACGGGCTCTGGTCACCCGACCTCATGGCCGCCGCGCTCGCCTGTGCTCGCATGGGCATTCCGTACGTGTGGGAGCCTCACGGCATGCTCATCCGCGAGGCGTACGCGCAGAAGCGATGGAAGAAAGAGCTGTTCATGTCACTCGGAATGCGCCGCGCCCTTCGTGGCAGCGCGGCTCTTCTCTTTGTCACCACCGAAGAGCGCGACCACAGCCGCGTTCCCTCGGGTATTCATCGCCAGAAACAGCACGTCATACCCCTGCCCGTTCAGATGCCCGGCTTCACGCCCGATCAGGCGTA
>JBBSBC010000255.1:0-4125 GCA_038251595.1 Phycisphaerales bacterium | reverse complement strand
GTACGAACATCAATCGGCCGGTGCGATTGGAGGATTGATTCAATTGCTCAAGGCCTATCCGGCTCTGCTGGAGAATGCCGACGCCTTGCAGCGAATCGAGATCACTATTTACCAGCCTGCCTTCGGCATCATTGGCGACCCCGCCAAGCGTGACCCGAAAACGCGGCAGAGCGCGGACCACTCGATGCTTTACCTTGTCTGCACCAAGTTGCGGAAGGCCCTTGACCTTCGACGAAGCCGGAACGGGCAAGGGGCCGGGCAGCTTGGGTTCAAGGAACTGATGTTGCTGCCGGAGGACTTTGCGCACGAGGCCATCCATGACAAGCGAACGCGATCACTCATGGAGAAGATGACCTTTGCGCATGGTGGCGATGAGTATGACCGGCGCTATCCGGATGGGATTCCGACATCAATCGCGATCACCGATGATGCTGGGCAGCGGCACGACTCTGGGTTGGTGATGTATCCCGGTGGTCACGCGCGTAACACGACGGCGGACCTGAAGGATATTTTGAACCACAAGTGGGCGAAACTGGCTGAGCTTGCGGTTGAAGGTGCGGACGCGGCTGCGGCCAAGGCTCTGACGGCGAGGTACAGCAACGTCGGGCGTGCGAAACCGGAAGCGGTGCGTTCGATCAACAACTTCTCGCTGTTTGTCAGCAGGAAGTACGAGTGAACTTGGCGGTTTCAGGGAGCTTATCGGGAGTCGGGCTACGTTCATTGCAGGGATAACACCGATTGTGGCGCAGATATTCCTTGCCACGCCCCGCTCGGTGAGTTAACTTGATGTTGTCGTCGGCCGTCAGGCCGGGGTTGGTCTCTCAGTGTTTGCACAACTTTGCCGGGGAATGGGAGGAGACTGTACATGCGCTCGAATTACGTACAAGGTTTGGCCGCGCTGGCCGGACTGTCGATGGGTCTTGGCATAGCGTCGGCGGATGTGGTGACGAGTTGGAACGATGAACTTCTGAACTCCGTGGCGGCGACACCGCTGCCCCCGCCGCGGGCGAGCCGTGCGATGGCGATGGTCTCGACGGCGGTTTTTGATGCGGTGAACTCGATCGACGGCACGCACCAGCATTATCGCTACTGGGCACCGAACTGGGGCGGATCACGCGAGGCGGCGGCCGCGCAGGCAGCCCGTGACGTGATGGTGGGGCTGTTTCCGGCGCGACAGGCGATCTTTGATGCGAAGCTTGCGACAGACCTTGGGGCGATTGCCGCTGGACCAGCGAAGACGATGGGCATCACGGCGGGACAAGGCGCGGGTGCAAGGATCCTTGCCGAGCGGGCAATCGACGGAGCCACGAACATCTCAAACTACGCGCCGAGCAATCCGGCGCAGGTCGGGCTGTGGCAACCGACACCGCCGCCAAACTCCGCCGCGTTGCTGCCGCAGTGGGGGCAGGTTGGGACGTTCTCGATCAATTCGAGTACGCATTTCAGGCCGGTTGCGCCGCCAGCGGTGGGGAGCGCTGAGTATGCCGCGTCGTACAACGAGGTGAAGGTTCTGGGCGCAGCGACGGGCTCGACGCGCACGGCCGATCAGACATCGATCGCTCAGGCGTGGGCGTTTGGCGGCGGCACCATCACGCCACCGGGGGCGTGGAACAAGATTGCGCAGCAACTGGGGGGATCGAACTCGGTCTCAGAGAACGCGCGGATGTTCGCGATGCTGAACGTGGCCTCGGCGGATGCGGCAATCGCCTGCTGGGATGCGAAGTATTTCTATGACATGTGGAGGCCGATCACGGCGATCCGCAACGGCGAGACGGATGGCAACGCGGGGACTACAGGCGATGCGGCGTGGAGCAGCTTGCTGGTTTCGCCCAACTTCCCGACGTACACCTCGGGACACTCGACATTCAGCCGCGCTGCGGCGGACATTCTGGCAAACTTCCTGGGAACGGATGCGATCAACATCATGTTCCAGGGTGATGCGGGCGAAGTGCGCCACCTGACGAGCCTGAACGGGGCGGCGAACGAGGCAGGGCTGAGCCGGATTTACGGCGGCATTCACTTTGACTTCGACAACATTGCTGGGCAAGAGTGCGGCGCATTGGTGGCGAACTGGGTGATCGCGAACAACTTCTATGCGATTCCCGCGCCGGGCGCGTGCGTGTTGCTGGGCTTGGGTGGATTGCTGGCGGTGCGTCGTCGCCGCTCGTGATGATGTGCGGCGCGGTTGGATGGCGAAGACCGAGCGAAGCAGGGCGGGGTGCTACGTGGCCCCGCCCTCGAAAACCACGCGCTGCTTCTTCTGACCCGCGATGGGTGGGCGGGGTATGGGGACTGCGGAGAGCAGGCTTTGCGTGTACTTGTGTTGCGGGGTGTTGATGATCTCGAGTTTGGGTCCGGATTCGACGATCTTGCCGCGATACATGACGGCGATGCGGTCGCACATGTGCTGGATAACGGCCATGTCGTGTGAGATGAAGAGGTAGCTGAGGCCGAAGTCGCGTTGAAGATCTTTAAGCAGGTTGAGGATCTGGGCCTGAATGCTGACGTCGAGCGCACTGGTGGGCTCATCGCAAACAATGAAACTGGGTTCGAGCGAGAGCGCGCGAGCGATGGCGATGCGCTGTCGCTGGCCACCGGAGAACTCGTGAGGGTAACGATCTGCCGCGGCCTTGGGCATGCCGCAGCGCACGAGGTTGGTCTCGACACGCTCGCGGAGTTCATCCTTGGATTTGACGATTCCGTGAACCATGAGCGGCTCGCCGACGATGTTGATGACGCGCATTCGCGGGTTCATGCTGCCGGCAGGGTCTTGGAAAATAATCTGCATCTGACGGCGCAAAGCCTTGAGTCCGGTTCCTTTGGCGCGATAGACATCTTTCCCAGCAAAGAGCACCTGGCCGCCGGTCGCGGGGATGAGTCGGAGGATGGTGCGACCGACGGTGGTCTTGCCACAGCCGGATTCACCGACGAGGCCGAGCGTTTCGCCGCGGGCGATCTGGAAACTGATGCCATCGACCGCGCGAACAAATCCGGTTGTGCGCTGGAGGAGGCCGGATTTAACGGGAAAATGCGTCTTGAGGTCGCTGACATCGAGCAGTGCCGCGTCTGAGGTGCGAAGGGCCTGGGCGGGCGACTGTTCGGCGATGACTTCGGGCATGGGCAGAGGGTAGCGGGTGAGTGCGTTGGAGGTGGAAGCTGGAGTTTCCGGACCAGAACGGCTCAGTGGACCATGAAGTCAGAGGAAGGGTGGACTTCAACCGATGCAGGGTTTGGACTTGACCGATGATCGTGGGCTGATAGGCTTAGGGTTGACAAGTCGGCTAGATAGCTCAGTTGGTAGAGCACCGCACTGAAAATGCGGGTGTCGCCGGTTCAAGTCCGGCTCTAGCCATTTTCAGATGCGTCGGGATGCGTCAAGCTGCATGAGGTGGGGTCGTGCTGGGTCGAGAAGGGTCGGGGCGGATACACTCGGCCCGTGACCGCGAATATCGAAAAAACCCTGACGCACCTGCGGATTCTCGAAGCCGAATCCATACACATCATGCGCGAAGTCGCGGCCGAGTTTGAACGGCCCGCGCTGCTGTTCAGCGGCGGCAAGGACTCGATCGTGATGGTTCACCTGGCGATGAAGGCGTTCAGGCCGGCGAGGTTTCCATTCCCGCTGGTGCATATCGACACCGGGCACAATTTTCCGGAAGCGATCGAGTTCAGGGATCAGATGGCTGAGCGGATTGGCGAACGACTGATCGTGCGGTATGTCGAAGATTCGATCAAGTCGGGGCGTGCGACGGAAGAGACGGGTGCGAACATTTCGCGGAACCGGGCGCAGATTCCGACGTTGCTGGACACGATCGAAGAGTTCAGGTTTGATGCGCTCTTTGGGGGCGCGCGGCGTGATGAAGAGAAGGCTCGAGCGAAGGAGCGGATTTTTTCATTCCGCGATGATTTCGGGCAGTGGGAGCCGCGCAGTCAGCGCCCGGAGTTGTGGAACCTTTACAACGGGCGAATCCGTCGGGCGGGCGATGGTGCATTGGGCGCGGGCGGTGGGGGGGGCGCGGGCGGGGGGGGGGGACCGCGCCTGCGGGGGGAGGAGAGAAGCGCCGCGTTTCCGCACACAGAGTGGACCGTGCTTGAGATCAGGCATTACAGAGTTGAAGAGAAGCT
>JBBSBC010000254.1:0-4170 GCA_038251595.1 Phycisphaerales bacterium | reverse complement strand
TCGATCGGCGACCCTCGCGGCGTGGTGTGGGACAGCTCGGGCACACGCGGGTGGATCTCGGGCATGGGCTCCAACAACGTCATCTTCGTCAACAGCTCGGGCGGGCGCGGGTCATCGGCATCCGAAATCAACGTCGGTCAAGGTCCGACCGGCCTCGCGCTTGATGAAGGCCGCTCGCGTCTGTACGTGCTCAACAAGTTTGACGGCAGCATCACCACCATCGACAGCGCTGTTCGAAATGTCATCTCAACCACACCACTCTTTGACCCGACTCCGCTCGTCATCAAGATTGGGCGCAAACATCTGTACGACACGCACAAAAACTCCGGGCTCGGCCACGTCGCGTGCGCCTCGTGCCACGTCGATTCTCGCTTCGATCGTCTCGCGTGGGATCTTGGCGATCCCGCCGGTGCGCCCCAAGCCGTTTCCACCGCCACCCGAAATCTCGGGCAGGGGCTCATCGGACTCGCGCCCGGCACCGCAAACCCCGCATTCGCTCCGTATCACCCGATGAAAGGGCCGATGACCACGCAGACCTTGCAGGACATCATCGGCAAGGAACCACACCATTGGCGCGGCGATCGCGCGGGGCTTGAAGAGTTCAACCCGGCGTACCAGGGTCTGCAAGGCGATGATGCAAGCCTCACGCCTTTGGAGTTGCAGGAGTTCGAGGACTTCCTCGCAACCATCACTTATCCACCCAATCCGTTCCGCAACATCGATAACACACTTCCAGCCAATCTCCCACTCCCGGGACACTTCACCACCGGTCGATTCGCACCCGCAGGTTCGCCCATGCCAAACGGCAACGCGCTCAACGGACTTGCCGCTTACCGAAGTGTGACCACGCGGCTGGATAACAACGCGTTTGCCTGTGTGACGTGCCACACGCTCCCAACCGGCGCGGGCACGGACATGCGCTTGAGCAACCCTATTCAACCTCCATATGTACAGATCCCGCTTGGGCCAAAGGGCGAGCACCACCTGCAACTGGTTTCCACCGATGGCCTCTCCAACGTGACCATGAAGACGCCGCAGCTTCGCAACCTCTACCAGAAGGTCGGCTTCAACCTCACGCAGGCGCGCAACACCGTCGGCTTCGGCGTGCTTCACGATGGAAGTGTCGATTCGATCGAGCGCTTTGTCTCTGAACCCGTCTTTGTGGTCAGCAGCGATCAGATGGTCGCCGACCTCACCGCTTTCCTGCTCTCTTTTTCAGGCTCCGATCTGCCCCAGGGATCCACATCAAACCTGCTCGAACCTCCCGGCCCGCCGAGCAAAGACACGCACGCGGCCGTTGGCACCCAGACCACCGCCGGCGCAACGGCTGACACCGCGCTCATCAACCTGATGATCGCCCAGGCCAACACCGGCAAAGTGGGCATGATTGCCAAGGGGCTGGTGGCCGGCGTGCAACGCGGATATGCGTACATCGGCTCGGGCAACTGGCAGTCGGATCGACTCGCGGAAGTATTGACCACCAGCACCCTCATCGCCGCGGCCACAACAGGCGGCGAAATCACGTTCACCATCGTGCCGGTCGGCTCGCAGACACGCATGGGCATCGATCGAGACCAGGATGGGTACTTTGATCGCAACGAGCTTGACGTCTGTGCCGACCCCGCAAGTTCGGCGAGTCGTCCCGGAACGATCCGCAGCGCGGATATCAACGGCGATCTCGCGATCAGCGTGCAGGATCTCTTTGACTTCCTCGGCGCCTACTTCAGCGGAAGTGGCGATTTTAATAACGACGGTACCACAGCTGTGCAGGACATCTTTGACTTCCTCGCGACGTGGTTTGCCTGTCAGGGCTGAGTGCGGCGTTCTCAATGCGAGAGACGCTTCAGTCTGAATCAAGCTGTTCGGCGGAACGATCATCAGCCCGAAAGATCAGCTCTCGCACTTGACGCCAGGACGGCACGGGAACGCCACGGGCACGGTTGGCCGCGCCGATGAGGTAGGCCCATCGCCACTGATCGCGGAGAATGCGCTGGGCACGCCAGAAGGGCATCGCTGGATCGTAAATGTTTGTTGACTCGGAGAGCAGACCATTGAGCTCGATGATCTGAAAGCCGCGGCCATTGCGGAACTCTTCGGGATCGGTGTAGCGAACATCAAATCGCCCGAAATAGAACTCATCACCGCTCTGTGCGATACGATCGATCGCGAGTTCGAGTTGCTGGGTGATGAGGTGTTCACCGTCGAGGAACATCGCCCCCTGACAATGGTTGCCCGCGATGCCAAGCGGAACAACTTCACCATGCTCTGGCACACGATCGGCACGCGGACCAAGGCGACGCAGAAACACATTCGCCTGCGTGCTGTAACGCGGGTGGAGGTGGATCAGCGTGCGGATTGACGATCGTCCATCGCCGCTGATCGCGGCGAAACGCTTGTCGGTGATCGAGAAGATGCGCCCTTTCGGATGATCGGGCGAGCGGAGATAGAAGATACCGGCTTCATAGGGCCCGGGGTGATAGACCTGCGCGAGCACCACATCCTGCTCGGTGGTGAGGTACTCCCGTGCGCGGCAGAGCGAGTCGATCAGGCGAACACCCGCGCCGCGCTCACCAACATCAGGCTTGAGAATGATCGGGAACGACCAGCCGCGTTCACGCATGATGGTCTCAAGCATCGCGACACGCTGCTCGATGAGCGAAGGCTCGATCAGTGCGGTGGGAATGATGAAGCTGGAGGGGAGGTTCCGGAGAATCTGCCACTTCGACTCGCCGACCATTCCGCCGAGCGGGATCTTGGGGTTGCAGGCGGTGCACGTGGAGATGCTGCGATGACGGAACGCAAGCCAGAAGATGTATGGCCAGAGCGGAAGATAGATGACCCACGTCGGCCAGAACTCCCAATGGCGGGTTCGGATGAGTCTTGTGCTGATCCCAATGCGGAACAACGCAACGCGTGAAAGCTGCGGCGCGCGATCGGCACTGATGGGGACGGTGTGTCCGAGTAGGGGTGTCGCGGTCATGCCTGAATGCAAGCGTTGGTGAGGTTGATGCGGGTGGCAAAGGTAGGGTCATTGCGCTCGGGCGGATCGCTGACCGCTCGGTGCCGCAGCGTAATGGAATCGCTGACGATGTCGAGCGTGGTCTGGCTCACGGTGCGTGCTTCGGCCCGTGACATCAACACACTCAGTTGCAGACGCTCTGGCCATCGATGATTGTGGAAGTCATCCTGCGTGGACGGGCTCGCGCGATGGGGCGCGAGCATGGTCTCGAAGAGGATGCGCCGTGGTTGTTCAACGACCGCATCGCCCAGGCCCGATGATGTCAGGAGCATCGGCTCTCGGAACGAACGTGCGGTCGTGCTTGTGAGATGATGACCATCCGACTCGATCACGACGAAGGCTCCGCTTGCCATGAGCACGAGTCGGTAGGGAGGGTAATCTCGCGGGTTGAGTGCGCTTGCCTGATGTGCAGCATCAGACATGCTGCCACTGTTCATCAGCGCGGGGATGATCTCGCCGCGCGAGCGCCGCGGTGTGGATAAGCCGCGCGGTGATGATGACTCGGGGTTGGCGTTAAGAAGGCAGGCCACGAGCCCGGCATCATTGGCGGCGAGCCATGTGCCTCCGGACGCTGGATCGATCGGCATGATGGTCGTGTAAGGACCAGTTCGGCGAAGCTCGGGCGGATGAGATGTCGGTCGCGTGCGCTGCTCATCGCGATTGAAGACCAGACGCTGATGCTCGGGAGTGATCGCGATGACGGTAAGAGTACACATGCTTGTTCGGCTTGCTCATCAAAGCGTCGTGGACTGAAGCGTGATGGGGCGTGACATCAGAGCGTTGTGGGCAAGGGTAGATGGTGCGTAGCCGAGAGAGGCCGGCACCGGAAGGCCGAGCGAAACCACCATGCCGCGAATCGTGGCGTTGTGATGGATGGTGTGGCTGAGCACGAACGCGAGCTCGCGACCAACGGTCGAGAACAAGCGGATGTTGCCGCCATCGCGGGTGGGCATCACGTCGATGGCCACCCGCTCTTCGCTATCAACTTCTGCAAGAAGTGCCAGCATATGAATCAGGTGTTCAAGCTCATGGTTGGCAAGAACAGGATCGGACTGAATCGGGGTCTCGCGTTCTCTCCGGTCGTAGTCGATGGTCCCCGTTTCGCGTCCGTCAACCAGTGCTCGCACGTGGTCAAGGCAATGGCGGACGTG
>JBBSBC010000253.1:0-4193 GCA_038251595.1 Phycisphaerales bacterium | reverse complement strand
TCACCGGCTACTTCTCCGCCGACTCGTGCGCTGACACCAACGACTCCACCGGCATCAGTGTTCAGGATATCTTCGACTTCCTGACCGCCTACTTCAGCGGCTGCTGATCCATTCAAGCAAGCGTGGCACGGGCAGCTTGCTCCCCGTGGAGCCTCGCTCATCTTCACTTGAACTTCAAGGTCCGCGCTACAAGGCGCGGGCCTTGTTCTTTTTTACCATCACACTCTTTGCCCAAGCACCGCCGTACGCTTCACCTCGCAAACCGACAGAAATCACGATCCACGGAGTTCAACCGATGCCCGTCGCCGCCGCAATCGAATGGCTCAAGACCAATGAAAAGCCGTGTATTGATCGACTGATCGAGTGGCTTCGCATACCCAGCGTCAGCACCGACCCGAAGCACCGTGATGATGTGCGTCGTGCCGCGGATTGGGCCGCGGATCACCTTCGAGAGTCGGGCCTGCGGGTGGAAATCCGCGAGACTGGAAAGATCGGTGCCGACAAGCGGGGGAGTGGTCACCCGATTGTCATGGCCTTTGCCAACGAGGGGTCAACAACCGGCCCACATGTGCTTTTCTATGGGCACTACGATGTTCAACCGGTTGACCCCATATCGCTCTGGGAATCAGGACCATTCGACCCCGTGATTGTCGGATCGGGTACAGGCACGACCGACGAGCCCGGGCAGCGCATTGTGGCCCGCGGATCGTGCGATGACAAGGGTCAGGTCGCCATGTTTCTCGAAGCGTTGCGCGCCTGGAAGCAGACCTCCGGCTTTGTCGCCGGAGGTGTTCGCTTGACCGTGATGCTCGAAGGTGAAGAGGAATCGGGTTCGGCCAATCTCGAAGCATTTCTCAAGGACCACACCGCCGAACTCAAGCGTTGCGATGTCTGCCTCATCTCTGACACCGGCATGCTCGGTCGCAAGATTCCCGCCATTACCTACGGTGTTCGCGGCCTGGTCTACACCGAAATCAAGCTTCACGGTGCAGATCAGGACCTTCACTCGGGGCTTTGGGGCGGTCGAGCCCCCAACCCCAACAACGACCTCTGCCGCGTGCTCGCCAAACTCTGGGATGAGTCGGGGCGCGTGACGATTCCCGGGTTTTATGATGCGGTGGTCCCGATCACGCCCGCCGAGCGCGAGGCTTGGCGCAAGCTCCCGTTTTCCGCAACCGATGCGCTCAAGAAAGTCGGGCTCGGCCCAGCGGCCGATCGCGGCGAGTCGGGCTTCACCGCGATGGAGCGCGAGTGGGCGCGCCCGACCGCCGAGATCAACGGCATCTTCGGTGGGTACACCGGCACCGGGGCAAAGACCGTTATCCCTGCATGGGCCGCCGCAAAGGTCAGCTTCCGACTGGTGGCCGATCAAGATCCGACAAAGATCCGCGCGGCGTTCTTTGATTGGTGCCGCGCCAACACGCCCGCCGGGTGCAGGTGGGAGCTCCACGACCATTCCGGCGGTAATCCCGCGACGGTGCGCACCGATTCCAGGTTTCTCGACGCGGCCATCGCCGCCGTCAACGAAGCCGTCGGGGTTCGTCCGGTGCTCATCAAGAGCGGTGGCTCGATTCCGGTCGCGGGAATGCTCAAGGCCATTTGCGGCCTCGACACCATTTTCATGGGCTTTGGGCTTGATGATGACCGTGTTCACTCGCCCAACGAGAAGTTCGAGCTCGAGTGTTTCCGAATGGGCGCAAGGTCGCACGTTCAATTTATTGATCGAATCCGCCGCATGGCGAAGGATTGACCCAACCCGGGCTCACGCAGCCTTCTTCTGTGTCCCGGCCGCGGAGGCTTCTGTGTGCGATGCAGTGCTTGCATGACGCGCCGACATGGCAGGGCCAATTTCGATCACCTCGCGCCCGGCGATCTCATCGAGTCTTTTGGTGTAGTTGCGCCGCAGCTCCGTACACCGGATCCGCAGGAATGCCACCCGTTGCTCCTCGGCGAGCGACTGGGCCAATGTGTGCAGCACACTCGTCACGAGCGCAAAGCCAATAACCCCCATCACGAGAATTGTACCGAAATCGAAGTTCGCCATACCCACTGCCAATCGGCTGCAACGTCCGAGGGGTTGAGTCGGTTACAATCCGTTGGTGGCGATAACAAACATTCGGACATGGATTGTGTTGGTCGGCTGGGTCCTCATCGGGGCGAGCGCGGCAGCTGCGCGGCAGCCCGAAGCCGGCGATCTGCCCGTTCCTGAAGATGAAACCCCTGTGGCAACAGCACAGGCACCTCAGGGCAACGAGATCGGCTTGAAGATCCGTCGAATCGGAGTTGGCGACCGCGCGCGACCCGCCGACTGGGCGGGCTTTCAGGTCGAGCTCAACGAGACCAGCACCAAGGCGCGCAACGTCATTGTGCAGGTCGATATTCCTGATGCCGATGGCGATCGTGCGATGATGCGCCGAGCGGTCTCCACTACACCGAACCAGACACGGTCGGTCTGGCTCTATGGTTGGTTGCCGCGTGGAGAGGTTGCCGGCTCGCAGTTCCGCTTCACGGTGTACGAGGCAACGGTCACCGATGATTCATCACTCACCGGAATCGCACGCTACATCGCGGGCAGACAGCTCGCGGTGCGGGTCTTCCAAGCCTCGCAGCGCACGGGCATTGAAAGTTCTGAAAGCCTGATTGGGATCGTCGGGCTTGCGACCGGCGGCCTTGACCAGTATCCCGCCAGCCGCGATCAGCAGGGCCTTCCGCCGACCGGGCATGAAATCACCGAGCTCGCCGCTGGCATGAAGCCCGACGACCTGCCCGACCACTGGCAAGGCCTTATGCCCTTTGAAGCGATTGTCTGGACCGGTCAAGGCGCCGAGTTCGAGCCTTCGGATATCGACGCGGCCCAGGCACTTGCCCTTCGCGAGTGGGTGAAACGCGGCGGGCATCTGGTCATCGTGCTTCCGAGTGTTGGCCAGGCGTGGTATGGCGCGAGCGGGAGCATCAACCCGATTGCCGACATCATGCCCATCGTCACACCGGTCTTGCAAGAAGGTGTGGATCTTAACGATTACCGCTCGCTCTTCACCAAAGATCAGTCGGTCTCGTTCGGCACACGGCGCGATGCCGCACTCTTCCGACTTGATGCGACCGCAAACGGCGTCGGACCCTACGACGCGATGCCGATCCTGGTTGGCCCGAACAACCAGACCGTTGTTGTCCGTCGATTGGTGGGCACGGGGGCGGTCACGGTCCTCGGCATCGACCCCACACGCCGAGATCTTGGCGCGAAGAACGCGCTACAGGCCCACGTCTTCTGGCATCGAATATTGGGCAAGCGCCTTCCGATCTATTCGCAGGCCGAGATCAATGTCTTGCAATCGGGAGTCGCCGCCGGCGGATCGGGCAGCAAAGCGACAGCCCGGCCGCCGCAGTATCGAGCCGAGCGTCTGCCCGTCGAACTTGATGCCGAGATTCCCGAGCGAATCAGCAAGTCCGTGAGCGCGGTCAAGGGCCTGCTGATGGCCTTTGTCGTCTTCACCGCGTACTGGCTGCTCGCCGGACCGGTCGGGTTCTTCATGCTCAAGCAGCGCAATCGCCAGCAGGATGCCTGGGTCGCATTCCTGGCGGTTGCCGCCATTTTCACGCTCGTTGGCTGGGCCGGTGCCAAGGTCCTGCGGCTCGGTCGCGATGCCGACAAGCACCTCACACTCATTGACCATGTCTACGGCCAGAGCAACCAGCGCATGCGCTCATGGGTTGAACTCACACTGCCGAAGTACGGTGAGCAGAAAGTCAGTGTCGCCGCGCCACCGATTGACAGCCTCGGCACAGCTTCGGAGTGGCATAACACGATCACCGCGTGGCAGCCTTCGGGCATCAACGCCGGTTTCGGTTCATTCCCCGATGCACGCGGCTACGTTGTTGATGCACGCTATCCCGACTCCGCGGAGTATCCCGCACGCGCAACCACACGGCAGTTGCAGATCGACTACGCGGGCGCGGTCCCGCTCAACTGGGGCATGCCGCGCCCATTGATCGCTGATCCGGAGCAGACGCCGCTCGGGCAGGAGATGTGGATCGAAGAGCTTGCCCGACCGCTTGATAAGGACAGCAACCGATTGTGGAAGATCAACGGTGTGTTGATGCACGACTTGCCCGGCGAGCTTCGCGATGTGGTCGGGGTGGTCGTGCTGGGGCAGTCGAGGTTTGGACGGATGGATGGGGTGATGCAGGCCGAGGCC
>JBBSBC010000252.1:0-4226 GCA_038251595.1 Phycisphaerales bacterium | reverse complement strand
TGAGCCCGCGGAGGCCGTGCAGGTTGTTGAGGCAAAGACGGCGATGTGGCGGCCGACGGCCGAGCTGTCGGGCACGGTGGTCGCGTTGCAATCGGTCACGCTGAGCAACGAAGTTGCGGGGACGGTGAACGGTGTGATGTTTGAATCGGGCGCGGTTGTTGAGGCGGGCCAAGTTCTGCTGACGATCGACAGCGCGACTGAAGAAGCGGATCTGCGGGCGGCAGAAGCGAGCGAGCGGGTGGCCGAGGCCGATGCGCGCGTGACCGAGGCGGATATGAAACTGGCCGAGGCGAGTGTTCGACGGTTGACGCAGGCCATGGAGGCGAAGGCCGTTTCGGTGGCGGAGCTTGACCAGGCGGAATCGGCTCTTGAATCGGATCGGGCGAAGCTGGCGCGAGGACGCGCGGCGAAAGACCAGGCGAAAGCCCGCGTCGATCAGATGAAGACCACAGTTGCAAAGAAGACGCTCAAGGCTCCGTTCAAGGCGCGGGTAGGGATGCGGAACGTTCACCCCGGTCAATATCTTGCGGAAGGCACGAGCGTTGTCGGGTTGCAGAGTGTGTCGGAGCAGATCTATCTCGACTTCGCCCTGCCGCAGGATCAGGCGACGCGCGTCAAGGTTGGTGATGTGGTGATGGCGAACGCGCCGATGCTCGGCAGCGAACCGCTGCGGATTGAAGTTGCGGCGATTGATGCGACCGCCGACCGCACGACGCGGAACATTCGAGTGCGCGCGGTGGTGCCGAACAAGGATCAGCGTCTGAAGCCGGGCATGTTTGTGGATATCTCGGCCTCGGTCGGTGAGCCGCAGGAGTTCGTGGTTGTGCCATCAACGGCGGTGCGCCGGGCATCTTCGGCAGCGCACGTCTGGCTCATTGTGCCTGATTCTGCTGCACCCGAGAAGTTCCGCGCCAAGCAGCAGTTTGTGACCCTCGGCCCGTCGATTGGGAGTGATCAGATTGTGCTTGATGGTCTGAAGGTTGGCGAGAGAATCGCGGCGATGGGGTCATTCAAACTTCGTGATGGCGCGCTGGTGATGATCGGTGATGCGCCGAAACCGGTTGATGGGCACGCATCCGCCCCGGCGGGGACAGCGTCAAAGCCGTGACGAGATTGTTGATGGCGAGAGTCGGCGGTGTGAATCGAGATAGTCGGGATGGATGGTCTTAAGACAGGTGCCTCATGCGAGCGTTGACGGATGTGTTCATCAGGCGACCGGTGCTGGCGATCGTGGTGAATCTGGTCATCCTCGCGGTGGGGTGGCGGGCGATCTCATCGTTGCCCGTTCGTCAGTATCCGCGCCTGGAATCGTCGTCGATCGTGATCACCACGGCGTACACTGGCGCCAGTGCCGAGACGGTGCGCGGGTTCATCACCACGCCGATCGAGCGTGTCGTTTCGGCGATTGATGGGATCGACTACATCGAGAGTTCGAGCACGGCGGGGCTGAGCACGGTCACGGTGAGGCTGCGCCTGAACCACCGGAGCACCGATGCGCTCGCGGAGATCAGCGCGCGACTGAACCAGGTTCGGAGCGAGCTGCCGCAGGATTCGGAAGCGCCGGCCGTGGATATCCAGCGCACGGATAAGCCGTACGCAACGTTTTACATGAGCTTCACGAGCGCTTCGCTCACACTGACTCAGCTCAACGATTATCTGGTGCGAGAAGTGCAGCCCGAGTTGCAGACCATTCCCGGTGTGCAGCGTGTCGGCGTTGAGGGTTCGCGCGAGCTGGCGATGCGGATCTGGCTCGACGCGGCCAGGATGGATGCCCTGGATGTCACTCCACAAGAAGTTCAGGAGGCTTTGCAACGGAACAACTTTCTGGCGGCGGTCGGTCACACCAAGGGCCGGGATGTTCAGATCGACCTTCTGACCGATACCGATCTGCGGACGGTCCCCGAGTTTGAGCAACTCATCGTGCGCGAGATGGATGGCACGATGGTGCGGCTCAAGGACATTGCCCGGCTTGAGTTGGGGAGCGAGGAGCCGACCGGGCAGGCGGGGTTCAACGGGGTGCCCGCGGTTTATCTGTCGGTCTGGCCGCTGCCACGTGCGAACGAGCTGGATGTTGCCAAGGGTCTGAAGGAACAGATGAAGCGGATCGCGCCGACGCTTCCGGCGGGGATAGACATGAAGCTGGCGTACGACGGCACGTACTACATGGAGAACGCGATCAAGGAGATCGGCAAGACGCTGGTCGAGACGATCCTGATCGTGGGGTTCGTGGTCTTTCTGTTCATGGGTTCGATCAGGACGGTGATGGTTCCGCTGATCGCGATGCCGATCTCGCTGGTGGGCGCGTGCATCTTCATGGTGCTCTTTGGGTTCTCGCTGAACCTGTTGACGATCCTGGCGATCGTGCTGGCGGTGGGGCTGGTGGTTGATGATGCGATCGTGATTGTTGAGAATGTCGAGCGTCACATTCGCGATGGGATGACGCCGATCAACGCCGCGATTGTGGGGGCGCGCGAGCTGTTTGCGCCCATCATCTCGATGACGATCACGCTGGCTGCGGTCTACACACCCATCGGGTTTCAGGGCGGGCTGACGGGCATGTTGTTCAGGGAGTTCGCGTTCACGCTGGCCGCGGCGGTGGTGGTTTCGGGCGTGGTGGCGGTGACGCTCTCACCGATCATGAGTGCCCGGCTGGTCTCGGGCGCGGGCAAGGAGGGGTGGCTTACGCGGTTTGTGAATCGTCGGTTTGATGCGATCAGGCGTGTGTATGGGCACATACTCGACACCACTCTGCAACTGCGATGGACCTTTGCGTTTGCCGCGATGCTGATCGCGTTGGCCGCCGCGCCGCTGTATTCGCTGTCGCGCCGCGAACTTGCACCGACGGAGGATGAGGGTATTGTCTTCTGCGTCGTGCAATCGGCACCCGACGCCTCGCTCGACTACACGCTGCGAGGGTTTGATAAGGTTGCCGAAGCGTTTATGAGCACCGAGGAGACGCGGTTCTTCTTTCAGGTGGCGCAGACCACGGGCGGGTTCGGGGGCATACAGACCAAGGATTGGAACCAACGCGATCGCGGTACCGACGAGATTCAATCTGAGATCTTCGGAAAACTTATGTCGATCACCGGGGTGCGGGCCATCGCGGTCCTTCCCCCGCCGCTGCCCGGGGCGGGCCAGTTTGATGTTGAGCTGATCGTCACGAGCACCGATGATGCCGAGACGATGGACAAGTATTCGGGCCAGTTGGTGGGTGCCGCGTTCGGGAGTGGCAAGTTCATCTATGCAGATTCGGACCTCAAGATCGACCTGCCGCAGGCGCGGATCGTGATCGATAAGAAGAAGGTCGCGGATATGGGGCTGGATCTCGCGGCGGTCGGACGCGATCTGGCCGTCATGCTCTCGGGCGGGTACGTCAACAGGTTCAACTTTGATGGGCGGAGCTACAAGGTCATCCCGCAGATGTCCGATGAGGACCGATCGACGCCCGACAAGCTCTTGCAGTTGAAGGTGCGCACGCCCGGCGGTGGGTTGGTGAGTGTCTCATCGTTCGTGCAGATCGAGACCAACACGGCCCCGCGCGTCTTGAACCGGTTTCAACAGCGCAACAGCTTCAAGGTGTTTGGCGTGGTGGCACCCGGGTCAACAAAGGAAGAGGCCCTGTCCGCGCTCGAAGATGCGGCCCGAAACATTCTTCCACCCGGATACGCCATCGACTACGCGGGCGAGAGTCGGCAGATGCGAACCGAGGGCGCGACGCTCGCGGTCACGCTCGGGTTCGCGTTGATCCTGATCTACCTCGTGCTCGCGGCCCAGTTCGGCAGCTTTCGCGACCCGTTCATCGTGCTGCTTGGGTCTGTGCCGCTCGCTCTCTCGGGCGCGCTCATCTTCACCTTCCTCGGGCTCACCACGATCAACATCTACTCGCAGGTCGGGCTCATCACGCTCGTCGGGCTTGTGGCCAAGAACGGCATCCTCATCGTTGAGTTTGCCAACAAGTTGCAGGAAGACGGGATGGAGAAGCTCGCGGCCGTGAAAGAGGCCGCAACGACGAGGTTGCGGCCCATCCTGATGACCTCGGCCGCGACGGTCTTCGGGCACTTCCCGTTGGTGCTGGTTTCGGGCGCGGGTGCCGAGGCACGCAACAGCATCGGCATCGTGCTTGTGACGGGCATGAGCATCAGCACGATCTTCACCCTGTTTGTCGTGCCTTCGATCTACGCACTGATCGCCGCCAAGAAAGTGCGGCATGTTTACGACGAGCCCGA
>JBBSBC010000251.1:0-4255 GCA_038251595.1 Phycisphaerales bacterium | reverse complement strand
CCCTCCACCAAGCCCAGCACCCCCCGTATCCCTACCACCAACCAACCTTTTGGCCATTCGTACCGCACCAAGACCGTATCCATCCTGTTTCAGCACCGCGCAGACAGCCACGGGGCCTCTGCCGCCACCGCTGGTCTTTGACCGGCCAGCGGCTGAGAGAGGGGGATCGGCAAGCACACCCCGAATGATCCCGAGGTTCCGGTCCACCGCGCTAAGGTCGATCTCTAGCCTGCTGGTCACCACAAAAACTCCGATCGCCGGATGGGTCCGGCGGAATCGCCCATCACCCCTGTATACCCATGCCTCAGACCACGGTTTGGCCGTCCGAACCGTCTTCCTTGTATCGACCCATCCGTTTCCCTACGATCAATCGCGCTCGGCGGGTTCGGCTCGACCGCGCCGGTGGCCTGTCGGCCGCCTTGCCTTTGACCCCTTCCTTCTTTTACGAAGCACGATGACCCCCCCTCCTTCTTCCCGCACATCAGCCCGATCCAAGACCCTACGCACCAAGCCCGCATCGGGCCGGTCTTCGCCAGTCAAGACGAAAGCTGCGCCTGCAAAGCCCATTGCCAAGCGCGGTGCAGCCAGCAAGAAGTCGGCGAAGCCCATCGCGAGAGCATCACCGAAGAAGTCGGCCGCCAAGGCCAGCGCACCATCGGTCAAGAAAACAAAGAGCGCGAAGTCCGCGCCAAAACCGATCACGAAGTCAACGCGATCGAAGGTCACCAAGAAGGTGGCCAAGGTCGCGCCCAGGAAGTTGCTGAACAAGCCCGCCCTCAAGAAGGTCGCGGCCAAGAAGGTTCGCACAAAGCCTTTGAGTGTTTCGCGTTCCCCGGCCGCGCGCCCCGCCGCCGCGATCATTCAAGCACCCCTCCCGCGAGCATCGACACCGATGCAGACCGCGCCAGTTCAATCACCACCGATTCATCCAGCACCCATATTGCCCGCGCCCGCGGCGGCGATCTTCCATCCGCCCGCGCCCAAGGCCACCCTCGAACAGCCGCCCGCCGCCGTGCGCCCGGTCGCACCGACTCCGGCAGTCAACGCGGCACCTCCTCAACCGCGTGACCTGTACCGGCCCGAAGCGCACGCGCAGCAGCCACGTCGCGACCAACCGCCGCAGCAACAAGACCGCTCGCGCGATCAGGACCGGCGCCAGCCCGACAACCGAGGCCAAGACCAGCGAGGCCAAGACAACCGAGGCCAAGACCAGCGCGGCCAAGACAACCGAGGCCAAGACCAGCGCGGCCATGACCAGCGTTCGCACGGACAGCAGCCACAGCGACCCGATCATCGCGGGCGAGATCAACGTCAAGATGGTTCGCGCGACCAGTCTTCACGAGATCAAACTTCACGTGATCAGGGCCGCCCTTCCAACGATCGGCGTGACAACGGTCGCCCGGCGCAGAACCAGGCCGATCAGGACCGACGCGACCGCAACCGCGACCAGATCGCGTGGCGTCAGGGCGGACATCGCGATCCGACCCCGGTCGCTCCCGAGCCTGTCGCACCACCTTCGGTCGCGCCTCCAGGCACATCCGCAGGCGCGCCGCCCACCGCCGCGGCCCCCGCCGCGCCGCTTTCCGCCACCGCCGAATCCGCGGCCAAAAACCGCGAAGAGATCTTCAACAAGACCCTGACCTTTGCGCAGCTCGGCCTGCGCGATACGGTGCTCAAGGGTGTGACCGATGCCGGGTTTGAGTTCCCCACGACCATTCAGGCCCAGCTCATTCCGCTCATCCTGAGTGGCAAGGACATGCTCGGCCAGGCCAAGACGGGCACGGGCAAGACCGCCGCGTTCGGCCTGCCGCTGCTCAGCAAAGTTGAGAAGGGCATTCCCTTTCAGGCCCTCGTGCTGGTGCCGACGCGTGAGCTGGCCATCCAGGTTGCGACCGATCTCAAGGAGCTTGGCCGTTTCACCGATCTGCACATCCTGCCCGTCTACGGCGGGCAGAACGTCAGTACCCAAGCGCAGCTCCTGGCCAAGGGGCCCGAGATCATCGTCGCCACACCCGGGCGTGTGATGGACATGGCGCAGCGGAACTACCTCACCTACCGCAACATCAAGCACGTCATCCTCGACGAAGTTGATCGGATGCTCGATATCGGGTTCCGCGACGACATCCGCAAGATCCTCGGCGCGTGCCCGCGCGAGCGGCAGACGATCTTCGTCTCGGCCACCATGTCGAGCGATGTCGAGTCTCTGGCCCGCAGCTTCGCGCGTGATGCCGAGAAGATCGTCGCCTCCACCGGCTCGCTGACCGTCTCGATGGTCAAGCAGTTTCACCTGCCGGTTGCGCCGTGGGACAAGAAGCAGCTCCTGCTTCACCTGCTCACGCATGAAGAGCCCGCGCTCACGGTCGTCTTCTGCCGCACCAAGCGCACGGTCGATAACCTCGCCGAATACCTCGTGCGCAAGGGCATGGATTGCCACGCCATCCACGGCGATATGTATCAGAACAAGCGCAACAAGGTGATGGAGCAACTGCGCTCCGGCAAGCTCGAAGTGCTCATCGCCTCCGATGTCGCCTCGCGCGGGCTCGATGTCGAGGGAATCACCCACGTCATCAACTACGACCTGCCCGAAGACCCCGACCTCTATGTCCACCGCATCGGACGCACCGCCCGCGCGGGGCGCGATGGTGTGGCCTGGTCGCTGGTCACGCCCGAGCAGGGCGCGCTGCTCACGCAGATCGAGCTGCTCATCAACGCCGAGATTCCCAAGCTCGACTACCCCGACTTCAAGCCCGGTCCGCTTCCTCCCGATGTGCTACACAGTCAGCAGCAGCAGACCAAGCGCACCGAGAACGCCAAGCAGTTCAACCGCTTCGCGGCACCAGGCTCCGCCGGATTTGCCGGTCCATCAACCTCCGCGCCCGCCCCGGCACCAACGCCGGGCTCAACATCGGCACCGACCCGCTCATCAGCCCCGGCTGTTCCGACCGGACCCGATCTCACCCGCTTCCCCGGCGGCATTGTTCCGAGCCAGGCACCGCTCAAGCGCATGTTCGGCAAGGTCAAGACCGCCCGCAGCATGAAGGCGGCCATGGCCCAGAACCCGACGCCGGTGGTGACCGTGGCCACGCCCGAAGCCGCCGCAACACCACCAGCCGAGCCCGCGTAAAAGTTATCCGTCGAATAATCCCCCCACCTTCGCGCCCGCTGGGCAACAGGCGGGCCCGAACTCCGAGAAACCGGCAATCGTCCGGGGCACCGGTGCGTTCGGCCACGCGCATCGCTTCACCCACAAACCACAAAGGACCTCCATGAACACCCCACTCGCCATGCGTTTTGCCGGCGCGCTTGCCCTTGCACTCGCCTCAACCTCGCTCGCGCAGACCAAAGCTCCTGTGCCGGCCCAGCCGTCGGATGAGCCCGCGCTGAAAGGTCCGGACGTGACCGATCGTCCCGCCGTCAACAAGTCGGGCAAGCCCCGCAAGAAGGCGGGCTTTGGTGGCGATGCGGTCTCGAACGGCAAGCCCAAGCCCATCGCGCCACTCTCCATGCCCGCGTTCATCAAGTCGCTCGCGGCGGTCAAGCTCACGCCCGAGCAGCAGTCGCGGGTCAACACAATCGCGGCCGAGTTCGAGTCGAACGCTGCAAAGTATCTCGCCGAGCACAAGGCCGAGATCGACCAGCTCCGCGGCAAGCTGAGCGCTGACGAGCGGGCCTCGCTCGACCGAATGCTCAGTTCGGGCCGCCCGCTCAAGCTCAGCAAGACGGGCTTTCAGGGCAAGCGCAAGGCCGCGAAGGATGCAGAGCGGCCCGAGGGTGATGAGGTGATAACCAAGCCCGCGCCCACACCGACCGATCGCGCCGACCTGACCGCGACGCGCACGCGCTTGCTCGAGATCTATACCGGTCGCCCGAGGGGGCGTGAATCTCAGGCGCAGATTCTCGCCCTGCTGACCCCGGAGCAGACCGAACTGATGAACAGCGCCCCGCGCGCTGAGAAGTCGCCCCCGGCCGCTCCGCGTCAAATCAAAAAGAGAGACGCCGCTCCCGCGAAGAAGTAATCCTTCTTCGCACGAAGCGGCGTCTTGACCGTTACGCGAGCCTATTTAGCTGCAACCGCTGAAGTAGGCCGCGAGGAAGCAGAAGATGTCGCCAACACCGATGATGCCGTTGCCATCGCAATCGGCACAGGCGATGTTGCCGCTGAAGTAGCAGCTCAGGAAGCAGAAGATGTCGCCGACGCTGACACCGCCAAGTCCATCGCAGTTGGCGTAGCAACAGGTGGTGAAGTTGCTGGATG
>JBBSBC010000250.1:0-4260 GCA_038251595.1 Phycisphaerales bacterium | reverse complement strand
CACGTACGGCGGCTCGGGGAGCCAGACTTTCTTCGCGCGGGCGCGCGATCCATTCGGCTTTCTCGGCGTGGCCATAGCGGTGGAGGCGGTGCTTGCTGGGCCGGTCGAGCCACAGGCGATCGACCCCACCGTGCTTGGGCCAGCGACGCTGGCGCTTGGCGGGCCCACCGACGGTGGTGGCGACCTCGCGCCGGCTGCCGGCCGCTGTGGCGGACTTCACCGGCGATGGGCAGCCGGACCTTGAGGTTGCTCAGGTCGGGTCGCACACAGGCTTGGAAGCCTGTGCCACCTACCGCACACAGGCTTGGAAGCCTGTGCCACCTACCGGTCGAGTTCGGCCGCGACGACGTTGATCGAGCCGATGATGGCGACGATGTCGCTGAGCATGTGGCCTTCGGTGATCTTGCTGATGATCGAGTAGTTCATGAAGCAGGGTGGTCGGACACGGACGCGCCAGGGGCGCGGGCCGCCATCGGCGACGATGAAGTAGCCGAGCTCGCCGTTGGCGGTCTCGACGGAGGAATAGGCTTCTGCAATGGGGGATTTCCAGCCGCGATTGCTCATGATGAGCTGGAAGTGCTGGATGAGACCCTCGATGGAGCCGTAGACATCCTTCTTCGGGGGCTTGACCATTTTGCCATCGGCAAAGGCATCGACCGGCCCATCGGGAATGTTGTCGATGAGCTGGCGGATGATGTCGATCGATTGCTTGATCTCTTCGCAGCGGACGCGGTAGCGCGCGTAGCAATCGCCCTCGTGCGCGATGGGCACCTTGAACTCGACGGCCTTGGCCCCGTTGTTGTCCCAGTTGTCCTTGTAGCAGAGGTACGGAAAGTCCTTGCGGACATCGCGTGCGACACCCGAGGCACGGGCCATCGGGCCGGTGAGACTCCAGCCGATGGCCTCTTCCCTGCTGATGACGCCGATGTCCTTGGTGCGATCGATGAAGATGCGGTTCTTGTTGACGAGCGCTTCGAGATCGCCGAGCGAGGCGTGGATGTCGTCGAGGCAACCCTTGGCGAGCTTCTGAAAGATGGCGGTGTCGGGAAGGTCGTGCATCAGACCGCCGACGCGCGTCCAATCGGGGTGGAAGCGCTGGCCGGAGATGTAATCGATGAGGTCATAGATCTTCTCACGCGGGTTGAAGGCGTAAAGAAAGCCGGAGATGCCGCCAAGGTCGAGCGCGGCCGCGCCGACGCAGAGAAGGTGGTTCTGGATGCGCCCGAACTCGGACATGATCGTGCGCAGCACCTTGCAGCGCGGCGTGATATCAATACCAAACAACTGCTCGGCGGCGTGGTGCCAGGCGATGTCGTTGGCGATGGGGCTGAGGTAATCCATCCGTGAGACGATCGTGACGTACTGGTTGTAGTCAAGATGCTCGGCGAGCTTTTCAAAGCCCGAGTGCAGGTAGCCGATGTGCGGCGTGCAGCGGGCGATTCTCTCGCCGTCCAGCTCAAGAACCAGGCGCAGCGTGGTGTGCGTGGCGGGGTGCTGCGGACCGAAGTTGAGCACCCACCGCTCGCCGGTATCGACGTGGGTCTTGAGGTAGTCGGTGGACTCGATATCGACGCCGAAGCCTTGCTCGGGCTTGAGGGTGAAGGGCATAGTCGGGGAGTATACGAGCCCTGCACGCGGGTGTGGGCGGGTCAAAGAGAGGCCGGGTGAATCAACTTCCACGAACGTTCGCGGGGTCTGCTATCCTCGGCGCGTTCCATGCCAGCACGCACACCGAACATTTCGGCCTGGGTTTCGCGATGGCACGTTGTGCTTGTGCTCGCGGCCTGTCTGCTGGTCTTCTGGATCGGGCTGGGCGATCGTCCGTTTGCCGCGAGTGAGGGCCACCGTGTGGTGCCCGGCTGGACGATGCTTGAGTCGGGCGACTGGTGGCACCTCGATATGTTCGGGCAGACCTATGTGCGCAAGCCGCCGGGGATGCCCTGGGCGATTGCTGGGTTATCGTCAATTTTCGGGCAGACGGAGTTTGGCGCGCGCAGCGCATCCGCGCTCGCCTCGACACTCGCAGCGTTGCTGGCGATGGTCTTTGGCGCGCGGTGGTTTGGTGCGAGGTTCGGAGTGGTGTGCGGGCTGATGCAGGCGACGCTGCCGCTGTTGTGGTTGCCGGGTCGGACTGCGGAGATCGAAGCTCTGCACAACCTTGGTGTGCAGATGGCTTCGCTGGCGATGATGGATCTGGTGCTGAGCGGAACCGCGGCGGGGGCTTGGCTGCGGGGGCTTGGTGCCGCACCGAGTGCGGATGATGACCCGATGCGCATCGGCCCGGCGGGCGGGAGCGATGCCGACGGACTGCGGCCCGCGGCGCTGCGGTTGGTGATGATGATGCTCGGCGCGGCGGGGATTGTGGTTGCCGGTCTTGCCAAGGGACCGGCGGGCGCACCGGTCTTGATCGGCACGCTGATCGGTGGTGCGCTGGCGATGCGATCGTTCCGCGCGCCGGCGCGGGTCTGGATCGTGCTGGCCATGGCCATCGGCGGGGGCGTGCTCTGGGTGTTTGCGCGAAAGATCCTTGCGGCGAACAACGATCCGGGCGCGATCCGGCAGGGGAGCGATGACTTTCTCTGGACGCAGGGCGTGGGGAAGGTGCTGCTGATGGGGCCGACGGCGTTTGTCAGCGCGATGCCCGCGGCGTTGGCCTTCGTCTTTGTGTGGGGTGGGAACGCCAGGCGCGAGGCGGGTTTGAGCGGGTCGGGTGCGACACGGCGCGCGTATGGCGTAGCGAGACTGCTGGCGTATACATGGGCCGCGACGATGGTGGTGATGACGGTGATGGGTGTGGGCAATGCGCGGTACGCGATGCCCGCGGCGTTTGTCTTCCCGATGTTGTGCGGGTATGTTGTGCGTGGCGTGTGGGGCGCGCACGCGAGCTTTGGCAAGAGTCGGCGCGAGTGGGCGCGGGCGTTGACGTTCAAGAATCCGACGAGCTGGGTGGTGGTGCTGTGCGTGGCGGCGGTGCTGGGCGGAAGGTTTGCCGCGCGGCGTGCGCAGAGCGATGATCCGCGTGAGGCCGCGCGCGTGATCGCTGAGGCCTTTGGCAGCGCGGGGGCGGGCGAGGTGTGGGCGGATGATCTGATCGAGGCGCGCCCGGATGTGCTGCTGTATGCCGAACGCGGCACGCAGGGGGCGATGAACGTGCTGTGGAAGAAGTCGGAGATGATGCAGACCCGACTGCCGCCAACGGGCGCGTTGATCGTGCTGCGAACCGACAAGGAGAGCGGCGAGCGGCGGCGCTATGGCGAGGCGATCGCGGATGGAAAGCTGATTCTCGTGCGGGAGGGACGGTTGGGGAAGTATGGGTTTGAGGTGTATCGGGTGAGGTGAGGCGAGGTGATGGATAACAGTTGTATTCCTGGGTACAACGTGTGCCAAACCCTCCCCCTAGTCCCCTCCATCTGGGAGGGGGGAACGATCAGGCGCGCACGAAGCAGGCTCTCAGACGGTGTTGCGGGGGCGACTCTTCATCGAAGTAGTTGTCGATGGCGCGGGTGGGCTGCCAGCCTTCGGAGGCGAAGAGGTTGAGCAGCTCGCTGGGCGCGAGCGGGTAGGGCGGGCCTTGCAGGTGCTCAAGAGGTTCATGCTCATCGCGCCCGCGTGCGATGGTGAGCATGAGGCCGCGTGGGCAGGCGAGTTGGGCGATGGCTCGCACGAAGGGGTGACGCAGCGTGGGCTTGGCGGACTGGATGGTGTAGGCCTCGATGACGAGGTCGAAGCGATGTCGAGTGCGCGAGGGCATGTCGAGCAGATCGCCGACGAAGAAGGCCTCGGCATGGGTGGGGAACCGCTTGCGTGCCCAATCGATGGCGGTGGGAGCGATGTCAAAGCCGCTGGCGTCGAAGCCGCGATTGATGAGCTCGATGACATCATCGCCAAGCCCGCACCCGACGACGATGGCGCGGGCACCGGGCCGGAGCCTGCCAGCGGCCTCGGCGTTGAGCCAACTCACGAGCGACGGGTTGGGTTTGGCATCGGCCCATGGAATGCGCGAGGCATCACCCTCGGCTTCGCGATAGACGGCCTCGAAGTGGAGAGCGATCAATGCACTGTCGCTGGCGAACTTCGGTTCAACGACGGATGCGGATGAGGATTGAAGAGCGGAGGATGCGGAGGTCGGGGGGGTCACGGCGGACATGGTTCCAGCCTCCTGGTCAGAGACGGTCGGAACACACCCGACCATCGGCGTGAGAATCACGCCCGGAGGTGGTTGGGGCAGGATCAGTCTACCACGAACTGGCCCGGAGTGAT
>JBBSBC010000249.1:0-4278 GCA_038251595.1 Phycisphaerales bacterium | reverse complement strand
GGCTTTTGCTTCCTTGATCGGGATTTGCGCTTCGTGCGCATCAACGAACGCCTCGCGATGATCAACGGCGTTCCCGCCCAAGCGCACCTGGGCCGACATGTCTCCGAGATCGTGCCCGCACTCGCCGAACCGCTCCGCGACGTGACGGGCCGCATCTTGGCGACGGGCCAGGCCGTGGTGAATCACGAGTTCTCCGGTGATACGTCCGCCGCGCCCGGCGAGATGCGTTTCTGGAGTGAAAGCTGGTATCCGTTGCGCGACGGCGCGGGCGAGGTCTTGGGGTTCGGCGGCATCGTCGAGGAGATCACCGCGAGGAAGCGGGCCGAGGCGCAGTTGGTCAACATGAACGAGAACTTGCTCGTCGCTTCCATACGCCAGCACGAACTTACGGAAAAAGCGGAATGGCTCACCGTACAACTTCAAACAGACCTCACCGCGCGCATGGCGGCCGAGGAGGCGCTGCGCGAAAGCCAGCACTTCATCCACAGCGTTTTGTATAATCTCTTTGCCTTCGTCGGCGTGATGACGGTGGACGGAACGTTAACCGATGCCAACCGCTCATCGCTGGAGGCGGCGGGCATCCCAGCCGGCGAGGTGCTTGGGAAAAAGTTCTGGGACTGCTATTGGTGGAGCTATTCCCCAGAGATCCAGGCGCAGTTGCGCGACGCGTGCGAGCGTGCCGCCGGCGGCCAGGTCGTCCGTTACGATGTGCCCGTGCGCATGGCGGGCGATACGCGGGTGTGGATCGATTTCCAACACTCGCCGCTGCGCGATACCAAAGGGCGCATCACACATCTCATCCCTTCGGCGCTGGAAATCGAGGTGCGCCACGCTGCCGAAAAAGCGCTGCGGGAGAGTGAGGAGCATGAGCGAGAGGCGCGCGCCGAGGCCGAGGCCGCCAACCGGAGCAAGGACACCTTCCTGGCCACGCTCAGCCACGAACTGCGCACCCCGCTCAACGCCATCCTGGGCTGGGCGGTGCTGCTGCGGACCACCCCGCCCGCGGATGGCAAGCCCATCCACGCCGACATCGACCGTGGGCTGGCGATCATCGAGCGCAACGCGCGGGTGCAGGGCAAACTCATCGAGGATGTGCTCGATGTGGCCCGGATCACCTCTGGCAAGTTCATCCTCGACTTGCGGCTGCTCGACCTGACGAGCCTGGTCTTGGCGGCGGTGGATGCAGTGCGCCCTGCTGCGGAGGGCAAGGGCTTGAATCTGGAGGTGGCGGGCGGTGGTCGGGGTGCGGGTGGATTGGGGAGTCTCTGGGTCCATGGAGATTCGTCCCGGCTCCAGCAGGCCGTCTCGAACCTGCTCACCAACGCGGTCAAGTTCACGCCCAAGGGCGGGCGCGTGGCGGTGAACACGGAACTCGTGAAGGGGACGGCTGCGGACACCGCGCGGATCACAGTGACGGACACGGGCATGGGCATCGACGCAGCGTTTATCCAGAGCATCTTCGAACGCTTCAAACAGGCGGGCGAAGGGACCACACGCTCGTACGGCGGACTAGGCCTGGGGTTGGCGGTCGTGCGGCACATCATCGAAGCGCACGGCGGAACGGCGCACGCGACGAGCCAAGGAGATGGGACCGGCGCGACGTTTACACTCGAACTCCCGGCTACGCCTCAGCCGGCGACGCCCCTCGATTTGGACAAGCCGATCTGGTCAGTCAACCTCCCGCCGCTGGACGGTGTGCTCGTACTGGTGGTGGACGATGAGGAGGATTCCCGTTTGATTGCGAAGCGGGCGCTCGAATCGGCCGGGGCGATCGTGGTTCTTGCCACGTCCGCAGAAGAGGGATATCACCTCGCGATGAACGGCAAAGGGGGCAAGGGGCGGGCGGCGGAGCTGCAAGTGGTTGTGAGCGACATCGGGATGCCGGGTGAGGACGGGTATTCAATGATGCGACGCATGCGAACTGAAATGAGCGGCACGGACCTGCCCGCCGTGGCCATGACCGCGTTCGCAGCTCCTGAAGACAAGCGACAAGCGCTGGTGGCGGGGTTTCAGGCCCATATGGCCAAACCCATCGATCCGCACGAACTGATCGCGGTGGTGGCGGGGCTGGTGGGAGGGGCTGAGCGCACGACGATTTGAGCCGCGTGGACAGTCGCTGGGATTTGTCTCCGGCAAGGCCGGATCGCCGTCTGTACCTGTCGGCCTCGACGCCCATTCACCAGCAACCGCGCCTCCAGCCGGCAAACCGCGAATATCACTTTCCCAGACGCGAACCCCTCTCGCGGGCCGAGATTTTATGCGCCGGATCGACACAGCCAAACAAGCGGAAACGCGCATGCGCCGGATCGAGCGATGCCGCGAGAATCTCGCCGCCGGCAAGCGCCACCCCTGATGGCTTTGCGACCAACGCATACCGCGCGCTGTCAGCCACTCACTCCAACTCCCCGACCAGGATGACATACCCGTCCGGATCGACGATGCGAACCTCGCCCGCCTGCATGTAGTCTGGGTGCGCGACCTCAAAGACCACGCGCGGGCCATCGCCCGCGCTGAAAGCGCCACTGTATTTGCCACCATCACGCACACCGCTGTCGAGCAAATGCCGCCGCAGCGCGGCCACATCCGTGCTGTACATATAGAAGAGGACGGCCTGCTGCGTTGCATCGACTCGCCCATCGGCGCGGGCGAGCATGATCTCACCCTTCCCGCTCTGCGCCAAAGCCCAGAACACGCGGCCACTCGCATCTTTCATCGTGTTCTGCGCCGCAAAACCCAGCAGCACGTAAAACGCCAGTGATGCTTCTACATCGCCAACATGGACAAACGGCACCAAGCGATTGACGGCCCATGAAAGGTGCGGCGATGGAGGTGTGCTGGTGATCATTCACAATGGTACCACTGAACCAATCGAAACGAGACTCCGTGCGGTTCACCTGAATCGTGGTTGAACTCATCGCCACTGGATTCTCACCAGTAGCCATCTACAAACAGCACCGATCGCCGCCTTGACATATTCCCGTAAAGGCATGTGATTTCCTCATGGCCCGCGCCGCCACAACCACCGATGTCTTCAACGCGATCGCCCGTGCCAAGTCCGGCCTGCAAACCGACATCCGGTCGTGAGCTCTCACCGCAACTATTTAATAATCCTACATTTCTAAGGATGACGCATGACCAAGTCAGAAGTGTTACTCGCCGAGTTCGGGACCGAGCTGGCCACAACCCGTCGCTTCATCGAGCGAGTTCCCCCCGACCGCCTGATGTGGAAACCGCACGACAAGTCCATGACGGCGGGCCAGCGCGCGCCGCACATCGCCCAGCTTCCGTTGGGCGCGCTGAACATGGCCATGGCCGATGAGGCAACGCTCGCCTGAGCGCGGCCATTTCCGCCGCAGGCCCATCGCCCAACCTGATCGTCGCGAGCATAACCACCGCGCTCGAAGCATCAGGGCACGCTCACCCAAGTCGAAGATCAGTGTCTTGTGGTTTGCATCCGCACCCCCGAAGCCGCACCCTTCACTTGAGATCGCGCGTCTCTAGTGGGAACTGCGGCTGAATCGAATACACATTGTCCTCACGCGTTCCCGGATCGCCATCAGGACCGGCTGAGTAAAAGTACGGGCGGCCACCGGGGCAAAGGCCCTCGTCGGCAGTCCCTGTCCCATCCACCGCCAGCCGATACGAACGTGTGTACTCATCACTGACCGGTGGCGAATCTGGAAGTGTGATGTTGACCGAAAGGTTCGGTCGCGCCGGACCTGCCCCAACAAACACGCCATGTCCTCCGTGATATCGCGGCACGACAACCCGAATCGGATTGCCCCATGCGTCATTCACAATGAGCCCTTCAACATCATTCCCTTGACGGTCCCTCACCGCGCGCGTCGGAGTTAACGATCGACTCACCGGCTTGCTTCGCGCAATCAGTCGCGAATCCAATCCCTTAAGCGTCTCTTTGACCGAGGGCACATCCCCCGCGATCAGCAGGTAATACGCGATGGTCGGCTCAGGCTTCGCCCCGGCGGGGGCACCCTGCAACACACCATCCACGATCGGAAAGATTTCATTCTGACCATCCACGTAGTACGTCGGAAACTTGCCCCGCTCACTCTGATACGCCGTCAACGTCGCATCGAGCACTCGCAGCGTGTTCTCCGTCAAACTCCGCTCACCACCCTTCGTCACGCGAGAACCCACCACCAGCGCAATCGCAGCCAAAATGCCGATGATCGCCACGACCACCAGAATTTCAACCAACGTGAACGCCCCTGACACCCGACCCGAGAGTGGAGTGGGTGGGGTGTGGGGCGTGGGGGG
>JBBSBC010000248.1:0-4314 GCA_038251595.1 Phycisphaerales bacterium | reverse complement strand
CCGCGCGAGGCCGTGCTCAAGATGCTGGAAGCCAACTCCGGCCACCCGTTGGTACCCGTGACGCGTGAAGGGCGCGAGGCCATTCTCCGCAAGCCCGCGACCGAGATTCTCGACCTGATGTTCAGGCTTCAGGCTCGTGAGACCTATGGGCAAGTCGAGGTGATCGACCAGCCGCGATCCATGAAGCTCTTCCGCGATGATGTGCATCGAACATGGCTCATGTCGTGCGCGACAACCGCCTGCCATGGCGGGCTTGAAGCTGGCCGGCTCGTCCTGCACAACAAGGCTCCAAACTCCGAGGCCAGTGTCTACACCAACTTCCTGATCCTCTCCCGCTTCGTCACCAGCAGCGGGCGGCCGCTGATCAACTGGGATAATCCTGAGCGCTCTCCCCTTCTGCAATACGGCTTGCCACGCGAAGACTCGCTCTTTCCACACCCCGTTTCGCCCCGCGGCTCAGCCGGGCACGATGCTTGGAAACCCGAGTTCCGCTCAATCGAAGAGAAACTTTTCACCCGTTCGGTGGAGTGGTTAAACTCGATGTACAAGCCCCGTCCCGCCTATTCGTTTGAATACGCCCCACTTCGACCCTTCGAGCCAGAAAAAACCACCGAAACAGGTGGTGGCGATCCCACAATGCCCGCTACGGAACCGGTTCATCGCTGACTACGGATTGTTTGTGTGGGCATCTGTCGCCCTTTCATCAACTGTTTTTGGTAATGTATGTCTTCCCGGTTCCGCTGTGTGCGGAATGCGTTCGGGATCGTGCCTATGCTCACGGCCTCCGGGCAGAGCCAGGCCCGGGCCTGCACTTTCACGACGATCCAGACCTTTCCCAGTGTCGCGGCGACAAGTTCTCCCGCCACCCGTTCAAACGAGCAAACGTGATGATCCGAGAAACCCAAGCTCGCCGTATCCGTTCGGTCTCAAGCCTCTCACCCCTGCTCGCGGCCATCGTGCTCTTCGCGGGCGCTGCTGTCGGGTGCGGCCGGAGTGATGATGGACAGGCCATCGAGAGTGCCTCGGTGGTTCTCAATGGTCTTGGTGTGAGCGGGGGAACACCCCTGCTCAACGCGCCGGATCGCAAGATCAAGTATGAAAGTGTCATCAAATCGTTGAAGTCGATCGCGGAGAGCGGTTCGCCCGCTCGCGCCGCCACAGCCCAGATGCTCATCGGACGTGGGCACGCTGGTCTTGGTGAGATGGCCTCGCTCGAGGCCGCAAGGGCCGAGAGCAACTGGCTCGGACAGGCCGCGGAAGTGCGGTCCATGTTTTATCGTGGTGTCGCTCAAAGAGTAGTGGCCGATGCCCTGGCGTCGTATGACCCTTCCAAGGAGCTCGTGGATCTGGACAACAAGATCCGTGAGCGTGAGCAGCAGGCCGCCGAAGTTCTGGCGGCCAAGCAGCGGCAGGTTGAGGTGGTCAACCAGATCAAGGCCCGCGCCGATGAGGCTCGTTCTAAGGTGCAGGCCGAGCGTCAACGCGAGATCGAGGTCCGTGCGCGTACTCAGGGCGCAAGCCAGACCGCAAAGGCGCAGATCATCGAAGAGGCCAATCAGATCAAGCGCAAGGGCGATGAGTTTGAGAAGATTGCCGCGGCCTTCGATGCCGATGCCGCGAAGGAAGCGCCCGAAGTCGAGACCATTCAGTCGAATGTCAACAAGTTCAACCGCCAGGTCGAACTGATGCGCGAGGCCAAAAAATCGCTGACTGAGCGTGCCGCCGCGAGCCAGGCCAACTCGGCCGAGGCCGCCAAGGAAGCTCGTGAATCGTTCAGGCTGGTGAGCCAGTCAGTCGAGGCACTCAACAAGAGTCGGGTCGAGACCAACGCGATTTCTGAAGAGGCCATCAAGGCCTTCCAGGCGGCCAGCGCATCGGTCAGCAAGGCGGGAGCGGGTGGCAAAGAGATGCGTGCGGGAAGCGCGATTGCCAAGGGCAACTTCCAGCAATCGATCGGCGATGTCGCGGCCTCTCGCGCTCGCAGCCTGAAGGCCCACGCCGTCTTGCTCGGTGCGATGGCCGAGGCCCGGCAGGGCGGCGTGACGATCGAGCAGGCCGCGCAGGCTCAGGAGGCCTCTGTGCAGGCTCGCGAGCAGGCGCGAGCCGCCTATGCCGAGGCTGAAAAATCGTTCGGCGGCTCGGGCGTCTCGGGCGAACTTGGCAAGCGGTTGACCGATCTCGCGGCCAAAGTCCAGAAGCTCTCGGTCGATGACGAGAATCCCGCGCCCGCTCCCGAAGATGCACCGGCCGACGACAAGCCGACGGATGATTCATCCGGCACTTCGATGGGTGCACCTGTCGAGAAGGCTACCAGCGCGGCCGGGCCCGCCGACTTTGACAAGGCCGCGGTTGAGAGCGAGGCTCGCGAACTCCTCTGCCGCGCAATCGACCTGTTCAAGAAGCGCGAGTTTGGCGAGTTGACGAAGCTCTCGCACACGGAAAACCCCGAAGATCTTCAGCTTGCTTCCACGATGACCGATGTTCTCGCCGCGGGCGAAGCACTCGGCAAGGCGTGCAAGGACAAGTACGGCAAAGACTTCGTCACCATCATGAACGAGAGCCAGAATCCGCAGATTCGCGGCATGGCCCCGATGATGGACAAGATGATCGGAACCGATGCCATCGCGAAGCTGGATCGTCGCGATTGTCAGACCATCAAGGTCGAAGCCAAGGATGCGCTCACCGCTCAGGTTTTTGATGATCCTGACAAGCCTGATCAGCCCTCAACCCTGCGCAAGATCGATGGCCAGTGGCTCATGGACCTGACCGCTACGCCACAAGCCGTTGCGCAGATCCAGCAACTGAAGGGGATGAAGCCGATCGTCACCGCCATGAGCGAGGCCTTTGCCCGTCTGACCGAAGGTGTTCGCACCGACAAGCTCGCCGACATCGCGGCCCTTGAGAAGGAACTGACTAAAGAAATGATGGGCGTGATGATGAAGGCTGGGGGCATGGGTGGTGGAGGTGGCAGAGGGGGTAAGCCGGGCGGTGGAGGCGGTGGTGGCGGTGGTGGGGGTGGTGGTGGGGGTGGTGGGGGTGGTTGATTCACTGTTGATCGGCGACTAGATTTTCCGCCCGCTGCCGGGCCTTATGATTCATTGATTCGGTCGTGTTGCTTCACCGGAGACTGGTTCCTCGCATGACGACTTATTCGATTGTTCGAACCAGTTTGCGGGCCATGGCACACAGCGGCCGCTTGGCGGTCTTCTGCGCACTGACCATGGGTGCGCTGGCAATGCCCGCGCTCGCGCAGATCGGTGGTGCGGGGGGCGTGGGCGGTCTCCCCGATGCGATCGTTCAGTCGCCTGGTGCATTCTCGCCCGATGAACTCGCCTTGATCAAGAAGTATGTTGATGATCACAAAGCCGGACTCGGCGGCGACTCTTCGGCCATCAGTGCTTCACGCAAGGCGATCCTGCGTCCGCTGCGTGATAGGGCCGCGTCGGCTGGCTTTCGCGTTGCGTATGCTGATCTGCTGGTCGTGCCTGTGCTGAAGGACCTTGCCAAGTCGAAGGATCATGAATCCGCGATCAACGCGGCCCGCATTCTTGGTGAACTCGGAACCAAATCATCGATCAGCGAACTGCTGCCCATTCTTAAGGATGAACGCGCGGCAGTTCGGCTGGTCGCGGCACTCGGTGTGGGCCGTACGTTCGACACGGTGCGTGAATCATCCCAGCCCGCCCTTTCACAGAGCGATGTGGCCAAGGCTTTGGGTTCGATCGATACCGCGTTCCGCGAAGAGCAGGACCCCGAAGTGGCCGACGCGATTGCCTTGGGCTTTGATTCTGTGATCAAGATTGTTGAAGACAAGATTCCATCCGTACGCTCCGACGCGGCCCGGCGACTTTCCGGAGTGATGCAGGCTCGCGTGAAAGATCCCAAGGCGACGGGTTTTGGTCGTGCCTTTGCACGGGCCAGCAAATCCTTGCTCGATGCGGTTATTAATGACAACGCAAACGCCGCGCTCTCGGAGCTGGCCCTCAAGGAGGCCGGCGGTACGGCCGGTGATCTGCTTGGGCTTGTTTCGCGTCGAGTGACCGCCGATGTTCCATCGGGGATCGAGCTCGAAGAACTCTGCCAGATCGTGGCGCACGCCGAGAAACTGTTCTCATTCAGCCTGAAGAAACTCGAGTCCGGCGCACAAGTTCCCAAGCTCGAACTCGACAAAAGCCTCGGTTGCGGCGATGCGCCCGCAGCCCCTGAGAAGTTTCGACGCGATGTCGGGCAGCTCATCGCCATCGATGGCCTGCTGACCAAGCCTCCCTTCGCCTTCTCGCCCGATCGCTTCAAGTAAGTGTCGGCCATGACGTG
>JBBSBC010000247.1:0-4342 GCA_038251595.1 Phycisphaerales bacterium | reverse complement strand
CTATCCAGACTCGTGCGTCGGCACCGACAGCCACACGACGATGATCAACGGTCTTGGCGTGGTGGGCTGGGGTGTGGGCGGAATCGAGGCCGAGGCCGTGATGCTCGGTCAGCCTTACTACATGGTCACGCCCGAGGTGATCGGGTTCAAGCTCATCGGCAAACTCCCTGAAGGTTCGACCGCGACCGACCTCGTGCTCACCGTGACGCAAATTCTGCGGAAGAAGGGTGTCGTCGAGAAGTTTGTTGAGTTCTTCGGCCCGGGCATCGGCGCGCTCAGCGTGCCCGACCGCGCAACGATCGCGAACATGGCCCCCGAGTACGGCGCGACGATGGGCTTCTTCCCTGTTGATCAGAAGACCATTGATTTCCTGCGATTTACCGGGCGCATCGAGCAGGCCGAGCTGACCGAAACCTATTGCAAGGCCAACGCGCTCTGGTGGGATGCTTCATCACCCACACCCGAGTTTACCGAAGTCCTCGAACTTGACCTCGGGACGGTGCAGCCATGCCTCGCCGGCCCGAAGCGCCCGCAGGATCGAGTCTTGCTCAAGGAGATGCGCGGCACCTGGCTCAAGGAACTCACCGACAGCTTCGGCAGGCGAGCACCCGCCGAAGCCATCCATCTCAACCGCTGGGCCAGCGACGGCGGAAAGACGACCGGCAAGCCCATCAACGCGGCCGACAACGCGGCACCCGGCACCGACCCGGGCTGCACCGGTGTCGAGACGACGTACAACGGCAAAAAGTTCGCCATGCACCACGGCGATGTCGTGATCGCGGCCATCACCTCATGCACCAACACCTCTAACCCCGACGTGATGATTGCCGCAGGTCTCGTGGCCCGCAAGGCGCGTGCGCTCGGACTCACGAGCAAGCCGTGGGTCAAGACCTCACTCGCGCCGGGCTCGAAGGTTGTGACCGAATACTTTGATAAGGCCAACCTGAGCGAAGACCTCGACGCTCTCGGCTTCAACACCGTCGGATATGGCTGCACAACATGCATCGGCAACTCCGGCCCGCTCCCCGCGGAGGTTGAAGCCTCGGTCAAGCAGGGCGACCTGATCGTCGCCAGCGTGCTCAGCGGCAACCGCAACTTCGAGGGACGTGTGCATTCGGCGGTCAAGGCCAACTATCTTGCCTCTCCCCCACTCGTCGTCGCCTACGCCATCGCGGGCACCGTTGATATCGACCTCGCCAAAGACCCGATCTGCTTCGCTAAAGACGGCAGGCCTGTCTACCTCAAGGACATCTGGCCTTCTCACGCCGAAGTGATCGCCACGCGCGACGCGTGCGTGACTTCCGATCAGTTCAAGCAGGAATACAGCAACGTATTCACCGGCAATCCCGAGTGGAACGCCGTGCCTGTTTCCAAGAGCGATCTCTACCACTGGAACAGCAAGAGCACCTACATCCAGAACCCGCCCTACTTCGACGGCATGACCGAGTTGCCCAGTGCGGTCGCGGCCATCCGCGGCGCACGCTGCCTCATCTGGGTCGGCGACAGCGTCACCACCGACCACATCTCGCCCGCTGGCGATATCGCCGAGGCTTCGCCCGCGGGCGACTACCTCAAGGCCCAGGGTGTGCCCAAGTCGCAGTTCAACAGCTACGGCTCACGCCGCGGCAACGACCGCGTGATGACTCGTGGCACGTTCGCCAACGTGCGCGTCAAGAACCAGCTCGCGACCGATGCAACAGGCAAGATCAAAGAGGGTTGGTGGACGCGCGATTTTTCCAAGTCGGGTCAGCACGCCCCGGCAACCGACGGGCTCACCTCCATCTTCGACGCAAGCGTCAACTACAAGAAAGATGGCACACCCCTCGTCGTGCTCGCTGGCAAAGATTACGGCATGGGTTCAAGCCGCGATTGGGCCGCGAAAGGGGCGATGCTTCTCGGAGTCAAGGCCGTCATCAGCGAGAGTTTCGAGCGCATCCACCGCTCAAACCTTGTCGGCATGGGTGTGTTGCCACTCAACTTTGCACCCGGACAGACCGCCAGATCGCTCGGGCTCACCGGTGCCGAGAGCTTCGACATAGTGTTGCCACCCGTCCTCGGCCCGCGCTGCGATGTCACCGTCATCGCCCAAAACTCCGACGGCACCTCAACCGAGTTCACGGCGCGATGCCGACTCGATACCCCCGTCGAAGTCGAGTATTACCGCAACGGCGGCATTCTTCAGACCGTCCTCCGCAAGTTGCTCAATGAAAGTCGCAACGCCGCGGCCGTTGGCGTGTGACCATCGAGACGCGTCTCCTGCACATGACACTCATTTCAGAGGTCACCTTGTAAAGCTGAGGGTGCGGTGCGCCCTTACTTCTCGACGACTCCCGAACGTGCGTGCGTTGTTCAACGCCTGGTCATCCCTTGATGGGCTGGGCAGGTGGCCACGCGGCAAGTGCCCGTTCGAGCTTGGCGATCACGCCATTGACGATCATGCTGGTCGAAGTGAATCAGCCCACCAGTTCGGGCCGCCCGCCCAGGACCGCTCCCACCATCGACCCGACAATCACCACCAACCAAACCCCACGCGTCCCCCACGAACCCCATACACTCGCGCCTATGCCGCGGCCAGCAAAAGCACCTTTCCCGACCACCCCCGCACTCGCCGACGATCTTGACGCACGTGTGCGTGAAGTCCTCGTCCGCTACTGGGGCTTTGACACGCTCCGTCCATTACAGATAGACGCCATCCGCGCCGGAGCATCCGGTCGCGATGCGCTCGTTGTCCTCCCCACCGGCGGCGGAAAGTCCCTCTGCTACCAGATTCCTCCGCTGCTCAACGGCAAGCTGACCGTCGTCGTCTCGCCCCTCATCTCGCTGATGAAAGACCAGGTCGATGGCCTCAAACTCGCCAACTACCCCGCCGCGGCCATTCACAGCGGAATCAAGCCCAAGGAGGTTGATGAGGTTCGCCGCGCCGCACTGGCTGGCGAACTGAAGCTCCTCTTTGTTGCACCCGAGCGGATGCTCAACCAGTCGTTCATCTCGTTCATGCGACAGGCCGATGTCGGCGCGTTCGCGATTGACGAGGCGCACTGCATCAGCCAGTGGGGCCACGACTTTCGACCGGAGTATCGTCGCCTCTCCGATCTTCGTTCTTACTTTCCCGATCTTGCGATTCACGCGTACACCGCCACCGCAACGCCGCGTGTGCGTCAGGATATTCTCGACCAACTGGCCCTCCGTGATCCGGAGGTGCTTGTCGGCATCTTCGATCGTCCCAACCTGACGTACCGGGTTCTTCCCCGCGTAAGCGCGGATGATCAGATCGAAGAAGCCCTCAGAAGACACGAGGGAAGGGCCGCGATTGTGTATTGCATCAGCCGCAAAGACACCGAGCGGCTTGCCGAGGTGCTGACCGATCGCGGGCTCAAGGCCGAGGCCTATCACGCTGGCCTCTCACCAACCACGCGCCAGCGCGTGCAGGATCGATTCGCGAACGAGCGTCTCAACATCGTTGTCGCCACCGTCGCCTTCGGCATGGGTATTGATCGCTCCGATGTCCGTTGCGTTGTTCATGCTTCGATGCCCAAGACCGTCGAGCACTACCAGCAGGAGACCGGGCGTGCCGGTCGCGACGGGTTGCCAAGCGAATGCGTCCTCTTCTACTCCGCCGCCGATGTCATTCGGTGGAAGCAGCTCATGGAACGCTCCGCCGCCGATGCCGAGTCGCCCCCCGAGCCAGAGAGCGTGCAGGCTCAGTTTGTCCTGCTCGAGCACATGCAGCGTGTCTGCTCTTCCGCCCGATGCCGACACCGCACGCTCAGCGAATACTTCGGCCAGCGATACACCGCCCCTGACGAGACCGGCCTGTGCGGCGCGTGCGATGTCTGCCTCAATGAGCTGGCCATGGTCGATGACGCGACTACCATCGCCAAGAAGATCATCTCGTGCGTCTTCCGTCTGCGACAGGCGAGCGGCATCTCATTCGGCGCGGCCTACGTCGCCGAAGTTCTGCGCGGCGCCATGATCGCCAAGGTCATGCAGCGCGGGCACGAGAAGCTCTCGACTTTCGGTCTGCTTCGCCAGTTCGATAAGGACCGAATCGTCAGCTACATCAACCAGCTTATCGACCGCGGAGCACTCGACCGCGAACCGGGCGAGTTCCCCACACTCACGCTCGGGCCATCGGCCTCGGCCGTGCTCAAGGGCGAGCATGAGGTCGCGCTCTTTGATCCCAAAGCGATCGGTGCCTTTGGTCCGCGCCGACGCCCGGGTTCACTCGCAAGTGCCGCGGCCGCCGCGAGCGATGCTCCCTCACTCACACCCGATGAGCAAGGCCTCTTCGAGTCGCTCCGCTCTCTCCGACGCGCGATCTCCGATGAAAAGGGTGTTGCCG
>JBBSBC010000246.1:0-4462 GCA_038251595.1 Phycisphaerales bacterium | reverse complement strand
CTCGGCAGATCGATCTTGTTGACCACGGGGATCAGCGTGAGGTTCTCGTTGATCGCGAGGTACGCGTTGACCACTGTCTGGGCTTGCACGCCCTGTGTCGCATCGACAACGAGGATCGCGCCCTCGCACGCCTTCAACGCGCGGCTGACCTCGTAGTTGAAATCGACGTGACCCGGCGTGTCGATGAAGTTTAGCATGAACAGGTCGCCGTGATCGGCCGCCTGGCCCTTCACACTCTTGTGCTCGCCGTTTTCATCGATGATTGATTCGTAGTCGGTCTCGAGCTCATCGGACTTGGCGCCAAGCTTGTGGCGGTGCCAGACCGTCACGGCCGAGGCCTTGATCGTGATGCCCCGCTCACGCTCAAGGTCCATCGAGTCAAGGATCTGCTCACGCGCTTCTCGTGGCGAAACCGCGTTGGTCGCCTGAAGCAGCCGATCGGCCAGCGTGCTCTTGCCGTGGTCAATGTGCGCGATGATGGAGAAGTTGCGGATGTGCTTCCGCGGCACCGGGGGCTGGGGCTGGCTGCTGTTCTGAAGATTGGGCATGGGGCGACAGGCGTCCTCGGCCGTTGAGACGGCGGATTGTTGGGGTACGGCACTTCAATGGTAGCCGTATATTCACCCATCACCCGACCTCGTGCGACCTTTGCAAGACCTTCGGCCGCGTTACGCGGCAGGGCAGTTCTGAAGGTGAAAAACAACCACAGGCCCCTTTCAGGGCCTGCGGCGTGGAAGTGAACAGGTGAAAGTGAACAAGTAGTGAATCGGGAATGACCCGATTCGAGAGCATCAGCGACGACGACGCATCGCCATCAGACCGCCGAGACCCAACAGGGCGAAGGCGCCGGGGGTTGGGATCGCGGTGCCGTTGAGAGTGACCATATCGAAGCGCGAAGTGCTGCTAGTGCCATAGGTGCCGCCGCTGCTGGCGACGTAGGAAGAGCCGCTGCCAAAGGATGAGACGACGCGGAAACCGAAGTTCGCATTGTCTGCCGCGCCAGCGATTGACGAAAGATTGACGCTGCGCTGGTTGAACCAATCGTCGCCCGCGCCGGTCACCGTGCCATCGAACGCGGAGAAGGTACCGTTACCACCGAAGAGGCCGGGAGTGTTGGCGGGCGCGCCCGAGGCGGGAGTCGCGCCGGGGTTGGCGTTGGTGCCGTCAACCGCAAGGCGCGTCCAAGCCGAGCCATCGAGCGTGTAGTAGAAGGCCCAGAAACGGCTGGCCGTGTTGCTGTGGCGCTGATCCCATGAAACGATGAGGTTCTCCCAGCCGACCGTCGAAGCAAGCACCTGGAGACCGGCGGTCTCGTTGTTGGCGCTGGCGGCGGGGTAGGTCGTGGTCTGGAAGCCGCTGTCATCACCCGTGGCAGGGTCGCTCGACCCGCCCGAGGCATCGCCCGAAGCGAACAGGTTGGTGGTCAAACCGATGCTGCTCAGCGTGCCGCTGCCGGTATTCGGTGTGATCGTTCCCGTCGCCGTAGCCGCATCGGCGGGGTTCGAGTTGAAGTTCCACTGCGTAAAGACATCGGCTGAAGCGGCCGAAGCCGCCAAGCCCGCGACGAGCGCGCAAACAAGCATACGAGACATGGTTCTCTCTCCTCAAGCCTTATTCAGGCTAAACACACATTGTGCGGGTGGTCTCACTCTCCAGCCCGCGCAGGATAAACGCGCACACTCTGCACGCGGTTGAGCCGAGAGAATAACGGCGCAGCCCGACCGGACCATTCCAAGTCTGTTTAGACTTCGTAAAGACTGTGCAAAGGAACGCTTGCATGCCCGATTGACTACGCTCTCTGATACGCATGAAACACCCCAATGTGAACCTTAAGCCTGCGGTGTTTCTGGATCGCGATGACACACTGATCGCCAATCGCGAGCTGGCCGCGACTATGCCGTACCCTGGCGATCTTTTCAATCCCGAGTTGGTGGATCTGCTTCCGGAAGTGCCGCACTCTTTGCGACGGCTCAAGGAGGCCGGACACCTTTTGGTGGTCGTTACGAATCAGGGCGCGGTGGCTCGCGGCCACTGCGCCATCGCCGATGTCGAAGCCACCAACCACCGAATGCGTGAACACATCCGACGCGACGCGGGCGTTGAACTTGATGCGGTCTACTTCTGCCCCTATCACCCGGGCGGTTCTGTTCCACAGTACAGCATCGAACACCCGTGGCGAAAGCCCGCACCGGGCATGTTGCTTCAGGCCGCGAGTGATCTCGCGATCGACATCACCCGCTCATGGATGATCGGTGATGCCTCGCGTGACATCGAGGCCGCGCTCGCGGCGGACATTCCGCATGCTCACACGATCATTCTTGGCACGGCCTCGGCGCGCGCTATGAACCGTGCTGCCACGTTCTCTGACGCGGCGGAACTCATCCTGGGCACGGTCGATCGCGGATAAGCCGTGTCTTTGCAAAGGCCTCTACCCTTCCACCGATGTCCGACCGCCCCTCACGCCTGCTGGTTGTCTGTCCGAGTTGGCTCGGTGATGCGGTGATGGCCACACCGGCCTTCCGCCTTCTCCGCCGCGAGCTTCCCGGAGCGTTCATCGGCGCGCTCATGCGTCCGGGTATTGATGAACTCATCGCAGGCACCGACTTCTTTGATGAACTTCATATCGAGCGTGCCCACGGTGTGATGGGTCCCAAACTCGTCGCCGCAAAGGTGCGGCCGCGCCGGTATGACGCGGCCCTCTTGCTCACCAACTCCTTCTCAACCGCGCTCGTTACCCGCCTTGCCTTCATCCCCCGGCGCATTGGCTACGACCGCGATGGTCGCGGCCTTCTCCTCACCGACAGGCTCAGGCCACAACGGCGTTCCGCACCGCACAAAGGTTGGGCGTGCATTCCCGCAGTTGAGTATTACCTCTCGCTTGCTCGCGCCATCGTCGACCCTCCCGCGCCTTCGCGGCCGGCGCTCGAACTCGCCACCACCCCCGCACAAGACCTCGCAGCAGATGCGATCCTTGCCCGCGCGGCGATCACACTTGCGTCTGGGTTCGCGATCATCAATCCAGGTGCCAACGATCCCGCCAAGCGGTGGCCCCCAGATCGCTTTGCCAAGGTCGCCGCCCACCTGCTCAATGTCCACGGCCTCGCGATTCTCATCAACGGCGGTCCGGCGGAATCCGAACTGGCCGCTTCCATCCGCTCGCTGGCCATCGACGTGGCGGGACCAGAGTTCGCAACGCGCATCTCTTCCCTCCCGGAGTTGGGCATTACCATTGGCGCCCTCAAGTCGCTCGTGCGACGTGCCGCGGTCCTCATCACCAATGACACTGGCCCGCGCCATATCGCCGCCGCCTTCGGGAGACCGTGCGTCACGCTGTTCGGACCGACCGATCATCGGTGGACTGCCCTGCCGCCGAGTGATGATTCCAGTACGCGCATCGATATCCTCGCAGAGCCCAACCTGCCTGAGGGGCAGCTAGCCAACGATGTTCCGGAACAATGCTCGATCGACAAAATCACTCTTGAGACGGTGATTGCCGCCGCCGATCGGCTGCTCGCGCTCCGGGCGGCCCCATTTGTTCGTACATCGAACGGGTAATGTTCATGCCAGTCGGTGCTCGCGCGCAGGCACAGGGGAGTTGATTCAGGCGGTCGGCGAACTACCATCATCCTTGACTTAGACCGTCGGCAGCCGCCAAAGCCGACGGCGGTCGGTTCCCCAGACGGGGGCGTAGCTCAGTTTTGGTAGAGCGCTTCCATGGCATGGAAGAGGTCGAGAGTTCGAGTCTCTTCGCCTCCACTTCCCGTCAAACGCCGTAGACCAGAAGGTCTACGGCGTTTTCATTTTTGCGGGCACGAGAGCGGCTGACCCGCTCTGACCCGCCAACTGATGGAGCCTCTGCCCGAGCAGCGGCACCAGCCGGCCGCGGAAATGGCGGGGGTGATCTCGCCGTGATGTAGGCGCGCGGCTTGCATGTCCGTACCACCATTGACCAATCCATTTCCCTTCGTTAGCATCACCGAATCGCCGCTCCAACGACCCCATCTTCATCACCCAGCGCCGATGGCGACGACGTTGACGGCAGCCCGTCGAACTACCCCGCGGGCAGCCTCGCTGTCGCGGTCTATTCCCACCTTAAGGCGATCGCCCAGACCCAGATGAACGGCGAGCGCCGCGGACACACGCTCTCCGCCACCGCTCTGGTTCACGAAGCATTTACCCGTCTCGGCACGCACCCCGCTTTCGGCGGGGCGACCGCGGTCCCCGGGAGCCCGCACTACGCCATGTTCATGCGGGCTGCCGCAGAAGCCATGCGCCGAGTTCTGATCGAACACGGCCGCGCCCGCGCGCGACTGAAACGAGGCGGAAAGACCCGCACTCGGATCCCTCTTGGCACCATTCGGGATGTGGCCCAGTTGGCGGATGATGACCTTGCCGAACAAATTGTTGCGCTCGACGATGCCTTCCGTCGCCTTGAGGATCACGACAAGCGATTCGCCGATGT
>JBBSBC010000245.1:0-4493 GCA_038251595.1 Phycisphaerales bacterium | reverse complement strand
CACCAGCACGCACCACGCCGCCATCCGCCCACTCACGCTCATGATCGTCATGTCCAGTTTCATGCCAGATTCTACCCGCACGCGACGCGAGCCCTGATCGCAAAGGCCGCGGAGTGGAGGAACAGGACACAAAAGCCATGTGTGAGTTTCCCCCTCTCCGTCAGCGCGGCTATCTTCGTCCCGATGTCCACCCTCCTGATCACCGGCGGCCGCGTCATCGATCCTTTCTCCGGCATGGACCGCATCGCCGACGTCGCGATGACCGGCGGCGTCATCTCTGCCATCGGCCTCGCGCTCCCGCGCTCCCCCGCCGATGAGATCATCAACGCCGAGGGCTGCCTCGTCACCCCAGGCCTCATCGATCCGCACGTCCACCTGCGCGAGCCCGGCAACGAGCGCGCCGAGACCATCGCCAGCGGCACCCGCGCCGCCGCCAGCGGCGGGTTCACCACCGTCTGCTGCATGCCCAACACCACCCCTGCGCTCGACAACGACACGATGGTCCACTTCGTGCTCTATCGCGCACAGTCCACCGGGGCCTGCCGCGTCTTTCCGGTCTGTGCCGTGAGCAAGGCGCGTCAGGGCGAGGAACTCGCCGAGATCGCCCTCATGGCCCGCGCCGGCGCCTGCGGGTTCTCAGATGATGGCGACTGCATCGCGTCCGCCGCGCTCATGAGCCGCGCGCTCAGCACCGTCAAAGCCACCGGCAAGCCGCTGATGCAGCACTGCCAGGAGCCGACGATGACCCGCGGCTCAGTCATGCACGCTGGCACCACCTCCACCCGACTTGACCTCGCCGGCTGGCCCCGCGCCGCAGAGGAGATCATCGTCGAGCGTGACATCCGCCTCAACCGCAACATCGGCTGTGCGTACCACGTTCAGCACATCAGCAGTGCTGAGAGCGTCAACATCGTCCGCGCCGCCCGGGAAGCGGGCCAGCCCGTCACCGCCGAGACCACCCCGCACCACCTGCTGCTCACCTGCGACCTCATCGAGTCCAGCGGCTACGACACACGCTACAAAGTCAACCCGCCCATCCGCGAGCAATCAGACCAGGACGCCATCAAACTCGGCATCGCCGACGGCACAATCACCGTCCTGGGCACTGATCACGCGCCGCACCCGGCAGAGTCTAAAGACGTTCCCTTTGACACCGCGTCGTTCGGTCTTGTGGGCCTTGAGTCGGCGCTCAGCCTCTACTACGAAGCGTTGGTCGAAGGCAACGTTGTTGACTGGCCCCGCCTCATCGCCATGATGACCATCGAGCCAGCGCGTCTCTGCGCGTTGGATTCCTGCGGCCTGGGCAAGCTCGCCGTCAACGGCCCCGCCGACATCACCGTCATCAACCCCGCCGCCCGCTGGACACTGGCCCGACGCGAACTCGCCGGGCGATCGTTCAATACGCCGTTCCTCAACCGCGAGCTTCGGGCGCGAGCGGTCGCCACGATCGTCGCGGGGGTGGTGCGGTGGCGGAGGAACTGATGATCCCGTGGGCGGAGGGGGTGCCAGGGCAAGCACCGACGATGTGAGACTGAGTGAACCCTCTCTCCAATTGTTGTTCACCCGGTCGCCCACGCCGCGGCTTGCCGCGTACAGAAACTGTTCACGCGAGAATGGACCTTCGCCGACGCACCAGTCCCCCGACAAGCGCCCCGCCAAATAGCGCCGAAGCGCCCGGCGTTGGGATTGTGATGAGATTGGAGTCGAGCGTGACGGCGCCATTGATGGCCAGGGCCCTTCCCTCAACGATGGTCGCGCCCGTGGTCAGCGTGATGCTCTCCAATGCGAGGATGTTCCCTTGAAAGGCCGTGCCAGTGCCGAGCGTTGCCGAACTGCCGACCTGATAGAAGATGTTCGAAGCACCCGCACCGTTGGTGGTGAGGACCGATGAAAGGCTCGAAGTGATCAGCGTGCTTCCGATCTGAAACACGAACATCGCATTCGGATCACCCACGCCATCGAGCGTCAACGTGCCGGTCAGGAAGGCCGACGTCGCGAACGAGTACACGCCCGGTGTCAGGGTCAATCCGCCCAGGTTCATGCCAGTGAGGCTTTGATTTGGTGCCATCGCCGCCAGCGCGTTGTAGGCGATGATCAAGTCGTTGCGCGCGAGCTGCGAGACAGCATCCGCCCCGTGTACCGAGCCGTTCACCACGACGCCCGGCGGGAATCCGGTGATTGCACTCCCGGGCGACACGCCAAGGTTCCCCGTGATGACGGTGGGACCGGTGTTCGTCACCCTCGAGCCGCCCAGCACCGCGAAGTTCGCGGCAGAGCCAAGGTTCTGGCCGAATACGTGGTTGCGAAGACCGCTGATTGCCAAAACAAAAACGCAGACCGCCGACGCAGTTTTCATGCGATGTGCTCTCTATGTGAGAATGTGGAGAGCTGTCGACGTTGCCGCACGACCGGTGAACGTCAGAACTGCTCAGACTTAAACTAGCGTCTGTTTCCGGCAACGCCACGCTTAAATCAAGTTTATTATTGAACGAGCATGGCGATTCATGAAAGTTATTTAATGTGACCCGCAAACCGGGTATGCACACCACCACCTAAATCCAGCCGGGCGCGCGACCTCCGTTGCATCTCGTGCCACTGATCCGGCTCTGCGGATCAGTGTGCTTTGATTTGAAGTGTCCACGAGCACCAAACCCGGAGCCGCTTAGTGGCACTCGCAATGCCACATCGCCGTCACGTGAGCGCCGGCTCGAACTCCGCCAGGAGTTTCATGAGTTGGTCGTGGTCTATGGGTTTAATGAAATGGGCGTCGAAACCCGCCTCTTTGGACTTGAGACGGTCTTCATCCTGACCCCATCCGGTGAGGGCGATCAGCAAGATGCGCGTGCCATTTGGCTGCGCACGGATCTGGCGGCAGGCGTCGTAGCCGTTGAGTAGCGGCAGGCCGATATCGAGCAGCACAACTTCGGGCAGGAAGGTCAGTGCCGCGGCAACCGCCGCCCGACCGTCGGAAGCGGTGTCCGTGTGATGGCCAGTGAACTTCAACAACGCTGCGAGTGACAAAGCCGAATCCTGATTGTCGTCAACCACAAGGATGCGGCGGCTGATCGTGCTGGTCGGCTTGCTGGCGGTCAACACCGGTATCGGCGATTGTGGATGTTCAACCACGATCGGCAGGCACACGACGAACTCACTGCCATGCCCGAGGCCGGCACTGTGGGCGTGTACCGTGCCCTGGTGCATCTCGACAAGACTCTTGACAAGGGTCAGGCCGATGCCCAATCCGCTGACCGAGCGCTCAAGCGAGGTGTCGATCTGCACAAACATCTCGAAGATGCGGGGCAGTTCTTCGGTGGCGATGCCGATGCCATTATCCTTCAACCGGATGACGGCATGGTCGCCATCGCGTTCTGCGGTGAGCAGCATCTGGCCGCCCTTGGGGGTGTACTTGCAGGCGTTGTTGAGGAGGTTGCCGAGCACCTGCGCCAGCCGGGTCGGGTCGGTGTTGAGGTACATCGGCTCGGGCGCAATCTTGACGATCAACGTGTGGCCCATGCTCTTGTAAGACGCAGAGGCGGCCTCGACAGCATGGTGGATGGCGGAACTCAGTTCGGTCCGGGCTTTCCGGAGCTCGATCCTCCCGCGGCTGATGCGGCTGACATCAAGCAGGTCGTCAACGAGCCGGACCATCTGGCTGACCTGACGATCCATCATGGTCGATGCCGAGCGGATGGCTTCGTCTTCGGGACGCTGGACCTCGCGGCTGGCTGTAAGCCGCATGATCTGCAGCGCGTTGCGCATGGGGGCCAGGGGGTTGCGAAGTTCGTGCGCCAGCATGGCCAGGAACTCGTTTTTGCGGCGATCCGCCTCCTGCAGAGATTGTTCGTAGCGTTTGCGCTCGGTCACGTCGCGGGCAGCAGCGAACACGCCCCGCAGCTTGCGATTGCGGTCATGGAACGTGGTGGCGTTGTAGGAAACCACGGTTTCCTTGCCGTCTCTGGCGCAGGCCGTGAGTTCGTAGTCGGTGACCTTGCCCTCGCTCAGCACGATTTTAATGGCCGCCTCGGCGCGTTCGGGATCGGTGAAGTAATCCTTGAACGGCGCGCCGATCAGTTCGTCGCGGGTGGACCCGGTCAGCGCCTCCATCTGCTTGTTGACGTCGGTGATGATGCCGCGCGGGTCAGTGGTCATGAGCGCATCGATGTTCGATTCGATGAGCGAGCGGGTGTAGAACTGCTGATCGCGGACGGCCTGATCGAGCAGCATGCGCTCGGCTTCAACCTGCTTGCGCGCGGTGTTGTCGGTGCCGATCAGCAGATAGCCGATGATGGTGCTCTGATCGTCGCGCAGCGCCGTGACGGACACGACCGCCGGGAAGCGGGTGCCGTCCTTGCGGATGTAGGTCAGTTCGTAGATGTCTTCGATCCCGCGCGAGGCTTTGAAGACGAGGGCTTCGAAGCCCGGCGTGATCGTGGTGCCGAGCTCGACGCTCAACGCTTTGGCGCGGGCGATCACCTCCTGCGGGTCGGAGATAT
>JBBSBC010000244.1:0-4500 GCA_038251595.1 Phycisphaerales bacterium | reverse complement strand
TCACGGTGTCAGCGGGTTGGTCAAGTCTCCCGCCGAGATGATCGATCTGGGCAAACTCTCAGCGGCAAGGCTGAACGCGATCGCCAAGTCCCCATCGGCCTCGCTCGGTTCGAGCCGCGACAAGCCCGATGCGCTGTACTGCGCCAAGATCCTTCAGGCCTGCAAGCACGCGAATATCCGCTACTTCTTCTACATCGGTGGCAACGATTCGAGCGACACCTGCCGCATCGTGAGCGAACTCGCCGAGGGCAACGGCTACGACATGCGGTGCTTCCACGTTCCCAAGACCGTTGACAATGACCTGATGATGAGCGATCACACGCCCGGCTTTCCGAGCGCGGCCCGTTTCGTGGCGACAGCCTTCATGGCCGACAATCTCGACAACGCCAGCCTCCCGGGTGTCAAGATCAACGTGGTGATGGGTCGTCACGCCGGGTTTCTCACCGCGGCCAGCGCGCTCGGGCGCAAGGGTGCGAGCGATGGCCCGCACCTGATCTATCTCCCCGAGGTGCCCTTCTCGGTTGATGCGTTTATCGCCGATGTTCAGGGTGTCTTTGACCGGCTCGGTCGCTGTCAGGTCGCGGTCAGCGAGGGAATCCAGACCGCCGATGGTCGCGCGGTCGCCGAGTCGCTCATCGAAGGGCTCGATCGCGATGCGCACGGAAACATTCAGCTTTCGGGCGTTGGCGGCCTGGGCGATGCCCTTGCTGGTCTGGTCAAGAAGCGAGTCAAGAAGAAGGATGGCAAGGCCCCGCGCGTGCGTGCCGATACGTTCGGCTACCTCCAGCGATGCTGGCCCGATCCTTCGCCCGTCGATTCGCGCGAGGCGCGTGGGGTCGGCAAGTTCGCCGCCAGACTCGCCGCGAAGGGGGCTTCATCGGGTTCGGTGGCGATCGTGCGTGCCTCGGGCAAGACCTACAAAAGCGTCTTCCAGCGCATCGAGCTGCGTGATGTCGCCGCCAAGACCCGTCACATGCCGGTCGAGTACATCAACGGTCGAAACGATGTCAGTCCCGCGTTCATCAAGTACGCAACGCCGCTGGTGGGCAAGCTGCCCGAACTCGCACATCTGTAGTTGCGATCGTGCCCTTTGAAGCATCGGCGTTCGGGTTCGCGCACGCGCCGATGTGTGCGCTCTCGAAGGGTGTTTGTTGCGCTTGCGGCGCACGCCCTGCGCGTTGTGAATGCCGCGCGTGGCCACGAAAACATCCGTATCAGGAATGTGGAGTGACGCGCTCGGGACACCCGAAATGACGCCTGCGTCGTGTCCTTCTTGTGAACATTCGTCGGAGCCGCTTATGCTCGTTCTTCGCTGCATTTTTCTTGTCGGTGCTTTTCTGTCCGTCGCTGCGTGCGAGGCTCAGCGCTCGTCGTACGAGGGCTTCAGCAGCGGCACACTCGCCCCGAAGTTTGTCACCGTCGAAAAGTTCAACGACGCGAACTTCATGCGCGAGGTTCAGTTCAGCGTTCGTCCGGTGGTGGTGGATTGTGGTGCCCCGTGGTGCGGCCCCTGCCGCAGCATGGCCCCGGTCGTCGAAGACCTGGCGGCCGACTACGGGGGAACAGTCCGGTTCGGCAAACTCGACATCACCACCAGCCCCAGGGTGGCCCGGCAATACGCCGTCTCGGCCCTTCCGGCATTCCTGATCTTTAAGAATGGCCGCGTCGTGCAGCGCGTGATCGGGGCTCAAAGCAAGCAGAACCTGAAGAACATGATCGACGCGGCCGTGCGTTGAGCGCGCCGGGTCGAGCGGTCCAATTCCACGATACTCGACAGGTTTGAAGCCCGAATCGACCCCCAACGCGCCCCCAACCCGATCCGAGTGTAAACTTCCGTCCCATCCGCCTTGGGCGATGCGTCGCAATTGTGTGCGCCGTGCCGCCGGGCCCGCCTCGGGAGTTCTCGCGACCAGTTCCCCTAAAATTGCCTTGGACCGACCGCGACGCACCTTCCACTGAAAAACCGCTGTTGTATGGACCCGAACACCAACCCCCTTTCGACCGAAACCGTGCCCTCCTCCGCTACGCCCCACGCAGACGGAGCGGGCGGACCAGCATCACCCGCTCCCGAGACGCCGGCGACACCCGCGCCCGCCATCGACTCCACGACGCAATCGGAGATTGATGATGCGATGGCCGCGCTCGGCTTTGGAGGGGCCGTGCCCCAACAAGGTGAGGGCGGTCAGCGCAAGAAGAAGGATGCCAAGCCCAGCGCCACGCGCATGCAGCACGCGCACGACATCGCGCCAATCGGCGGCGCGGCCAAGCCCGCGTTGCGCGGGCCGCGCGTCGTTCAGTCGGGTCGCGAGCACCGTGTGGGCAAGGTGATCTCGGTCGGTCCTTCCGACATCTTCCTCGAGTTCGGGCCGAAGGAACTGGGTGTTGCCCAGCGCATCAACTGGCCCGAAGATCAGCTCCCAACGGTCGGGGCTGAAGTTGAAGTCGCCATCGAGCGATTCGAGGCGGCCGAAAGCCTGTTCATCTGCTCCAAGCCCGGCACGGTCGTCAAGGCCGCGTGGGAGAGTCTGGAGATCGGCCAGACTGTTGAGGGCAAGGTTGTGGGTGTGAACAAGGGCGGGCTCGATATCGAGATCGTCGGTCACCGCGCATTCCTCCCGGCCTCGCAGGTTTCGCTGGATCGCATTCCTGATCTGTCGGTGCTGATCGGCGAGAAGCTTACCTGCCAGGTGGCGCAGCTCGACAAGCGCGGCAAGGGCAACATCGTGCTCGGTCGGCGCGACCTGCTCGGCCAGGAGCGCAAGGAAAAGGCCTCAAGGCTCAAAGAGACGCTGCACGAGGGCGATACGCTCGACGGCACCGTCCGCAAGCTGATGCCCTTCGGCGCGTTTGTTGATATCGGCGGCATCGATGGCCTGGTTCACATCAGCGACCTGACCTACGACCGGGTGGGCTTTGGCGAGCAGGCAATCGCCAAGCACCTGAAGGAAGGCCAGCAGGTCAAGGTCAAGGTGCTCAAGGTCGAGTGGAACGAAGAGGACATCAAGAAGAGCCGCATCAGCCTCGGCATGAAGCAGCTCGCCAGCGATCCCTTCCAGACCGCGGTCGCCGAGATTGTTGAAGGTGCCGAGCTGGGCGGACGCATCACCCGTCTGGCCGAGTTTGGTGCGTTTGTCGAGCTTGCCCCCGGTGTCGAGGGTCTGGTCCACGTCTCGGAGATCGCGCACCGCCGAATCGGCCACCCGGCGGATGTTCTGAAAGAGAACGAGGTCGTGCGCTGCAAGGTGCTCAAGCTCGATCCGACCAACCGCAAGATCAGCCTCAGCCTCAAGGCCCTGCTCGAAGCCCCGGCCGCGCCCGCGAGCAGCGGCGGCCCGGGTGGTGGTGGGGGTGGGGGTGGGGGCGGTGGTGGTCGCGGCGGCAAGGGCGGCAAGGACAAGATGCCCATGCGTTCGATCGAAGAGATCACCAAAGAGACCCCGGCCCTCCGCAGGTTGCGGGCCCAGGCCGCGCTCAAGGCCAAGAGTCAGCAGTTGAAGGGTGGGTATTAAGCCCTACGAGGTCGAAGAGCACTGAACCGAGAATCACTCAGCCGCCGGAGAACAACCCGTTCTCCGGCGGTTTGCCTTTCGGGATGGATGGCGAGTCTGCTCGCTTCAGCGTCGTGTGTCGGGCGCGCGGATGAGTGGGTGTCACTCGTCGAACAGTGTCCCGTACCGCCACCCGCCACTCAAAAATCCCGCCCAACCAAGCGGTCACCGTCACTCCATGACGGTGACCACCACAACCAGCACCAGCGTTATGACACAATCACGGGCACCCCGCGAAGTAGGCGGCGAGGTAGTCGAAGATGTCCTGAAGCTCGACCATGCTGTTGCCGCTGGCATCGGCGGCGATGGCGTTGCCGAAGTAGGCGGTGAGGAAGTCGAAGAGGTCTTGAACGCTGATCATGCCATTGCGGTTGAAGTCGGCCTTGCAGCAGGGGGTTGTTGCATCGTCGGGTGCATTGCACGCTTGGCCCGGGCCGGTGAAGGCTTGGTTGGCCCCGACGCACTCGGAACGCCGCAGTTGGAGGCAGGTTGCGCCGACGCAGCACGCGCCCTTGGCCTCGCACATCAGCGTGAGCCGACCAAGCCCGGTGGCCCCGTTGAAGCCTGAAACGCGGATGAGGTATCCACTTCCCGTCACGACCGGCGCGGCCAGCCGCGACTGACGGAGGCCGGTGCAGACCACGCCCAGATCGTCATCGTTGCACGCGCGTTCGACGGGCATGAGGCAGTTGTCGTTGTAGACGCTGAGCACCGTGTCGTAGGCTGAGCCGCACGTATCGGCGATCAGGTCGCCATCGCATGAAGCGGTGTAGAGGAACCAGACATCCGGTGTGGTGTTGGAGTTTCCGCACGTCGCGACTCCATCCTGCGAAGCCCCGCGTGTGTCGAACGAGTAGGTCCCATCAACCACATTGCGGGCACGATCGCACGAATCGTTGTCGGTGAAGCTGATGTTCACCTGTCCGGGCCCTTGCCCGGCGAGATATCCGCC
>JBBSBC010000243.1:0-4527 GCA_038251595.1 Phycisphaerales bacterium | reverse complement strand
GAGAGGGGGCACGAGAAGAGTGTAACGAGGTTGCGGGAGAGTGTCAGCGGGCCATCCAGGAACGACAAGCCGGGGAAGGGATGTTCTCAGCAAGTCACCCTTTCGATAATGTGTGTGCTCCATACTGCTGACTGCACAGTAAATCATGCGAGTCGTGCGGCAATCAAGTGCAGAACCGGTTGATCCCGTAAAGTCACCAGCACGATCGGGCTCTTCCAAAGAATATTCGAGAAAAACATGCTCACCTGTAACCCCGGTTGGGACGGGAAGCGACCACCCTGACCGACTCTGAAGATGTGCGCGGCATTCAGCGGACGTTCAAGAGCCGTGTCCTCACGCTCACGAGCCAGGCCGATGAACACAGATCTGGCCCTGCAAGCCTCATGCTGATTGACCCGGATGGAAACCCCATCCTCATTGATGAGCACGTGGCCAGTCCAGCCAAGCATGGGCGGAAGTGGCCCGCAGCTTCGGTCTGATTGCCCATCTCCGGTTGCGGTAACAGCCGTCTTCTCGGTATGCTACCGAACCATGCTGAACGATCGGAGCGAACCTACAGCCGACCTGCCCGCGCCATCCAACGCCTCCAAAGAGGGTGTGAGCGTAATAGCCACCGTTGACAGCCCGCTGCCCGAAGTGCCCGGCTCGCGGATCGGGCCATACAAGCTCCTTCAACTCATCGGTGAGGGCGGCTTCGGCTCGGTCTTCCTGGCCCAGCAAGACCAGCCAGTCCAGCGCAAGGTTGCGCTCAAAATCATCAAACTAGGAATGGATACGCGACAGGTCGTGGCCCGCTTCGAGCAGGAGCGGCAGGCCCTTGCGATGATGGACCACCCCAACATCGCGCGCGTGCTCAATGCGGGCGCGACCGACAACGGGCGGCCATACTTTGTGATGGATCTGGTCAAGGGTGATCCGATCGCTGAGTATTGCGACAAGAACAACCTCAGCATCCCCGAGCGACTCGATCTCTTCACCCAGGTCTGCACCGCCGTGCAGCACGCCCACACCAAGGGCATCATTCACCGCGACATCAAACCCAGCAACATCCTCGTCTCAGTACAGGATGGATCACCCGTCGCCAAGGTCATCGACTTCGGCATCGCCAAAGCAACCAGCGCACGCCTCACCGAAAAAACAGTCTTCACCGAGCATCGCCAACTGATCGGCACGCCCGAATACATGAGCCCCGAACAGGCCGAAGGCTCGATGGATATCGATACCCGCACCGATGTCTACTCCCTCGGCGTTCTGCTCTACGAGCTGCTCACCGGCACCACGCCGTTCAGCACCAATCAACTGCGTTCCGCGGCGTACGGTGAAATCCAGCGCATCATCCGCGAGGTCGAGCCGCCAGTGCCAAGCACACGTCTCTCTCGCAACACCGACACTATCGCCGGAATCGCGGCCAGACGCCACACCGAGCCGCGAAAGCTCGGCTCAACGATTCGCGGTGAGCTCGATTGGATCGTCATGAAGGCCTTGGAGAAGGATCGCCACAGACGCTACGAAACTGCCAGCGGTCTTGCTATGGATGTTCGCCGATACCTTGCGGGTGAGGCGGTCGTCGCGGCGCCCCCCGGCGCGGCCTATCGCGCACGGAAGTTTGTCCGCCGACATCGCGCTGTGGCCATCACCGCAACCATTGTCGCTGCCGCGCTCGTGCTTGGCGTGATCGGGACAAGCGTCGGATTGTGGGAAGCGAACCGTCAGCGGCGCGCCGCGCTGGCCAGCGCAACACGAGCGGGTGATGAAGCCGCGCGTGCGACCAACGCGGAGAACATCGCCCGTTCACGCCTTGCAGAATCTGAGGCCACCGTCGCCTTTCTCGACGACATGCTTGGCGCAGTCGATCCATCAGCTCAGGGCAAAGATGTCACCGTCCGAAAGGTGCTCGACACCGCAGCGAGTTCGGTCGGTGACAAGTTCGCCGATCGCCCGCTCGTCGCCGCACGACTGCACGGCACCATCGGCCGCACATACATGAACCTCGGCATCTACGACAAAGGAGAGTCGCATCTCCGCCAGCAGCTGCGCATCCGCACCGCCCAACTCGGGCCGGATCACGAGGATACCTGCCGCGCAAACAACGACCTTGCCGCGTTCATGATCAAGAACGGAAAGTCTTCAGATGCCGAACGCCTGCTGAAAGCGGCCATTGCAGATCACGAGAGGCTCTTCGGCCGACGTCACCCGGTAACGGTGCAGAGCATCGATACGCTTGCCATGCTGTATGTTGAGCAGATGCGCAGCGCCGAAGCCGAGCCATTGCTGAGCGAGGTGCTTGCGATTCGCACGGGCACACTCGGTGCGGAGAACTCCGAAACCGTGACATCAATGAACAGCCTCGCGATGCTCTACACCGACACCGAGCGGTTTGATGAAGCTGAGAAACTGTTAGAGAATGCCCTGCGGATTCAGGAGAAGCTCGGCGGCCCCGACCACCCGTTCGCACTCGAGATCCGAAGCAACATGGCGTGGTTTGAATATTGGGCTGGCATGTACGACCAGACATCCAGCCCGGAGAGATCTAAACAGCGCATCGTTCGTGCTCGCACACTCGGTGAAGAGACGCTCGCGGCCAAGAAACGTGTGCTCGGAGAAGAGCACCAGAACACGCTGAGTTCGATGGGGAATCTCGCGATCGTGTACAAGCAACTCGGCATGACCGATCGGGCCGAGGCTCTCGCGCGCGAGGAACTTGCGATTGTCTCACGCACGTTGGGCGAGGAGCATCCGAACACCATTGTCTCGTTGGCAAACATGGGTTCGATGCTGCGCAGCCAGGGTCGGTTCGCTGAAGCCCTGCCCTATCTCGAGCGTGCGATCAGCGGATCTCGCAAGTCTCTGTCCCCAGACCACGATGGCACGGGATTCACGCTCGGTTGGTATGGCAGTTGCCTCGGCAAACTCGGACGCTACGCCGAGGCCGAGTCCGCACTGCTCGACGGTCGCGGCATCATCACCAGAAAAATGGGCGAATCGCATCCGATCGCAACGCTCATGGCCCGCGACCTGATGAAGGTCTACGAGGCGTGGGAGACCGCCGAGCCGGCAAAGGGGCACGGCGAGAAAGCCAATGAATGGAGAGTAAAGATCGAAGCGATGACCCCACCCCTCGAGCCGGAACCCAAGCCATAAGCATCCGCACTTCAATGTTCACACGGCGCCATGGTCGCATTCATCAACAATCGACTCACTCATCTGAGCGGCGACCGTGAAGCTGGTGGTTACACAGAGTGGGTCTCTGCGTCGCACCCAACCTCGCCACGATCAAACTGGCGGCTCAACTCGTGGAATCATCCAGAAAGAACGAGCGATGCATCGGCAACGATGCACTCCGGACGATTCCGGCACGCAAGCCCCAGCATCTTGAATCTGGGATGAAGGCTTCGCGAAGTCACGGGCAATGTAAACAAGCGTTTGATTTGTCAAACAGACGTTTTATACTTCCCAGTGAGATCGATGCACTCCCCCCAGCCTCCGCCACTGTCTGTCGCTCATCCCCACCCGCCTAACTCCGAGCCCATCACCCGCCATCGCCTGCTCGACGCCGCGGGACAAGTCTTCTCCGAAATGGGCTTCCACGATGCCACCATCCGCGATATCTGCCGCCGCGCCGGTGCCAATGTCGCGGCCGTCAGCTACCACTTCGGCGACAAACGCGGCCTCTACAAGGAAGTCCTGAACTACGCCGATCGCTGTGCCGCCGCCATGGCGGTCCACGGCGCGGCCGTCCAACCGGGCGGGGGCCTTTCTGCAAAGGAGCGATTACGCCTCTTCATCGGCGCGTATGTCGCCGCGATGCTCGATTCGGGTCAGCCCTCTTGGCACGGGCGACTCATCGCTCGTGAGATGATGGACCCTTCACCCGTGCTCGATGCCATCATCGATGAAAGCATCCGCCCGCGGAGCGCCATGCTGGCCGGGATCATTCGCGAACTGCTGGGCGACCGCGCCCGCGCGGCCGATGTCGTGCGCTGCAAGCTCAGCGTGATCGGGCAATGCCTGATCTACCACTCCGGCCACCACATCATTCAGCGTCTCGATCCGAAATACACGCTCACCACCGCGACCATGAGCGATCTGGCCGACCACATCACCACGTTCTCGCTCGGCGCCATCCGACAGATCCGAACCACGCACAAAGCCATGGTCTCATCGAAGAAGGGAGCCCGAAGATGAACTCCGTCGCCCTCCGCATGTTGATCGGAGACAAAGCCAAGTTTCTTGGCATCGTCTTCGGCATCGCGTTCGCCGCTTTCCTCATCACGCAACAGGCCGCCATCTTCGTCGGGCTGATGACTCGAACCTTCGGGTTCGTCAGCGATACGAGCTATCCGCAGATCTGGGTGATGGATAAGAAGGTGCAGTTCATCGATGACCTCAAGCCTCTTCAAGACACCCAGCTCTACCGTGTTCGCGGCGTCGAAGGTGTCGATTGGGCCATGCCGCTCTATAAAGGCTTGCTCCGTGCGCGGCTCGATAACGGCTCCTTCCAAACCTGCAACGTGGTCGGTCTTGATG
>JBBSBC010000242.1:0-4552 GCA_038251595.1 Phycisphaerales bacterium | reverse complement strand
CGGATCATCAACCGATGCCACGATCAGGCCGGGTGGCTTGAACTGCACAGCGCTCCAGCGTTGCTTCATCGCGGCCGCCAGCGCATCGCCACTCAGCGGCACGTTATCGGTTCCGCCGGTGGCGATGTTGATTCCCCACGGCTTGGCCGCGGCCTGCTCGATCAGCGTGCGCCTGGCGGCGGCATCGGCGGGCCACGCGGGCGCATCGGCGGGCACGGACCAACGTGTGACCTGCTTGGGCTTGAAAGCAAATACAAAGCGCGAGATCGCGCGGCGAGCGGCCCAGCTTCCATCATCGATCAGCACCGGGAAGCGCACGCCACCATCGAGGTTCCATGTGCTGATGGCGGCGACGAACGAACGCTCATCGGGCACGATCACCACCGTGGGCGTTATAGGCATTCGACTTTGCACGAAGGCCGCGCGAAGCCCGAGCCGGAGCGATGGCGGGACATTGTCGAGCCCGGGCTGCGGGCTTGGTGCGGTGGTTTGTGGGTCGGCCGAGGGCGTGGGTGGTGGCGCGGATGGTGGCGCGGATGGTGGTGCGGACTGGCCGCACGCCGTCACCCCCAGGACGAGTATGGCCAGAAATGGTCCGATGGCGGTGCGTGTCGGCATGAAGCAACTCTAGACTATGGACCTCATGGCGAACCAGATTTCCAACTCCGTGGCCGCGACTCAGACCCGGGCCGACTTTCTGCGGATGGTTGAGAGCTGCCGCCCGGCGGGCAAGGGTTTGAGCGCAGCGCACAGGTATGTTGCGATCCCTCTGTGCATCAGTTTGTTTGACGATCAGCTTACGCCGGTGCTTGCGTATCGAAGGTTGGTTGCACCGGATGATCGCGAAGCGCCGAGCTTTCTCTTTGAATCGGTCGAGGGTGGCGAGCGGCAGGGGCGACACTCGATCATCGGCGCGCAGCCGACGATGCACGTGGTTGCGCGGCGACACCGCGTGGTGACAACGAGCCTGAGGCCGGGCGGTGAGGATGTCATGGTTGATTGCCCGAACCCGCTCGCGGTTCCGGGCCAGCTCTCGGCGGAGACTCGATTAATGGTGCCGCCGGGTGTGCGCTTGCCCGCGTGCTTTCTGGGCGGATGGGTCGGATACGCGGCGTATGACACGGTTCGGTATGGTGAGCCCGGCAAGTTGCCCTTTGATGTTGCGCCGAGTGACGATCGCGATCTGCCCGACGTGCATTTCGCCTTTTATGACGGTGTGGTGGTGTTTGATCATGTTGACAAACTGGTTCACCTCATCGCGCTGGCGAAAGTCGATGTGCGCGGGAGCGATGATGATGCGGGGCGTGTGTATGACGATGCGGTGCGGAGACTGAACGAGCGGCTTGGTGCGCTGCGGACACACTCAGAGCCGATGTCGAGCGGGACGATCGCGGACCTTGGTGCCGCGCCGCTGGCATCACCAAGCAACATGAGCCGTGGCGAGCACGCGGCCATGCTTGCCAGGGCGAGCGAGTACATCAAGGCGGGTGACATCTTCCAGGTTGTGCTTGGTCAGAGGTTTGAGCGTGAGAGTGGGGCCGATCCATTTGATGTGTATCGTGCGCTACGGGTAGTCAACCCAAGCCCGTACATGGTGTATATGCAGGCCGAAGGGTGCATATTGGTGGCGAGTTCGCCGGAGATTCTCTGCCGCGTGCGGAGAGGTGGTGGGGGCGGTGGTGGTGATGATGCGCTGGTGGTGACCAACCGACCATTGGCGGGCACGCGTCGGCGCGGGAGGACCCCCGAGGAGGACAAGGCACTGGAGCAGGACCTGCTGGCCGACCCGAAGGAGCGTGCCGAGCATGTGATGCTGGTGGACCTTGGGCGGAATGACCTTGGTGTGGTCTGCGAGCCGGGCACGATCGCGCTGCCGACGGTGATGGCGGTTGAGCGGTACTCACACGTGATGCACATCAGCTCGACCGTGACCGGTGTGCTGCGCGCAGGGTTGAACTGCTGGGATGCGCTGCGGGCGACGCTACCGGTGGGAACAATCTCGGGAGCGCCCAAGATCCGCGCGATGCAGATCATTGACGAACTCGAACCAGTGCGCCGTGGTCCGTACGGCGGAGGGTTCGGGTACGTCGGTCTTGACGGGCAGATGGACATCGCGCTGGCCCTGCGCACCATCGTGGTGCCGCTGTCGCGGCGTGACCGAGCGAAGGGAACGTGGGTCTATCACCTGCAGGCCTCGGGCGGGATCGTGGCCGATTCGCAGGCCGAGGCGGAGTATCAGGAGACGGTGAACAAGGCGGCCGCGCTGGGAAGGGCGATCGAGGTGGCGGAGCGGGCGTTTGCGTGAGCGCGGGTGCTCACGGGCTTAAGTTGATGTGGGCGGACTGTCTCGAAGGATCGGCTCAAGCTGCCCGATCAGCATGGGTATGTGCATGGTCGCTGAACGAACGACCGGCGACCAACTCTTCAACGGTCTTTGCCCACTCGTGCATATCCCACAAGTACGCCAGATGTGATTTGTGAGAATCGCGTTCACGCGGCATACAAGACCTGCTTGCCGCGTTTGATCGAGGCGCGACGATAAGGATTGCGGATGGTGCCCTCTTCGATGAGGTCAACGTGGCGGCCGAAGAGGGTCTCGAGTTCGAGTTTCATCGCGACCAGATCGAACAGACTCCACTGGTCGTTCTGCTCGAACCGAACCAGGACATCCACGTCGCTGTCTGGTCGGAAGTCGTCGCGAAGAACGGACCCGAGCAGCGAAAGCTCCGGGATCTTCCGCCGATGGCAGAAATCACGGATCGCATCGGTCGGCATGGCCAGTCGTGGTTCCATAGGTTGAGTGCAGGGGACGGCGAATGCCGTGTGAACCGAACGTCTTTCCGTCAAAACCTGCATACCGTTGGCCATGTCGCGCTACCCCGCCAAGTCTTCAGGTCCGTCGCAAGCCGAGCGGTTTGTTCATTTGACCGCCGCGGCACGCTTTGTGGTGTTGCACGGCAACGACCGTTTTATGCAGAGCGAGTGTCTGCGGACCCTGCGTGAGGCTCTGGAGAAGGTGCATGGGGCAAGCGGGATTGACACGGTTCGGTTTGATGGTCAGCAGGGCGGACGCATTGTTGCTGAGGTGATGGATGAGTGCCGCTCGTTCGGGCTGATGTTGCAGCACAAGATTGTGCTGGTGGACAACGCGGAGATGCTGGTGAAGTCGGAGGAAGAGGATGGCGCGCCCGCGCCACCCAAGGCGGTCGGAAAGAAGAGCGGACATCGAATGCCCGCACCGCTTTCGCCGCGCGAGGTGCTTGAGGGGTACGCGGCGAACCCGAGTTCGAGCGCGACGCTGGTGCTGCGTGCGGGTACATGGCGGGGGGGCAACCTTGATAAGAGGATTGCGGCGCTCGGGGTTGGCGTGGGCGTCGTGCAGAAATGCGAGCTGCCATCGTTTGAAGATGCGGTGGCGTGGACGATGACGCGTTGCAGCCGGTGGCACAACTCGACGATCGCTCAGGGTGTGGCCCGTGGGCTGGTTGAGCTGACGGGAGTTGAGCTTGGCCGGATTGATACCGAACTGGAAAAGCTGGCGATTGCGGCGGGGGGTGATGGTTCGCCGATCACGCACGACCTTGTCGGCATGATGGTGGGCAAGGCAAGGCAGGAAGCGTTCTTTGCGATTCAAAGCTCGCTCTTGACCAGCGATGCGGCGCGTGTGCTGAATCATCTGCGTGACTTGGTGGAGGTTTCGCGGCAGGACCCGGTGCCACTGGCGTGGTCGTGCATCGAGGTGGTGCGCAAGCTTCACGGGGCGAGCCGCGCGCGCGCAGCCGGGAACGATGTCAGCCGGATGCAGTACCAACTCAAGGTCTTTGGCGATGGTGTGGCGGAGATGATGGCGAACCTGACGCGCTTGTCGGGGCGCGTCTCGCCCGCAGAGGCGGCGGAGTTGATGCAAGCGGCGGTTGAGATGGATTCGGGGAACAAGTCGGGATTTGGTGACCCGCTTCGCAACCTGGAAGTCATGGCGGTTCGGCTGGCGGCCCTTTGAAGGGGTTGGCGCGGCGGGGCTGAACTCAACAGAAGAGCGCGCACGAGCCGATAGGTGGCGGAGAGCGCGCGGAGCGTGCTCGTTTTTTTGCGCAGGAGGCGCCTCAAATGGCCGCACAATCGTCGAGTCGCTCGGGTATTCCGTCCAACGTAGCGCAGAAGCTGCGCCCAACGCCGATGGGGCTGGCCGCGGCGTGGGTCAGGAAGCGGAGGTTGCAGCGGGCGTGGATCGGAGCCTTGGTGCTCTCGGCGGGCGCGGTGGGGACGGTCTTTCAATCATGTTCGGGTTCAAGTGCGGGTTTGGGCACAGGTTCGGCGCTGCGCGATGGTGCGAACGGCGATCGGCCGCTGATCGGCGCGGGCGAGCGGGCTGCGCAGAAGAGCGAGAAGCCGGGCGCGACGGTGATGGATGAGAACGCGAAGAACCTGGAAGCCCTGTTTGCAAAGATGAATCAGAACGATCAGCCGGCGCGGGCGAGCGCGGCCGAAGAGGGTGATGAAGCGGTGGGCGAGCGGGTTCCGATTGTGGGCAAGACGAGTGTGGGGGGGGTGG
>JBBSBC010000241.1:0-4600 GCA_038251595.1 Phycisphaerales bacterium | reverse complement strand
TCACGGCGATATACGTCCCCCAGTTTGCGATAGTCGTCGAACGCGGCCCGGATCGCATCGCCGAACCAGCCGTGTTTTCGCGCGAGTGTGCGAATGCGGTCCCGTACCGCCTGCCAGCGAGTGGGTTCATCCGTCCCGTGGGCCGTTCCTGCCATGAGTCACCATCCTTTTGCGGGTCGGGCGGGCGGGGTCTTGGGGATGGTGTCCAAGACCGCCGCCCATCCGTTCGCGGGGGATCAACCCGCTACGCGTGGTTCATTCTTGGCGGGAGCGTAAGCCAGTGCGCGCAAACGACAGTTAGAAACTTGCCGTCGAATCGTGTCTGGGCATTCGCGTGAGTGATGCGAAACTAAACAAGTCAGATTGATACCAACATACGTATTGCATCTTTATTAGGGGTCATCGTTCATACATATTGCATCTTTGTTAGGTTGAATCGTTCAACGAAATAGTGCCGCAGGTCGGCGAACAGGGTGTCAAACGTCGGGCGTGTTCGTTCGTGTTGCATCGTGATACCTTTCCGTGGTTCAGTTCGGGCCGTCGATTCAGGAAACCCCCGCCGGGGGCTTTGGGGGCGACCGTTCATTTCTCAGCCACCGTTCGGGGCCATCGTCGGCGTACCGGCCCTCACCAATGCCACCACGCCCGCCCGGATCGCCGGGGGCAGGTCGGCCCATGCTGCAAACACCGCCGCCAACTCGGGATCGGTGGGCGTGGCCGGGGGTGTCGGTGGGGGCGTCGGCGGACCAAAACCAGCCCCGTTGTTGCCGGATTTGCTGCCGCCCGAATCAGAAACCAGTGTTTTTCCCGATGAAAACTGCGATAGTTCGGACCCCATCGGGGTCATTCCCACATCTTGCACCGAACAGCACAGAGTCGCAAGGCTTTGCAGAATTGCGACTTACGCGATTCGGGCCAGCAGCGGTTGCGGCTTGGTGCGGGCCAGTTCGGCTGCATGCAGCGTCGCTTTTTGCGGCGCGGCCCACGGCAGATCATCGGGAAAAGTCAGCCCGAGGTTGCTTGGCGGGGCCATGGTTTCCTGAAGTTTATCCGCATCCAACGCCGGCCCGATCTTGCGGTGGTTCTTGTTGTACGGCGTGATGAATCAAGAGCGCGGAGTGCAACCCAAAGATCGTTGGCGAGCAAGCGGGCGACGGTTGGGCCGGGCCGCTCTTTAACAGTGAAGTTGTGGGCCCTGCATCACGGGCACCCGGCAAAGTACGCCGCGAGGAAGTCGAAGATGTCCTGAACGGTGATGGTACTCGAGGCGTTGAAGTCGGCGCTGGGGTCGTTGCCAAAGTACGCGGCGAGGAAGTCGAAGATGTCTTGTACGGTGAGGGTGCCAGAGCAGTTGAAGTCGGCGGGGCAACTGGTGAGGTTGACGACCGTCGAGAAGACGTTGTCGCAGTCGCCGATGACCTTGCAGTAATACTGGCCCGCATCCTGTGGTTTGAAGTTGCTGATCGTGATCGAGGCGGTTGTTGCGTTGCTGACGATCGCGCCGCTGGGGAGTGTGCCGTTTCCGACTTGTGCGAAGATCGGGAAGGCGGGAACAAAGCGCCACCACTGGTAGGAGAGCGTGCCGTAGTTGCCGGGAGCGAGGGTTACGGACAGGACCTTGGTGCCGCTGGCGCACACCGGGCCGCCCACGGGCTGGGTTTGGATGGCGGGGTTGCCCGTCACGGCGAAGGTGCCGTCGCCGCTCTCGACCTGGGAGATGCCGCAGGGCTCGGTGACGATGCAGCGGTATGAGGTGAAGGTGTCGGCGATGTTGAGGCCGGTGATCCCGAGGGATGGGGATTGCGCGCCGGTGAAGGTTCCGCCGTTACCGGTGGGGCCGTTGTTGATGTTGCCCCAGCAGTTGATGAAGGGGCAGGGGGTGAACTTCTGCCACTGGTAGGTGCTGCCGGGGGGCGTGGCGGTAATGGCGAGTGAGCCGTTGCCGAAGGGGCACGCCGCCGTCGGCGTGGGGCCGGAGGTGACGACCGGCGCGGGTGAGGGCGAGATGGACGCGGAGTTGGAGGGAATGTTGCCGATGCATGGGATGGAGACGATGCAGCGGTAGTCGGCGAAGTCGCCGGGGTAGAGGCCGGCGACGGTGAGATTGGGGGTATTGGTCCCGCCGTAGTTGCCGCCGTTGCCGGTGGGGCCGTCGAAGATGTCGTTCCAGCAGTTGATGAAAGGGCAGGACGTGAACTTCTGCCACTGATAGGTGCAACCGACGCAGGGGTTGACGGCGACGCTGAGGAAGGCATCGTTGTCGCCTGGGCAGCCGCCGGTGTCAAAGGGTCCGATGATCGCGGGTGCGGAGTCGATGACGGTCAACGCTGCGGCGGCTGAGGCCAACTGGCTTGTGGCGCCGCAGCCGAGCACGCCAAAGACGCAGCGATAGAAGGTGGAGTCCGCTCCCTGGGCATTGAAGATTGAGAACGTGGAGGTACCGGTGCCAAAGTAGGTGCCGCCATTGCCGGAGGGGCCGTCGAAGATGTAGACGAAGCCGAAGATGGGAGAGGCCACGTACTTCTGCCAGGCATACGTGACGCTGCTTGGCGGGATGCTCGGCGCACTGGGTGAGGCAAAGAAGAACGGGCTCTGCCCGAGACAGGCGGTGGTCGAAACGGGGTTGATGTTCCACCAGACGAATGCGGGGCCATTAAAAACGACCGGCGCGGAGAAGACCTCGCATGCGCCTTGAAGGCTCACGCCGACGGTGTACGAGCCCGCGTCGGCGAACGTCAGGTTGCTCATGTTGAGCGTTGCGGAGTTGCTGGTGCCGCTGAAGATGGCTCCCGAGGGTTGGACGCCGTCGGCGAGCTGCACACCGTTCTTGAACCACCGCAACGTGGGCGTGGAACCGACCTGCCACGAGAAGCCGACCTGCATGAAGGCGCTGCCTCCGGGGCAACCATTATCGCCGATGGCTCCGATGTTGTCGATACTTGCGCACGGCAGGTTGCGCACCACCCATCCCCGCGGGTTGCCGTTGAACAGGCCGTATCCGCACATGGCGGTGCCATCGGCCGAGATCCCCGTCGCGTCGGTGAGTTGCCACCCCGCGAGGTTCACGCCGCGGCCCGTAAGGTGGGCCGCCAGCGGCTGGGAGCCCATGGCCGGCGTCCAGACGAACGAGCCGAACCCGCCGACCAAAGGATCGACGGCTTGCCCGATGATCAGAGTCCCGTCGCCATTCACGGCCCGCGGGCGTAGCGCCGTCGTGTTCACTGAGAGCAACGGCAGCGCGACCATCCCGCCGGGGGTAGTCCAGCGGAAGCCCAGTTCGGTTCCGCCGCCGGTGTTGTAGCGCCCGACGATGACCGTGCCGCCGAAGTTGTTGATCGTGCTGTTCGCACTGATCGCCTCGGCCCTCGCCCACACCATGCCGGGGAGCGACCCCAGATCTTGCATGCCGCCTCCGCTCGCAAATCTAAATGCCCGTGTGCCGCTGAATCCCACGACAATCGACCCATCGCCGCTGACGGCCCGGGCCGACGACGAGGGCTGCCCGGCGAGCACGCTCAGGTTGGGCGATGACCCCGGGCTCGTCGAGTTCCACCAGAACGCCCGCTCGGAGGGGGTCCCGCTGCCACCCACGACGATCACGCCACTGGGCGTCATGCCGAAGGCCTGATTGAACGACCCGAATCCCGTGACGATCGGCAACAACTGATACCCGCCGGTCGTCGTCCAGCGAAAGGCCCGCGCGCTTCCGGAATCGCCATAGCCCGCCAGGATTGTGCCGGTGGAATCGATCGCCTGGGCGAAGGAGTTCAACACGCCGCCCGGCAGGAGCCCCATGTTCTGGGTGCCACCCGAGAGCGTCCAGCGGATGGCGCGGTCGTTGGAGCCCGCGTCTTCGCTGAAGCCAGCGGCGGCGGTGCCGTCGGAGTTCACCGAATACACGCGGGTCAAGCCGCCGCCCGGGATCGGCGGCACCTCGGAGATGGTCTGTGCCGTGGCCGGCCCCGAGGGGAGTGTACCAAGAGCGGCGATGAGGAGGGCGGCGCAGAATCGTGATCGGGTGTGCATGGTCACGGGGCTGATCTCCGGGCGGGGTATTAAATGTGGCGTTGGCGGCGAGCGTGTTCAATTTAGCGAGCTATGACCGCGCAGAGTACAGATACCCCCCGCACATGGTTCGAGGCCGGGTAAGCGAATCTTGCACCGAGAACGTGATTCTGGCAGCAAAAAACTGGCAAACGACGGATTTTGTTGGGTTCGCCACGACCCATAGGTCCCGCACCCGCCCAAAGACCCTGCCCATACCCATCACCGAAGGCCGTTCTGCAACAATCTTCGTCAACAGCCTGCTCGGCCGGAAGCGGTTCCGGACCTGCAATCCGTCTGTCAATGGGCGCTCGCCCTGCTGCTTCGCCGACTTTAACACCGACGCAATCGCTCCATCCGAGACCTCTTCGACTACCTCGCGGCGTATTTTGCCGGGTGCAAATGACGCAACGAACGCGGCTCGTGGCTGGCCGCCCACAACGGAGGGGGGTGTGCGATTTGCTGAACTGGTCTTTGCTCGAACTTTCTATCTGGAATGCTGTTTACACGCTCTTCGCAATTCTTTTGTGGCCGGTCTGGTGTGCTTGCAGGGCCG
>JBBSBC010000240.1:0-4638 GCA_038251595.1 Phycisphaerales bacterium | reverse complement strand
GCAATACGCCGAAGGTGATGGTGGTGAAGAGCAGGGTGCCGGTGGGGACGACGTTCTTGGTGCGTGACCGCATCCGCGAGAAGCTTGGGCCGGGCGGGGTGGGTGGCATCGCGTTCGAGATCGCGGATAACCCGGAGTTTCTGAAGGAGGGCGCGGCCATTGAGGACTTCAACAAGCCCGACCGCGTGGTGGTGGGTGTGGAGAAGGAATCGGTCGGCGAGATGATGCGCGACTTGTACGACCCGTTTGTGCGGAACGGGCACCCGATTTATGTGATGGATGTGCTGAGCGCGGAGATGGTGAAGTACGCCAGCAACAACTTTCTTGCGACCAAGATCAGCTTCATCAACGAGATGGCCAACCTCTGCGAGGCGTACGGGGCGAACATCAACCGCGTGCGCGAGGGCATGTGCAGCGACAAGCGGATTGGGAGTCAGTTTCTATATCCGGGGCTTGGGTACGGCGGCTCTTGCTTCCCGAAGGACACGCTGGCGTGCATCATGATGGGTGACAAGGCGGGCATCGAGGCGACGCTGAGCAAGGCGGTTCACCACGTCAACCAGAAGCAGCGCGACCGATTCTTTGACAAGATCATTGGACACTTCAAGAAAGATGGCGGCGTGGCGGGCAAGACGCTGGCCTTCTGGGGCATCGCCTTCAAGCCGCGGACGGATGACATCCGCGAGTCGCCAGCGTTGACCCTGATGCGCAAGGCCGTGGCGGCGGGCGCAAAGGCGCGGGGCTTTGACCCTGTGGCCAACCAGAACGCAGTTGCCGAGCTTGCGGGTGGCGCGGGGTTCACGATCTGCGAAGACATGTACGACTGCGTGCAGGGTGCTGATGCGCTGGTGGTCTGCACGGATTGGGACGAGTTCAAAAGCCCGGACTTTGAACGGCTGGGCAAGTGCATGACGCGCAAGGTGATCTTCGACGGGCGAAACCTGTATCGGCAGGCACAGATGGCGCAGTTGGGGTATTCGTATTATTCGGTCGGGCGTGCGGCGGTGAGGGTGGAGTAGGCCGAACGGCTTGATCACACCGGACTGATTATGCAGTTCCGCCACTTCAACTCCTCGGCATGGTCGGTGGTCGCTCTTGATTCGCTCCTTGAACGCGGTGATCCGGATGATTGGCAATCGCTCTATGAGATGATGCGCAAGGTCTGAGATGTGATCAGGCTTGTCCTCCGAGTCGCTCGTTCGCACAACGTTCCGGGATCGTCCGCCGTGGCCACATCCTGATTGCGTGGCTGTGGCCCGCTCGTCGCATGATCATGCGACATGAACAGAGGCTTAATCAGCGATTGTTACAGAAATCAACCAAGGCCTAGAGCATCTGTAGGCTGCCCGAGCACCCATTGGGTACGATCTCGGGAATGTATGGCCTTCTCGCCAAAATCTATGCCCGGCGCGTGGTGAACGTGAACGTCAACATCGTGTTGGCTGGGCTGCTTGCATTGGGACCGACACTTCTCGCCGTGCGGTTGGTCGAGCACCTGCTGAGTTCGGGTGTCGTGAGCGGGGCCAAGCTGCACCTTGGCGATAAGGCGATCATCAGCGCGGTGACGTTCGCCGCGGACCTGATCTTTGATCTGAGCATCTATTACCTGCTGCACTGGCTCGCCAACCATTCGCGCAAGCCCAAGCGGCAGGTGCAGCTTGAGACCATCGCCGATGCGGCCGTTGAGTCGGTCCCCTTCTTCAAGGATGCGACGAAGGTCCAGTTTCAGCGCATGGTTCTCTCGCCACTTCTTTACAGCCTCTGGCTAGGCACACAGTTTGTGCTTATGCAGGTCTGGCACATCAACCCGGTTCCGGCAACGGTCGCGGGGTTCGTGATCGGGATCGCCTCGACCCGCTCACTCCACACCCTCTGGATGTTGCGTGAAATGCGAAACGCTCGTCGGCAGGCGCTCGCGAACGCGGTTGCACCGATGGATGAAAGCGCGGAGCCGACGCCACCCCGCCACACCAATGGTGATGGCCGTCATCAGTCCTTGAGCGAGAAGGGCGTGAAGTCCGTGCCACGGTCGTAATAATCTTCGCCCTCGGCCTTCTTGAGGCGGTTGCAGGCGAGGTAGGTGAGCGGGGTCATCAGCACCTCGATGCACACCTTGAAGGCCCAGTTGAAGAGGCTGATCTTGAGGAGCGTGCCGGGCTCCCAGATTCCTGCGAACGCGATCGGATAAAAGAGCAGGCTGTCAACTCCCTGCCCGCAGATTGTCGAGCCGATGGTGCGCGTCCAAAGATGGCGACCACGGGTGATGACCTTGAGGCGGGCGAGTACGTAGGAGTTGACGAAATCGCCAACCCAGAAGGCGAAGATGGACGCGGCGACAATCCGCCAGGTGTTGCCAAAGACGACTTCGAGCGCGGGTTGAATCACGGCGTTGTATTTGGTCGCAGGGTCAGCCGGCAGGTTGATGACCACCTGAGACATGAGGGTGGCAAAGAGCATGGCCCCGAAACCGGCCCAGATCACCTTGCGGGCCTTGGCATAGCCGTAGACCTCGGTCAGCACATCTCCGAAGATGTAGCTGATCGGAAAGAAAATGTTGCCCGCTCCGAAAACCACCGCGGTACCGATGAGGGGCAACGAAAAGGGAAGCTCGAAGCGGCAGGCTTTGCCGGGGCCGATCAGGTTTGAGCAGAGCAGAACGGCCACAAACCCAGCCATGAGCATTTCGTAGTAGCGGTAACTGCGCCGTGCTGGAATGATGGAAGGTGGGCCGGTATGGAAGTTCGGGTCTGGCATTGGTAGAGACCTTTATGTTCGCAGCATACCCGGCTTTCGGATGCGGCATCGTCGCAAGACTTCGCTATCCTCCGTCAAGATGTGCGGAATCGGCGGAATGTTGCGGATCTGGCCGGCGGAGCAGCGTGAGCTTGCCCTGCGCACGCCGCATGGCGAGAGCCTGGCCGGTCAGCGGCTCGACTGCATGGACACGCACCTTGCTGTGCGCGGGCCCGATGGGAGCGGGCGGTTCCGCGACCGTGTGATTGCCGCAGATGGTTCGGTGGTTGATCTTGCGCTCACCCATAAGCGGCTCTCGATCATCGACCTTGCAGGTGGGCAGCAACCGATGGTGCTGCGAATACGCACAGGTGTGGGCGCGATGCTGATGCCGGTCGAGGAGCGTGATGCGTACACGCGGCGGATCGAAGCGGCGGACTTGGCCAATCAATCAGACACGCTCTCCGGGCCATCTGATCAACTCATCGCGCTCGTCTTCAACGGGTGCATATACAACCATCGCGAGCTGCGCCGTGAGTTGCAAGCCCTTGGTTCCGTTTTTGCCAGTGACCACAGCGACACCGAGGTCATCGTTCATGGTTGGCGCGCGTGGGGAGCCAAGCTCTTCGAGCGTCTGAACGGCATGTTTGCGATCGCCATCTGGGATCGTGCGACCGCCACGATCACGCTGGCACGAGACCGGTTCGGTGAGAAGCCGTTGTACCACACGCACACGGGTGCGAACGGCACGGGAACGCTCTTCGCCTTTTCGAGCGAAGCGGCCTCGCTCGGGCAGTTGCACCTGCATGGGGGAAGTCTGGCCGCCAGCGGGGTGCAGGACAACCTCGACGATTGGGTGCGCTATGGGCACGCCGACCATGCGCCTGGCAAGTTGCTGCGTGCGGTCGAGCCATCGACGATGCGCACGCTTGGTGTTCAAGGCGAGATCGCGCGCGGGTATGGGCCGATTGCCGGGGGCGATCGGCCGCAGATACCGACGAGGGAGAACCCGCTGGCAATGGCGGAGGCGAAGGGGCTTGTTGAGCGTGCTGTTCATGCGCGGCTCGAGGCGGATGTTGATCTCGGGTGCTTTCTTTCGGGTGGGATCGATTCAACCACGATCGCGGCCATCGCGCGGCGGAAACTTGGCAGGCTCCGCACGTTTACGATGCGGATGCCCGATGTGCGATATGACGAATCGCCAGACGCCGCGGCGGTGGCCAAGGCGATCGGGAGCGAGCACACGACGCTCGACTGTGAGGCGCGCCCCGCCGAAGATCTGGTCGGGTTGATCCACCAGCTGGGGCTCCCCTTTGGTGACAGTTCGTTGTTGCCCACGATGTGGCTCTGCCGCGCGGCTCGAGAGCACGTCAAGGTCGCGCTCTCGGGCGATGGGGGTGACGAGATGTTTGTGGGGTACGAGCGCTACTGGGGGGCCGAGTCGCTCAGGCGCAGGCGATTGCTGGTCAGTATGTTGCCCGGTCGGCTGTTGCCACGTCGCCACCCCAAGTCATGGACAACCAAGCTGGCGCGGCTGATAGAAGCCTCGCAGGGACTTGGGTATCTGGAACTGGTTTCGATCTTTCCGAGCCCGCTGCTGCGCGAGCTGCTTGGTCGGCATGAGAGGCCCGGTGAAGATCAATGGGCATGGCTGGGAATGTCGAACGCGGTGGCGTGGGACATTGCGAGGTATCTGCCCAACGACCTGCTGCGCAAGACCGACACCGCATCCATGTCGGTCGCGCTCGAAGTGCGGTGCCCGTTCCTTGATCCGGCCCTCGCCCTCGCGTGCATGGAGGCTCCGCTGAGCGACCTGCTTGTGGGCGGGAGGCTGAAGGGATTGCTGCGTGCCATCGCAGGAACGTACGTCGATCCCGCGCTGATCGATCGCCCCAAGATGGGCTT